>JAEEUW010000055.1 GCA_016290665.1 Clostridiaceae bacterium | reverse complement strand
GTCCCCGTTTTTTCATAATAGGACGAGACCTTGCCGTAATCCGTGTCGATCGCCGCGCGTACCCAGGGAATCCGCGGATCCGGCGCGGGTGCAAAGCGGATCGTGCGATAACCGGGCGAGCCCTCCACCGGCTGAATGCCGGCCAGACGGCGGAACATCCAGGAGAACACGCTGCCGTAGGCGTAATGATTAAAGGAGTTCATGCCGGCCGAGGCAAAGTGACCGTCGGGATACATGCCGTTCCAGCGTTCCCAGACCGTCGTTGCGCCCATGGTGACGGCATAGAGCCACGAGGGATATTCCGTGCGCAGAAGCAGATCGACCGCCAGCGTGTCTTCGCCCGCAATCGTCAGCGCGTCCAGCAGATGGGTGGCGCCGATGAAGCCGGTCGTCAGGCGGCCGAGCCTGCGCACGTTTTCGGCCAGTTGTCTGCCTGTTTCGGCCGGGTCGTCGGAAAGATCAAAAATCAGCGCCAGCACCATGGCCGTCTGCAGATCCTGCTTCATACGGCCGTTTTCCATATAGGCGTCGCGGAAGAACGCGCGCACATGGGTCAGCACGTATTCATACCAGGCACAGTCGAGGTTCAGCACCTGGGACGCTTTGATTAACGTCTGAAGGCCGTAGCACAGATAGGCGGTTGCGATCAGGCCGCGGTCAGTTTCGCCGACGCCGTGCTCGCGGCTGAGATCCTCAAGGCTCAGCCAGTCGCCGTAGCCTTCCGTCGTCCACGGCCGGGCGAATTCTTTTTCGGGCGGCGCGTTTTTGTCGCGGCAGCGCGCGATCATGCCGTCCACATATTTCTTCATGGTCGGGAACTGGCGGCGTAGACGCTTTTTGTCACCGTAGGCAACGTAAAGCTCCCACGGCAGCACGGTCGCCACGTCGTCCCAGGCAGGAGCGCCGGCATTGTTGCCGATAAAGCGGTGGACGTTCGGCACCACGTGCGGAATCAGTCCGTCGTCGTGCTGATCGGCGGCGACGTCGTTGTACCACTTGTCATAGAAATCGCGCACGTCGTAGTTGATGGCGGCCGTGCGGCAGAACATTTCGCAGTCGCCGGTCCAGCCCATGCGTTCGTCGCGCTGCGGGCAGTCGGTCGGTACGTCGAGGAAGTTGCCCTTCTGGCCCCACAGGACGTTGGAGGCAAACCGATTGAGCAGATCGTCGGCACAGGAAAAATAGCCGGTGCGTTTCATATCGGAATGTACCACCACGGCGGTGAAGGCATTGGGGTCAACGGGCTCAAGGCCGATCACCTGCACGTAGCGGAAGCCGTAAAACGTGTATTCCGGCTTGACGGTGAACGCTTTGCCGCCGGAAATGACGCGGAACTGCTGCTTTGCGGACCGCAGATTCTCGGTATAGACGTTGCCGTCACGGTCGAGCATTTCAAAATGCTGCAGGCAGATCTCCGTCTTGCGCGGCGCTTTGGCCGAAAACGAAACATAGCCGGTGACCTCCTGGCCGAAATCGATGACAAGCTCGCCTTTCGGCGTCACGATCAGCTTTTGTCCGGGAATGCGCTCCTGCTCACGGATCGGCGCGCCCTCCGCGGGAATGAGAATCTCCTTGGGATAAACCACACAGACCGCCGGCGTGCGGGCGGCTGCCCGCGCGGTCAGATCGAGCGTTTCGCCGTCATAGATATCGTTGAACACGACGTTGCTGCGCGAGGTCTGCCAGCTTTCGTCAGACACGATCACGTCTTCGCTGCCGTCCTCATAGCGGACGGTCAGAGCGCAGATCAGCGCCGCTTCGTCGCTTTTGAGCTTTTTGGAAGCAAACTCCTTTGCCTGATGGAAGAACCAGCCGCGGCCGACGCCGACCGAAAGCCGGTTTTCGCCGGTCTGCAGCAGCTTTGTCACGTCATAGGTCAGATACTGGTGCCGTTTCTGATAGACAGTCCAGCCCGGCGCGAGGATGTCTTCCCCGATCCGCATACCGTTCAGCCGCGCAACAAAGACGCCGTGCGCGGTCAGCGACAGCTCGGCAAAAGCAACGTCTTTGCGCAGCTGAAACGCGCGGTGAAAATCGGTGACACATTTTCCGTTGCTGCGTTTTGCTTTGATCCAGTTTGCGGAAAAGATGTTGTTCATAGATGCTCTCTCCTTTGCGCCGTTGTTACAGATTCAAATAATCCTTGCGATAGTTGACGCCGAACGCTTCGGCAAGCACCTGCAGCTCGTCGTCTTTGATCGTGTTGACGCGCGGCAGGTGCGCGGTCAGCATATAGATCTGCGCCGCCTTTTCCACGGTCTCGATCAGGCCGAAGGTTTCGTCAAGATCCTTGCCGACGCCGTAGATGCCGTGCATGCCCCAGACCACCAGACGGAATTCCTTCATCTTTTCCGCAGTCGCCTCGCCGATCTCGTTGGTGCCGCAAAGCATCCACGGCAGCACGCCGACGCCGTCGGGGAAAACGACGATGCATTCGGTGCACATCTCCCAAAGCGTATGGGTGAACTTCTTTTCATCCAGCTCGTGCACATAGTTCATGGCCAGCGTATAGGTCGGATGGCAGTGCATGACCACGCGGTTTTCGGGGTTGACCGAAAGGCGCGCCATGTGGCTCATCAGATGCGCCGGCAGCTCGCTGGTGAATTTGCCGCCATCGGCGTAGCCCCAGAGCAGCTCGGCTGTCGTGCCGTCCTTCGCAATGCGGATGATGCCGAGGTTGGTTTCGGGGTCGCGCTCCATGTTCTTGAAATACTTGCCCGTGCCGGTAACAAGAAACAGCTTTCCGATCAGCGCCTTTGCGTCAAAGCCGGTCGGGATGGTGCGGATGACGTGATCGAGGTCCAGATAGGCGCCGACCTGTGCTTCGTCCAGCAGCAGACTGATGTTGCCGCCGTTGCGCTCGTCCCAGCCGAGCCGGTACATATTCGATGTTGTTCTGCAGAATTCCTGCAGGGACGGTGCGGTCAGAATGTCTTTCATACGCGGTTCACCAGCACTTTCTTTTCATAGTCTTTGATCTCGGAAAGATAATCCGCTTTGACGTTTTCCCTGCGCAGGTATTCCTGCCAGACGTCGCCGAAGGGAGCGGTCTTCAGTTCCTCCTGCAGCACCATCAGCGCCGTCATATCGGCCGCGTCCTGCAGCGCTTTGAGCTTGTCGTTCGGCTGCAGCAGCGCAAACAGCAGCGCCTTCTGCACGTTGCGCATACCGGTGATCCACGCGGAGATGCGGTTGATGGAGGCGTCAAAATAGTCCGTTGCAATAAAGACGCGGTCCAGCGCGTCGTTGCGCACGATCTCTTTGGCAATCTCTCTGGTTTCGTCGTCAAACAGCACCACGTGGTCGGAATCCCAGCGAACGGGACGCGTGACGTGCAGCGCGATTTTATCGTTGAACAGCAGCAGCGAGGAGATCTTGTCGCTGACCACCTCCGTCGGATGGTAATGCCCGTTGTCCATGAGCGGCGTGATGCCGTTCTTAGCGGAATAGCTCAGACAGAACTCCGCGGAACCGACGGTGTAGCTTTCCAGCCCGATGCCGAACACCTTGCTTTCCAGCGTCACGTAAACCTTTGATTTGTCATACGGAACGGAAAGAATCTCGTCCAGCGACTGTTTGAACCGTGCGCGCGGGCCAAGCCTGTCGCCGGGGATATCCTTGCAGCCGTCCGGGATCCAGATATTCATGACGCAGGGAACGCCGGTTTCTTCCGCAAATGCTTCGCTGATGCGGATGCAGGCCTGTCCGTGCTCCACCCAGTATCTGCGCACAGTTTCATCCGGCGAGGAAAGCGTCAGATTGTCCTTGACCATCGGATGCGCAAAGAACGTGGGGTTGAAGTCGATGCCCATGCCGCGCGCCTTTGCAAAGTCGATCCATTTGCAAAAATGCTTCGGCTCCAGCTTGTTGCGCTCCGCCCTTTCGCCGTCTTCAAAGATGGCGTAGCTGGCGTGCAGGTTCAGCTTCTTTTTGCCGGGCATGAGAGAAAACGCTTTGTCAAGGTCCGCCATCAGCTCCTGCGGCGTCCGCGCTCTGCCGGGATAGTTGCCGGTCGTCTGAATGCCGCCAGACAGGCTTTCGCCGCAGTCAAAGCCGATCACGTCGTCGCCCTGCCAGCAGTGCACGGAGATGCAGACGTCCTTCAGGGCGTCCAGCGCCGCGTCCGTGTCAACGCCGAGCGCGGCGTAGAGGTTTTTTGCTTCGTCATATCTGTTCATATCGTCGTCTCCTTTATCGGAAATGATTTTCTGACTGTATTTCTCGCTTCCGAGAGCGTCATGTCGCGGTCATACATGATCTGCGAGAGCAGATTCCCGAGCGCCGTCGCCTCCGAAAGCCCCGTCATCACCGTTTTGCCGGTCACGCGCGCGGTCAGCTCGTTCAGATAGCGGTCCTTGCTGCCGCCGCCGACTATCAGGATTTTACCGATCTGCTTGCCGGAAAGCCGTTCAATCTGCGCAACGGCAGCCTGATAAGAAGCGGCAAGCGAGTGATAAACGGCCGAAAGCACGTCGCAAAGCGGGAGCTCTTCGCCGAGCAGCGCCTGAATGGCGCCGATCATACTGTCGGGCGCGGTCAGCGTGCTGTCGTTGCAGTTGAACGTCTTGCGGTAATCGCTTTGCATGGCAAGCTGCATCATCTCGTCATAGGTGAGCTTTTTGCCGATTTCCCTGCGGATGTTCTGGAACAGCCACATACCCATGATGTTCGTGAGGAAGCGGAAACGGTATTCCACGCCGCCCTCGTTGGTGAAGTTGGCCTTGCGGGCTTCTTCCGAAAGGATCGGCTGCCCGTTCTCCGTGCCGATCAGCGACCAAGTGCCGGAGGAAAGATAGACGCTGTCATCGTCGAGCGGACAGGCGGCAACCGCCGAGGCCGTGTCGTGGCTCGGGGCAAGAAGCACGGTTGCGCAAAAGCCGACCTCCGCCTGAATCTCTTGTTTGAACGGGCCAACGACCGTGCCGGGCTGCGAAAGCGGCTGCAGCAGACCCGGATCGATGCCGAGCAGGCCGAGCAGACCGTCGTCCCACGCCTTGCTTTCGGCGTTGACAAGATTCGTTGTCGTTGCGTTGGTGTATTCGTTTTTGCACACGCCTGTCAGCTTGTAGGAAAGATAATCGGGCATCATCAGAAAGCGCTTTGCCCTGCCGAGCTTTCCGCTTTGCTTGTCGCAGTACAGCTGATAGATCGTATTGAAATTCTGGTGCTGGATGCCGCATCTTGCATACAGATCCTGCGGCGGAATCAGCGCCGAGACCGGCGCCTGCGCGTCTGCGGTGCGCTTGTCGCGATAGGCAACGGCAGGCAGGATCTCCCGACCGTCGGCGTCCAGCAAAACATAATCGACGCCCCAGGTATCGATCGCGACCGTCTGCGGAATCTTGCCGAGCTTTTTGCAGGCAGCGATGCCCGCCTTCACCTCGTCGAACAGATGGCCGACGTCCCAGACGAGCGTGCCGTTTTCGGCGTGAATGCCGTTTTCGAACCGATAGACTTCTTCCAGCACAATCCGTTCCTCTTCAAAATGCGCCAGAATATGGCGGCCGGATGAAGCGCCGATGTCGATTGCGAGATAATAGACCATATCGTTCCCCTCCGTTATTCCGCTGCAGGCTGCAGGGTAATCACTTCGTAGTTACAGTGGGCGGCCGTCCGCAGCGGCACACGCCAGCCGCAGGCGCCTGCGCTGACATTCATCACCGCGCCGTCTGCTTCATAATCACCGTAAACGTATCCGATTAGGCTGTAAAGCAGGTCGAGCGGGAATAATTGACCGGCGTGCGTGTGGCCGGAAAGCTGCAGATCCGTGCCGAGCGTCATGTTCTTTTTGACGAACTCCGACGGCTGGTGGTCAACAACAACGAGATAAGCATCCGGATCGGGATTTACAAGGCTGATCGGATCCGCCCGATGTACGGCGTCCGAAATATCATTGCGGCCGAGAATCAGAAGATCTGACGATATTTGAACAAACTCGTCTTTAAGAAGAACGATACCATTGTCTATCATTGCCTGCTCGAATTCATCCTGTGTATACTGGTGACCGATGGCATATTCGGCATGGCCCTGCAGGTCATGGTTGCCGTAGACAAAATAGACCGGGCAGCCGAAATCACAGAACAAGGCAAACGTCTGCTGCATTTCTTCTTTTGTGGTGTAATCATCCATGATATCGCCGCCGAGGATCACACAGTCCGGCTGCTGCGCTTTCATGGATTCCACCGTCTTCTGCGTGGTGGAAAACAGTTGTGCGGAACCGACGTGGATATCCGCGGCAAACACGATCTTATGCGTATCGGTCAGCTTGTCGGACGTATAAGTATGATCTTTTGGCTTTACGATCTGCATGTTCAAAAAGCCATATAGAAAGAACAGCGCGCAGCAGCAGACGCTGACAGCCTGAAAAACGCCGAAGGAACGCTTCCCTTTGCGGATGGCAAGGAAGACGGAGTACAAAAAATCGGCAGCCGCGTCGGCCAAAAACACCACGTAGGCAGCCATCATCAGCGGCTGCACGGGGCGCAGAACCACAGGGCCGGCCATGGGCAGAGCGGCAAGCGCGATCGCAAGCAATGCCTTGGCAACTATCATCAGCCCGCGGGACACGGGCCGGATCGTTTTCTTCCGCAGGAAAAACTGCAGCAGCGACAAAGCGGCCCTTGCCGCAGCGATCATGAAAATGAAACTGATAAAATCCTTCATTTCGCCCCTCCTCAATCGATCATATCGACCGTGATCTCACAAGTCATATAGTCAAAACGCACGCGCACAACCGTGTTGTCCTGCGGAATGATCAATTTGCCTTTGTTGCCGGTGCCGCTGAACGGAAACAGATGCGACGTACTGACACAGGCGGACAGCGTACCCCAGGTGGAAACAGCAAAGTCATATTCGCCGGCATACGGCATGACAAACGAGAACGTATACCTGCCGTCGCCGATATAATACATGCGCGTGATCTCGGAGTTGGAATCGTCCCTGACTGCGCCGACATAAGGCTGAAAGCTGCCGTAGACAACGACCTTTTCGGGGTATCGCACACCCGTGGCGGGATCGTCGGCCTCGTGACAGCCGTATTCGAGCATGGAGGGATTGCCGTAGGCTCTGTATTTGTCATATCCGGCGTGCAGCAGCCGCGCGGCGGCGTCCTCCTGCGAGAAGCCGTTCGGGCAGGCGTCGGAGCGGTTGTTCATCTTATAGTTGCAGCTGTCGCCCACACAGCCCGGCCCGATCCCGCGCAGAAGCGGAAACAGGAAAAAGCCGTCGGGGTTATTTACAGCCGTCCACTTCAGCGTGTAGTCGAGGAACTTATTGCGCGCCTCTTCCGGCTGCGCAGCAAACCAGGAGATCTGATCGCCGCCCCACCACTGGTTCCAGGCGCGCTCCTCATAGCTCTGGTTCTCATAGGCCCATTTGTCCCTGCCGCCCCAGTTGTCATATTCATAGAGAAACGGCAGCGACTTTTCATAGACGCCCTCGGGCGAGACGCCGCCGCCGGACTTGCCTTCGCGGACCAGCACGAGCTTTTCGCCCGATCGGTCGAGAATCGGAAACCGCGTCAGCGGCATCGCATTGTAATCCAGCAGGCTCTTTCCGTCCACGACAAGGCTGTGGGAATGCGCGTCAAACAGCACCTTATGGCGCCGCGCGTGCAGCTTGCCGTACTCGCGCAGCATACCGATCACCCTGCCGATGGCCTGATAGCCGCGGTCGTGGCCGGTATAGAGGTGAATCTGTCCCATGTGAAACGCTTCATAGCCGGCGTCAATGTAGCGTCTGCCGCGATAGTAGAACCACAGCTGCGTTTCGGTCTGCGAAATATCCGGCATGACGTCCCACGTGCCGGCGTCGGGCGCAAACAGGCAGGCGTCATAGCGGAAGTTTCGCTCTTCGGCAGGCAGTCCGAAGGCTTCGAACACCCAGGCGGGCACGGGCACGTTTTCCACGTCCTCGCGATAGATCGCCTCAAAGATGCAGGCCTGCAGAATCACTTCGGGGTCTGCGGCGTGAATGCGGTCCGCCGCCTCCTTCACCCTGGCGAAATGCGCCTCTTCCGGCATGTCGCCCTTCCAGATACCGGCGGCGCGGCCCAGGAACTTGAGCCCGGTTTTCAATATCACGCGGATATCGTCGTCAAGCGTGTCGCTCATGGAGATCCACTGCGCGGATGCGGCGTGCGAAAGATAGTATTCCAGCACAGGGCGCGGCATGCTTCCGTCAAAATAACCTTCGTTCATGTAGGAGCTCCTTTCCCCCGCCGGGACGCCGAATCTGTTGTATGTTAAAATCTTGTTCTATTATAGCATAGAATGTCCAACAAATGTCCAACAAAAGAAGATGTAAAATATGAACTTTCTTTAAATTTTAACATTTTCTTCCGTGAATGTCAAAAGACAGAACCCGCACAAACTGCAGGTTCTGTCTTTGGTGCCGGTGACCGGGCTCGAACCGGTACGGTATTGCTACCGAGGGATTTTAAGTCCCTTGCGTCTGCCAATTCCGCCACACCGGCTTTGGCTGCAACAAATTATACGCGATGCCGCGGCCCTTTGTCAAGTGCTTTTTGGGAAAAACAGACGCCCTGTCCCCGCTGTGCATCCGTTATTCGGCGGTTTCGGCTGAAACGACCGCGGCGTTTTCCAGCGCGATCGCAGCCGCCATTTCCTTTTCGATTTCCGGATCATAGGAAAGCATCGGATCGATCTTCTTGTTCTGAATGACGCGCTGCACGTAGTTGTGCGTGATGCGCGACACCACCGGGAACAGCGCCACGACGCCGATCAGGTTCGGAATCATCATCAGACCGTTGAACGTATCGGAAATATCCCACGCAAGCGAAGAGGTCATCACCGCGCCGGAAATAATCATCAGCACGAAAACGATTTTATAGATGAGCGTTGCTTTCGTACCGAACAGATACTCAAACGCCTTGGTGCCGTATTGCGACCAGCCGAGCACCGTGGTGAACGCAAAGAGCAGCATGGCGAGCGCCACGAAGACCTCGCCGACGTAGCCGAAAGCTTCGCCGAACACCTGCGCCACAAGCGTAGCGTCCTGAATCCCCTCTTTGACAAAGCCGGTCTGCAGGTCGATATGGCCGGACGACAGTACGACGATGGCCGTCATCGTGCAGACGACGAAGGTGTCGAAGAATACTTCAAAAATGCCCCACATGCCCTGACGGACAGGCTCTTTTACGTTGGACGAGGAATGCACCATGACCGAGGAGCCGAGACCGGCTTCGTTGGAAAACACGCCGCGCTTGCAGCCCTGCGTAATCACCTGGCTGATCGCTACGCCGGCCGCGCCGCCAGCAACCGCCTTGACGCCGAACGCAAACCGGAAGATGGCCACGAACATTGCGCCGATGTTGCGGTAGTTCATGATGCAGATCACGAGCGCGCCGATGACATACAGCACGGACATGAACGGCACAACGCGCTCTGCAAAGGCCGCGATCCGCTGCAGGCCGCCGATAATGATGAGGGCAGCAACGATCATCAGAACCACGCCGATCACGAGATGGATGACCGGAATGCCGGAAACGGTGCCGAGAACGGTTTCATCCTTGAAAAACGCTGACTGCAGGTTGAGCGTAATCTTGTTGATCTGGCCCATGTTGCCGATGCCGAACGAAGCGAGAATTGCAAACACGGCAAACAGCACCGCAAGAATCCTGCCGGGCCATTTCATGCCTTTTCTGCTGCCGAGGCCGTCCGCTAGATAATACATGGCGCCGCCCGACCATTCGCCGTCCCGGTTGCGCCGGCGATAAAAGATGCCGAGCACGTTTTCGGAATAGTTGGTCATCATGCCGAGAAAGGCCGCGACCCACATCCAGAACACGGCGCCGGGGCCGCCGATCACAATCGCCGCGGAAACGCCGGCGATGTTGCCGGTGCCGATGGTAGCGGCAAGCGCGGTACAAAGCGCCTGAAACTGCGAAATGCTCTTTCTGTCGGTCTTCAGGCGCGATGCGCTGCCCTTGCCGAACAGACTGCCGATGGTCTCTTTCCACCAGTGACCGAGGTGCGACACCTGGAAAAACCGGTTGCAGACCGTCATGACGATGCCTGCGCCGATCAGCAAAAACAAGCCGATCTTGACCCACACGACGCCGTTGACCGCGTCGTTGACCTGCGCAACTTTTTCAAAAAACTGTTCCATACTCCATCCTTCCCTTGCCCTGACGCCGCAGGGCAAACCTGTTGTTTGCGCCCATGCAAAAAAGCGAACCGTGCCGTTGCGCACAGTTCGCTTTCTTCAGGTCAACGCAAAGCTCCGGCGCACGGCTGTGCCGCGCTTTTGCCGAGAGCTGTAACTTTGTCCTTTTGCCTGAGAGATTCGCGCCGTGCGCTTTCACCTTCGGCACCGCGGAAAACGAAGCAAATCCGTTCCGCAGCTTCTCCAAAGTCCCGTCCGGTCTGCAGTCCTGTCTGAACGGAAACAGCCGTTCCGGACACCTGAGAGTTTCATTCCTTCGGTTGCGCCTGGGCGCATCTCCTGCAGCCTTCAATCGGATATTCAATTCACGCTTTTGCAAAAAGCATCGGTATTATAACATTGCTATGACGCACAATCAAGACTTAGGTCAAAATCATTGCAATTATTTTGCAACAACGCGCACCGCCGCAGACATGGCGCCGTTCCACTGCTTGTCGTCAACGCTCGCAACGGCTCTGACGCGGAAATAATAGACCTTTTTGGCGTCGAGCCGTACCATCGATGCGCTCGTCTTCGTCGTGGAGCCGAGCATGCGGTAGCCGCCCTTTTCAGTCTCGGAATAATAAACGATATAGTCCGTCGCGCCGGGCACGGCGTTCCACGACAGCGCTGCGCTTTTGACGCCCGGTTTCGCCGTCAGCTTCGTCACTTTTCCGGGCAGGATCTTATACTCCGCGGATTTGGTGCCCTTGTAGTCGCCGATAAACTGAATGCGGATCCGGTAATCGCCGACGTCGCGCCGGCCGGCCGGATAGGTCAGCTTATAATCGACGTTGCGCTGCAGCTTCTTGCCGGCTTCGTCCATGATGCGCACCTTCGGCGTGTGCCGCCGGCCGTCATAGATGTATTTCGTGCCGGTCAGCCGGATGCTCGCAACCGCGGGGATCACCCTCGTTTCACGTTTGCCGCACATCGAACAGGTGCTCACGACCTTGCCGGCCTTCTGATAGCGCGCTCTCGTCAGCTTCGTTGTGTAGGCATGCGCCAGCATCGGGACTGTCTTTTGCTTTTCCAGAATCTCGCCGCATTCCTTGCAGCGGGAGCCGGCCGTCAGGCCGGTCGTCAGGCAGGTCGGCGTCACGGGCGGGAGAATTTCCGGCACGTGCGTATGTGTTGTCGGCTGTTCGGTGGGCGACGGCGTCGTCGGCTCCGTCTCCGGCTCCTGCGATGTTGGCTCTGTCGGCTCGGCGGGCGCTTTGTTTCTGACGGAAACGGGCACCGACACGGGATTGTCGAATACGCTGCCCTTCAGCGTGCAGTCGCCGGGCCCGGCGGCGAACAGCATCTGCTTGTCAACTGCTGCGACCGAAGGGTCGCTGCTGACCCAGTCGACCTGCGGCGTCAGGATCACGTCGGAAAGGCCCTCGTTCAGCCGAAGACGCAGCGCGGCCGCTGGCAAAGCCTGCGTGGTGCTGACGGTCAGCTCCATCTTTGTTTCGGAAAGGCGCACCTCATAAACCGTCAGCTGCGAAGGATCGATCTCGATCGTAACGGAAACCTCTGCGTCGAGCGCGGCGGTGGGCGCAGCGGAAGAAGCGGGCTTGCCGAACGCCTCCGCCCAATAGGTCATGCCGCCGTATTCCACACAGCCGAAGCCGACCGCCTCGACGTCTGCCGACAGCAGGTTTCTGCGGTGTCCCTGACCGAGATATGGCTCGTTGTCCTCGCGCCAGTCATCGTGCACTTCCTGCGCGCTTTTCTGGCCGGCGGCGATATTCTCCGCGGCGGAGTTCCGTTCGCCGTAGGCGTCAAAGCAGAGCTTGCCGTTCGGCCTTGTGTGGGAAAACTGAAGCGCCAGTTCCGCAGCGCGCTGCATGGCGATCTGCTCCAGCTCATAGTCATAGGAAAGCGTTTTCAGCCCGGACGCGCTGAACTTGGTCGTATCGTCCTTGTTCCAGTACCACGCGTCGCTGCCGGTACGGAAATCGTTGACCATCTGCAGCAGCTTGCGCGCTTCGGTCTGCCGAAAGCGCACGGGCATGCTGATCAGAAAAGCGCTTTGCGGTTGATCGTCCCCGGCGGCGCAGACGGCGCAGACAGCGCCGACGACCAGAACAAGACAGAGCAGCAAAGATAGGATTCGTTTCATTTTGAAGTCTCCTTTGTATTGAACGATTCATCAGGGGGATCGGCTTCTTCCTTGTGCCGCGTGACCTTCTGGGTGCCGTTGCGGGCAAGCTTTTCCCTGCGGATCTGCACGCGGCGAATGGTTTTATAGTTCGGCAGAATGCGGTTCAGCCGGCGGATCACGTCGTGGACAGCCTTCTGCACGTCGTCGGACGAGAGCTCTTCCTTGCCGGTTTTTTCGCGGATGGCGTCCTCGTCCGGCACGACCTCGACGGCAACGGTTTCGTCTCCGTCCTTCGCTTCGCCGAAAATCAGCGATTCGAGCACGACGGGGTCATTGTTCAGATAGGCCTCCAGTTCCTCCGGGTAGATGTTCTTTCCGCCCTTCGTCACAATCACGTTCTTGGAACGGCCGGTGATATGATAATTCCCGTCCGCGTCACAGTATCCGAGGTCGCCGGTATGGAACCAGCCGTCGCGCAGCACGGCAGCGGTCGCCTTTTTGTTTTTATAATAGCCGAGCATGACAACGGGACCCTTGACGCAAAGCTCCCCGGAACCGTTTTCGTCCGGGTCGATGATTCTGACCGAAACGTCGTCCAGCGGTCTGCCGACGGAATCCGGCAGCGGGTGCGCAAGGCTGTTGCACGTGACGATGGGGCTGCATTCCGTCAGGCCGTAGCCGAGAAGCACGGGCAGACCGAACGAAGCGAAGTCACGCGCGATGTCGGGGTTCAGCGGCGCAGCGCCGCAGATGATCATACGAAGTCTGCCGCCGAAGGCCCGGTGTATCAGTTTAAAGACGAATCGCCTGAAATCTGCCCAGTCAAACCGCTCGAGCAAGCTGGACAATCTGCCGGTCGTGAACGCGCGCTGAATGCCGCTTTGCTTAGAAAGCTGCTCAAAAATCTTCTTGTGCATCTTTTCGAGCATCAGCGGAACGGTCACGAACACGGTCGGCGAATAATAGGAAAGATCGCGCGAAACGGAACGAAGCCCCGGGCAAAAGCTGACGGCGCCGCCGACATAGAGAATCAGAAGCATGGTGGTCAGCTGATAGGCGTGGTGCAGCGGCAGCACGCACAGCGTGGAATCCTGCTGCGTGAGATCCGCGCGCCTTGAAACGAGCATCAGATCGGAACACAGGTTGCGGTTGGAAAGCATCACGCCTTTTGCGCGGTCGGTGGTGCCGGAAGTGAAGACGAGAACGGCCATGGCGTCCGGGTCGATCGTGCGGTGAAGGAACGTGTCGTCTCCCTCGTCAATCAGCGACTCCCCTTCCTCCGTCAGCTGCAGAACGGTCGGAAAATCGCCCGCCTGTTCTTCATCCAGAACGAACAGCTGCAGCTTTTTGAACAGCTTCTTTTCTTCGCTCAAAAGCTTATCCAGCGTTTTTCTGTCGGCAAAAACCGCTTTCACAGACGCAAAGCGGAACAGGTGCAGCATGCTGTCAGCGGTCATTTCCCGATCAACGGGAACCGCGGCGCCGGTGCCGCAGACAACCGCAAGGAACGCGCGGCACCAGTCGGCGCTGTTTTTGCCCACAACGGCAATATTTGCGCCGCCCAGCCCGCGGTGCAGCAGCGCAGTGCCCAGCCGGTTCACGGCGTTGAGCAGCTTGCGGTAGGACACGCGTTCCGGGGCGCCGTCGGCGCCGCGCAGCAGCAAAGCAGGCGCGCCGGGATTGCGCCCCGCGTTGAACTGCAATATGCTTTTTATGGTCTGGACCTGCAGCTGCCGCGGTCCGGGATCCTGTGCCATCAGATCATTCCTTTCGGTTAACATGGATAGTATAGCATACCGGCGGCACAAAATGCAAGCATGGAAAAAGCGCACCGGATATCCGATGCGCAAAGCAGTTGAAATCAATAGAGAAAATCCTTCAGAACGGCCGCGTTCTTTTCCAGATCCATCTTCAGAACGTCCTGCCCGCCGACACGCTGATTCTGCCAGGTGTCCTCCGCAGGAATCTGCTGCTGCGGATTCTTGCCGCCGATAAAGTTGAAGACGGAAGAGAAGCCGACGGAAAGCAGGTCGTTGCGGCTCATGCTGGTGTTGATCATCGGCAGTATCTGTTCCACGATTTTGAGCAGCTCAAAGGGGTTGCGGTGCAGCGCCTGCCTGATGATCGCGTTCATCACCTTGCGCTGACGCTCCGTGCGGTGGAAGTCGTCGTCAAGCTTGCGTATGCGGCAATACCACAGGGAAGCCGCGCCCGTGAAATGATTCTTGCCTTCCTTGCAATAGACGATCTTCACAACGTCGCGCATATACTTGGCTTCCGCGGCGGTGACGCCGTCGACGTCCAGGCCGCCCATCAGATCGATCAGCTTTTTGAAGCCTTCAAAATCAATGATGACGTAGTCGTCGATCCTGACCTTGAAATTATACTCGAAGGTATCGACCAGCATTTTTACGCCGCCCCAGGCAAACGCCGCGTTGAGCTTCGCGTTGAAGCCCTTGGCGGGAATGTAGACGAACGAATCGCGCAGGAAGGAGGTCATCTTCAGCTTGTGATGCACGTTGTCGACGGAAACGAGCACCATCGTGTCGGACCGGTTGCCCTCCACGTCGCCGCGGGCGTCCGACCCGATGCAGAGAATGTTCCGCACGCGCGGGCTGGACGCCAGCGCAGAGGCCTCGATATACGCGTTTTCATGGGAATAATCCTTGTCATACCCGACCTTGCCGAGGATATGATAACCGTAGGCAAACAACGCGACAAGCGCAAAAACAAGCACGATCAGAACTGCAGCAAGCACCTTTCTTCCGGCGCCTTTCTTTTTTTTGCGGCGTTTTTCCGGCACGGCAACACGCGCCGGACGCTGCGGCTGCACACGCTCGGTGTTGACCGGGCGCGGCTGCGGCGGGCGGTGCTGCATGGAGGGCCGCGGCTGCTCCTGCGCGGGGCGCAGATAAACGGAATCGTCAAACGCCTTTGTCTGAGAAAGCTGATAGTCCGGCACCTTCGGCGTCACCGGCTCCGACGTCACGGGTCTGCCCTTCGGCGTGCGGTCGCGCAACACGACCGGCTTTTCTTCGTCGGGCATCTGCACGACGAACCGACCGGCATTGTCCTGCGTCTGGCGGCCGGAAAAGGCGTCCTGCGGTGCAGCGCCGTCGGACGGCTGATGATCCTGCGGCTGATTTGCTTTTGATTTATGATGATTCGGCTTGTCCGAAAAGAAGATATCGTCCATTTCATACACTCCGGAATAATTGTTCCTGCTTATTTTACACGATTTTACGGGAAACTGCAACCCCTTTTGACAATTTAAGAAAAGCGAAAGAAAAAGCCGCATGCGCGGCATTTGGGGCTTGCTTGCAAAACGGGCCCTTTCAGGTTTCCCGGATTTTGAACAACAGCTTTAAAATGGAGCGCAGCGCCTTCGGGCTGCGGATTACCACGACCTGCATGTAGTTCTCCCCTTTCAGCGCATGCAGCTGAGAACGCCGAGCGCAACCAGCAAAAGCGCCAGAACGAACAGCATGAACTTTGTCGGAAAACAAAGCGCCAAGATCAGTCCGGCGCCAAACGCCGAGAACAGTAATCCCAGGGGCGCGCATTTGCCGGGTCGCCGCATTTCATCACCTCATCCGCATCAGTCGGCCGCTATTTCTTCGGTCCGTTACATACTATGCGGCTGCAGTGAAAGGTGACACTTCTCAGAGCTCCCAGGGATTGAGCGTCCTTGCGTCGTGATACAGGGCGCAATAGCTTTTATGGCGCGATTCGGAAATAATCCC
Organism: Clostridiaceae bacterium; assembly: GCA_016290665.1. Classification (GTDB taxonomy): domain Bacteria; phylum Bacillota; class Clostridia; order Oscillospirales; family Acutalibacteraceae; genus UBA6857. The sequence goes on along the minus strand of JAEEUW010000055.1, from coordinate 1,245 downwards.
GGCCGCGACCATCTCGCCGATTTTGCAGCCTTTTTCGCCGATGTGGGCGCAGGTGGAGAATCTGCATTCGCCGAGATAAGGGCGGAACTCGGGGAAGCACACAGCAAGGTCCTCCTTCAGAATGGTTTCATGCTCCAGCAGATCGACGGAGGAAAACCCGGCCGTGTCGATCACGAGCCCGTCGGCAACGTGAAAGATTTCCGCCTGCCGCGTCGTGTGTCTGCCTCTGCCGAGCTTTTCGGAAATCTCGTTCGTTTCAAGTCGGAGCGAGGGGTCCAGCTTGTTGATCAGCGTGGATTTGCCAACGCCGGAGTTGCCGGTGAACGCACAGACGTGGCCGGCAATCTGCGCACGAATCTCGTCAAGCTGCGTGGAAAGCAGAACCGTGTAGCCCGTTTTTTGATAGATTTCGAGATAGGAATCCACCGAAGCGAGGTCGGACTTGGTGAAAAGCAAAACAGGCTCAATGCCGTTCTTTTCGGCGATGCAGGTCAGCTTGTCAATCACCAGCGTGCGCGGCAAGGGCTTGATTGCGGAAATCACGATGAACAGACGGTCGAGATTTGCCACCGGCGGCCGTTTCAGCGCGTTTTTGCGCGGCAGGATCTCGTCAATGGTGTTCTCCTCATTTTCGCGCACGGTGACGGACACAAGATCCCCCGCCAGCGGAACGATGCGCTCCTTGCGGAATCTCCCCTTGGCCCTGCATTCATAAAGACCTTCAGCGGTTTCCACATAGTAGAAACCGCCGATGCCTTTCATGATTCTTCCTTTCAGCACTGCGTCCATATCAATCAAATTCCATGACCGGACCGTCGGTGGTGGTGGGTTCGGTCGTTGTAGGCGGCGCGGCCGTGGTGGGCGCCGTCGTCGGCTGTGTGGTGGGCTGGGTCGTGCCGGACGTTGTCGGCTCTGTGGAAGAGGTCGTGGACTCCGTCGGCTTTTCCGTGGTGCCGCTTGTGGTTTCCGAGGTCGATTCCGTCGGCTGCGTGGGCATATTGCCCGTGCTCACATAGACAGCAATCTTCGTGCCTGGCGCAACCTTTTCGCCGAGCGACTCATGGCCGATGATCACGCCTCTGTCCTGCGAGCTGGCGCGGTATTCGGTACGCGCGCTGTCGAGCGCAAGGCCGGCGTCTTCCAGCTTTTCCTTGGCCTCGTCCACGGTCAGACCGATCAGACTCGGCACTTCAACCGGCTCCAGTTCGCCGGCGGACGCAACATACAGCGTAATGGTCGAGCCCT
>JAEEUW010000133.1 GCA_016290665.1 Clostridiaceae bacterium | reverse complement strand
CGCGCAGCAAGACCAGCTACATCTATGACGGCGAGGCGAAGAAGCCCTCCGTGGTCGTCAAGGACGCCGCCGGCAAGAAGCTGCAGAAGGACACCGATTACAAGGTGACCTATGCCTCCGGCCGCAAGAAGGTCGGCGCCTATGTGGTGAAGATCACGCTGATCGGCAATTATTCCGGCACCAAGAAGCTGAAATTCACCATCAAGCTCGGCACGCCCAAGGGCCTGGAAGCCAAAACCAGCGCCGCAAAGCAGGCGATCAAGGTGAGCTGCGCCGCGCTGAAGGGCGCCAAGAAGTACGTCTTCTATTATTCCACCGAAAAGGACGGCGGCTACAAGAAGATCGCCGTTTCCAAAAAGCCCGCCGCCCTGATCAAAACGCTCGAGCCCGGCACCTACTTCTTCAAGGTCCGCGCGCTGACGACCGACAAGAACGGCGACAAGGCCTATTCCGCCGCCTCCGCCCCTCTGCGGGTGAGGCTGGCAAAATAACACCCGCGTTTCAGGCAAAGCGGCTGCCCCGTGCAGCCGCTTTGTTTTTGTGTAACGCGCCGAACGCTGCGGGCAGGGGAGAGGGGCGCCCGCCGCGCACCGTTGGCGGCAAAAAGATTGTAGCGCCCGCGAAGGGAACATTTACAGCGAACGAAAACGTCGGAAATAAAAAGGAACCTATGGTTTATGTCGCCCCTACGCGACAAAAGCCGGACGTGTCGGCAAAACCGCAACACGTGCGATGACGGAAGAGATTTGGGGCCCTTTCCGTAAGGAAGAATCGGTTTTTGAAGACAAATTTTCCCAAATGCTGCGCCGGAATCCTTGAAAACCGGCAGGTTTCCTGCGGCTTCCGGCTTTACCTTGTGAAAAAATTTGTTCTTCAAAAACTGCTGCGCACCCTATAATCAGATTATTTTTCGTGAGAACAATGCACAAAATCCGCGCAAGGCTGACGCCTTGCGCGGATTTTTAAAGCAGTTATCGCGGAAAAGAAGCGATTTTAGGGCGTATTCTTCCTTACGAAAAGGGCCCCTTGCCCCCCCGCCGCGGCCGACCGGTTCTTTTTGCAACCGGCCTTCCCCGCGTCCCTGTCTCCTGCTCCCTGTTCCCTGTCCCCTGAAATCTATACACAGTGAACAAAAACACACAATAAAAATTAGTGATAAATTTGTTTGCATCTTCTTTTGGAATATGTTACAATATACGTTGACAGCTTTGCGGACAGACGGGAGACCGCGCCGACCGGGAAGCAGACCGGGAGCGATCCCAACAAAAAGAAGAAACGCGCCGCGCCGACGCAGCAGCGGTGCAAGGAGGTTTTTCATTTGAAAGCGTACGATGCGAACCACATCAGAAACATTGCCATTGCCGGCCACACCGGAAAGGGCAAGACCAGCCTCGCCGAAGCGATGCTCTATCTTGCCAAGGCCAGCGACCGTCTGGGCAAGATCGCCGACGGCAACACCGTGATGGACTTTGACCCCGAAGAAAAGAAGAGACAGTGCTCGCTTTCCACCGCGGTCGCGCCGCTGGAATGGAAGGACTGCAAGATCAACCTGCTGGACGCGCCGGGCAAATTCGACTTTGAAGGCGGCGTCTATGAGGCCATGCGCGCCGCGGAATGTGCGCTGATCGTCACCGCAGCGGGCTCCGATTTCGACGTCGGCGCCGAAAAGGCCATCAAGGCCGCCGACGCCCGCGGCATCGCGAAGTTCTTTGCCATCACCCGCGTGGACGCCGAAAACAGCGATTTCTACAAAACCTTCGAAGCGCTGAAGGAAGAGATCGGCGCAAAGCTTTGCCCGGTCGTCGTGCCCCACATGGTGGGCGGCAAGGCGGAAAGCTACGTCAACCTCTGCTCCGGCAAGGCGTTCTCCTATAAAAACGGCAAGGCGACGCCGGTCGACATGCCGTCCGACCCGCACTTCGACGAGATGAAGGAAGTGCTCATGGAAGCCGTCGCCGCCGTGGACGACGATCTGATGATGAAATACTTCGACGGCGAAGAGCTGACGAAGGAAGAAGTGATCAACGGCCTGACCAAGGGCGTGGAGACCGGCGAAATCTATCCGGTCTACGCCTGCTCGGGCGTTACGATGGACGGTGTGGATCTGCTGCTTGACGCGCTCGTCTATTCCGCCCCCGCACCGGCCCAGGCCGGCGGCGAGACCGGCAAGGACGACAACGACAACGACGTGGAAATCAAGTGCGACCCGAACGGCCCGCTTGCCGCCGTCTGCTTCAAGACCGTGGCCGACCCGTTCGTGGGCAAGATGTCCTTCGTGAAGGTCATTTCCGGCAAGATCACCGCCGACGTGCCCGCCTACGTGGCCCGCACCGGCAGCAGCGAACGCATGGGCAAGCTCATCAGCGTCCGCGGCAACAAGCAGGAAGATATTGCCGCCATCAACGCCGGCGACATCGGCGTTATCACCAAGCTCAACTCGCTCGACACCGGCGACACGATCTGCGACCCGAAGAAGGTCGTGCATCTGGACGGCGTCAAGTTCCCGGCGCCGTCGCTGACCATGGCGATCGTCGTGAAGAAGAAGGGCGAAGAAGACAAGGTCGCCGCCGGCCTGCGCCGGATCATGGGCGAAGACCCGACCGTCGTCTTCTCCACCAACGAAGAGACCCGCGAAATGCTGCTTTCCGGCCTCGGCGAACAGCAGCTCGACATCGTGCTTGCCAAGCTCAAGAGCAAGTTCGGCGTTGAGATCGACCTCAAGATCCCGAAGGTCGCCTACCGCGAGACCATCCGCAAGAGCTGCTCCGTGCAGGGCCGCCACAAGAAGCAGACCGGCGGTTCCGGCCAGTTCGGCGACGTCTGGATCCGCTTCGAGCCGCACGACGGCGACGAGCTGATCTTCGAAAGCGAAGTGGTCGGCGGCTCCGTGCCGAAGAACTACTTCCCCGCCGTGGAAAAGGGCTTGCAGGAAGCCGTGCAGAAGGGCCCGCTTGCCGGGTATCCGGTCGTCGGCCTCAAGGCCGTGCTGTATGACGGCTCCTACCATCCGGTGGACTCCAACGATATGGCGTTCCGCACCGCCGCGAAGATCGCGTATAAGAACGGTATGGCGCAGGCCGCGCCGGTCATCCTCGAGCCGATCGGCGACCTGAAGGTCTACATCCCCGACGCCAACCTCGGCGACATCATGGGCGACATCACCAAGAGAAGAGGCCGCGTGATGGGTATGGGCGCCGCCGACGAGCCGAAGATGCAGGAGCTCGTGGCCGAAGTGCCGATGGCCGAAATGGGCGATTTCTCCACCATGCTGCGCTCCGTGACCGCAGGCCGCGGCTACTTCACGCTCACCTTCGCGCGCTATGAAGACGCGCCGGGCAACGTGGCCCAGAAGGTCATTGAAGACGCCAAGGCGGAAGCCGAAGAATAATTCCGCAACAGCAAAGCCGCTCCTTGGGCGGTGCAAATAAGGGAGCATACAGGTTTTTTGCCGCTCTTTTCCGCCCGAACTGCCCAAACGGCACAGGGTATCCGTCAGGATTACCCTGTGCCGTTCAGATTGTTCGGACAAAAAATATCA
>JAEEUW010000054.1 GCA_016290665.1 Clostridiaceae bacterium | reverse complement strand
GCTGCTTGCCGCGATCTATCTTGTCATCGTGATTATTCTGACGCGGCTTTTGAAACTGCTGGAAAGGAGACTGTCTACCAATGATAAACGTCGTAAAGCTTGAAAAACACTTCGGCGGTGAAAACGTCCTCAACGGGATTTCCACCGAAATCAACAAGGGCGACGTGGTCTGTGTGATCGGTCCCTCCGGCTCCGGCAAAAGCACATTCCTGCGCTGCCTGAACATGCTGGAAAAGCCGACCGGCGGCAAGATCATCTTTGAAGGCGACGATCTGACCGATAAGCATATCGACCTCAACGCCCACCGCCAGAAGATGGGCATGGTGTTCCAGCAGTTCAACCTGTTCCCGCACATGACGATTCTGGAAAACCTGACCACGGCGCCGATGCTGCTCAAAAAGCGCAGCAAACAGCAGGCGCAGGAAAAGGCGCTCGAGCTGCTCGGCCGCGTCGGCCTTGCCGACCGCGCGGCGGATTATCCCGGTCAGCTTTCGGGCGGACAGCAGCAGCGCGTCGCCATCGTGCGCGCCCTTTGCATGGAGCCCGACGTGATGCTCTTTGACGAGCCGACCAGCGCGCTCGACCCCGAAATGGTGGGCGAAGTGCTGGACGTGATGAAGGAGCTGGCCAAAGAGGGGATGACCATGGTGGTCGTCACCCACGAAATGGGCTTTGCCCGCGAGGTCGCCAACCGTGTGCTGTTCCTGGCCGACGGGGTGATCGCCGAAGAGGGCACCCCCGACGAAATCTTCAACCATCCGCAAAGCGAACGGCTGCAGTCGTTCCTGGCCAAAGTGCTGTAAGGAGGCGCCTATGGGTACGCTCAAAGGCAGAAACTTTCTGAAACTGTTGGATTTCACCCCCGCCGAGATCGAGGAGCTCCTCGATCTTGCTGCGCTGCTCAAGGCAAAAAAGAAGGCCGGCGAGCCGCACCGCCTGTGTGAGGGCAAGAACATTGCGCTGATCTTTGAAAAGACCAGCACCCGCACCCGCTGCGCCTTTGAGGTGGCGGCGGCCGACCTCGGCATGCATCCGGTCTATCTGGACCCCAAAAGCTCCCAGATCGGCAAAAAGGAGAGCATCGCCGACACGGCGCGCGTGCTCGGTCGCATGTTCGACGGTATCGAATACCGCGGCTTCGGCCAGCAGATCGTGGAGGATCTGGCGGCCTTTTCGGGCGTGCGCGTCTGGAACGGGCTGACCAACGAGTTCCACCCGACGCAGATTCTGGCGGACTTTCTGACGATCAAAGAGCACTTCGGTACGCTCAAGGGCAAAAAGCTCGTCTATCTGGGCGACGCCCGCTATAACATGGGCAACTCGCTGATGGTCGGCTGCGCCAAGATGGGCATGCACTTCGTGGCCTGCGCGCCGAAAGCCTATTTCCCCGACGGTGCGCTGATTGAAACGTGCAAAGCCGTTGCCGCAGAGACCGGTGCGGTGCTGGAATTCCTGGAGGACCCGCTGCAGGCAACCGCCGGCGCCGACGTGATCTATACCGACGTCTGGGTCTCGATGGGCGAGCCGGACGAAGTCTGGCAGGAGCGGATCGAAGCGCTGGAGCCCTATCGGGTGACCGCGGCGCTGATGGAAAACGCCGGGCCGCAGTGCCGCTTCATGCATTGTCTGCCCGCGTTCCACGACCTCGGCACCGAGGTCGGCCGGGAGATCCACGAAAAGTTCGGCATCGACTGCATGGAGGTGACGGACGAGGTGTTCGAATCGCCGCAGTCCATCGTCTTTGACGAAGCCGAAAACCGCATGCATACGATCAAGGCCGTGATGGCGGCAACGCTGTAACGAGTGAATAAGGGAATAAGGGAATAAGGGAATAAGGGAATCCCTCAATCCCTCAATCCCTCAATCCCTCAATCCCTCAATCCCTCAACCCCTCAACCCCTCAATCCCTCAACCCCTCAACCCCTACTATCCCAAAGGAGTGATCCTTTTGTCCTATCTTGTCTTAAGCAACGGCGCCGTGTTCGAAGGCACGCGCATCGGCGCGCCGGGCGACACGATCGGCGAGCTGGTGTTTACCACCGGCGTGGTCGGCTATCTGGAAACGCTGACCGACCCGAGCTATGCCGGACAGATCATCATGCAGACCTTTCCGCTGATCGGCAACTACGGCGTGATCGAGGAAGACTTTGAGGGCGTCTGCGCCGCGAAGGGCTACGTGGTGCGCGAGCTGTGCGACACCCCGAGCAATTTCCGCAGCCAGTATGCGCTGGACCGCTTTCTGAAGGACCGCGGCGTGCCGGGCATCTGCGGCGTCGACACCAGACAGCTGACCCGCATCATCCGCGAAGAGGGCGTCATGAACGCGATCATCTGCGACGAGATCCCCGCCGATCTCACGGCGGTGCAGGCCTATCGGGTACAGAACGTCGTGCCCGCGGTCAGCTGCAAAGCGCCGCAGGTTTATCCCGCCGCGGGCAAAAAGAAATATGACATTACGATGATCGACTACGGCGAAAAGCGCGGCATTCTGCGGGCGCTTTGCGCGCGCGGCTGTGACGTGACGGTCGTGCCGCACGACACCCCCGCCGAAGCGATCCTCGCCTCCGGCGCACAGGGCGTGGTGCTTTCCAACGGCCCCGGCGACCCGAAGGACAACGTGTTTGAAATCGAGCAGATCAAAAAGCTGATCGGCGTGCTGCCGGTGTTCGGCATCTGCCTCGGCCACCAGCTGACGGCGCTCGCCATGGGCGGCGACACCGTGAAGCTGCGCTACGGCCACCGCGGCGCGAACCAGCCGGTGAAAGACCTCTGCGGCACGCGCACCTACATCACGAGTCAGAACCACGGCTACGCGGTCGTGGGTGAATCGCTCGGCGGCAGGGGCGTGGTCAGCTTCGTCAACGCCAACGACGGCTCCGTGGAGGGCGTGCAGTACCCCGAGCGCAAGTGCTTCACGGTGCAGTTCCACCCCGAGGCCTGCGCCGGGCCGATCGACACGGGCTTTTTGTTCGACCGCTTTCTTTCGCTGATCGGAGGTGACGACTGATGCCGAAGGACACATCCATCCGTAAGGTTCTGGTGATCGGCTCCGGGCCGATCGTGATCGGTCAGGCGGCGGAATTCGACTACGCCGGCGCCCAGGCCTGCCGCGTGCTCAAGGCCGAGGGCATCAATGTCGTGCTGGTCAATTCCAACCCGGCCACGATCATGACCGACAAGCATCTGGCGGACGAAATCTATCTGGAACCCCTCAACGCCGACACGGTGCGGCGCATCATTGAAAAAGAACGGCCCGACGGCCTGCTTGCCGGTCTCGGCGGCCAGACCGGTCTGACCATCGCCATGCAGCTTTCCAAGGACGGCTCGCTGCAAAAATACGGCGTGCGCCTTTTGGGCACCGACGTGGACGCGATCGACAAGGCCGAGGACCGCGAGCTGTTCCGCGACACCATGAAGGCCATCGGCCAGCCCTGCGTGCCGTCCGAAATCGCCCAGACCGTGCCCGAAGCGCTGGCGGTAGCCAAGACGATCGGCTACCCGGTCATCGTCCGCCCGGCGTTCACCCTCGGCGGCACGGGCGGCGGCATCGCCGACAATGAAGCCGAGCTCGCCCGGATTGCCAAAACCGGCCTCGACCTGTCGCCGATCACGCAGATTCTGGTGGAAAAATGCATTTCCGGCTGGAAGGAGATCGAGTTTGAGACCATGCGCGACAGCGCGGGCAACTGCATTGCGATCTGCTCCATGGAAAACGTGGATCCGGTCGGTATCCATACGGGCGATTCCATCGTCGTCGCGCCGGCGCTGACGCTTTCCGACAAGGAATATCAGATGCTGCGCGCCGCGGCGCTGCGCATGGTGGAAGCCATCGGCATCGTGGGCGGCTGCAACTGCCAGTTTGCGCTGCATCCCGATTCGTTCGAATACGCCGTGATCGAGGTCAACCCGCGCGTGTCGCGGTCCTCGGCGCTCGCCTCCAAGGCGACGGGCTATCCGATTGCGAAGATCACGACCAAGCTCGCGCTGGGCTATACGCTCGACGAGATCAAAAACGACATCACCGGCAAGACCTGCGCCTGCTTTGAGCCGACCGTGGACTACGTGGTGGTCAAGTTCCCCAAATGGCCGTTCGATAAATTCGCCGGCTCTTCGCGCAGGCTCGGCACCCAGATGAAGGCGACGGGCGAGGTGATGGCCATCGCGTCGAACTTCGAATGCGCGCTGATGAAGGCGGTCCGCGGGGCGGAGATCTCGCTCGATACGCTCGCGTGCCCGCCACTCGGCGACAAACCGATCCGCGAACGGCTGGCTTTGCAGGACGACCGGCGCATTTTCACCGTGTTCGAAGCGCTGCAAAGCGGGGTCTCGATTGATGAAATCTTTGAGATCACGAAGATCGACCGCTGGTTCCTCCATAAGATCCGGCACCTCGCGGATTTCCAGAAGCGGCTTTCGCAGGGCGACCTGACCGACGCGCTGTACCGGGAGGCAAAAAAGCTCGGCTATACCGACGACGCGATCAAGCGCATCGCCGGGGTCGAGTGCGTGCCCGGCTATCCGTTCTCCTATAAAATGGTGGATACCTGCGCCGCCGAGTTCGACGCGCAGACGCCCTATTTCTATTCCTCCGCCGACGCCTTCTGCGAAGCGAGCGCCTTCCCGCGCTCCGGCAAGCCGACCGTTATGGTGCTCGGCTCGGGCCCCATCCGCATCGGGCAGGGGATCGAGTTCGACTACAGCTCCGTCCACTGCGTGTGGATGCTGCGCGAAATGGGCTACGACGTGGTCATCGTCAACAACAACCCCGAAACCGTTTCCACCGACTACGACACCGCCGACCGGCTCTATTTTGAGCCGCTTTGCCCCGAAGACGTGATGAACATCATCCGCGTGGAAAGGCCCATCGGCGTGGTGGTCGCGTTCGGCGGCCAGACGGCGATCAAGCTGACGCAGTTCCTCGACAAGCAGGGCATCCGCATCCTCGGCACCAGCGCCGACGGGATCGATCTGGCCGAGGACCGCAGCCGGTTCGACGCGCTGCTGGAATCGTTCGGCATCCGCCGCCCGAAGGGTATGGGTGTTTCCACGGTGGAAGAGGCAGTGGCGGCGGCCGAAACGCTCGGTTATCCCGTGCTGCTGCGTCCGTCCTATGTCATCGGCGGCCAGAACATGACGATCTCGCGCACGAAGGAGCACACGGTCCGCTATATGCAGACCATCCTCTCCGGCGGAATCGAAAACCCCGTGCTGGTCGATAAATACATGCCCGGCACGGAGCTGGAGGTCGACGTCATTTCCGACGGCGAAGACGTGCTGATTCCCGGCATCATGGAGCATATCGAGCGTGCGGGCGTCCATTCGGGCGACTCCATCGCGGTCTATCCGCCCTATAACCTTTCGGATCAGTTCCTGCGCAAGGTCTGCGACTGCTCGCAGAAGCTCGCGCTCGCGCTGGGCACCCGGGGCCTTGTCAACATCCAGTATCTGATCTATGAAAACGAGCTGTATGTGATCGAGGTCAATCCCCGCGCGTCGCGCACCGTGCCCTATATCAGCAAGGTGACGAACGTGCCCATGGTCGACCTTGCCTCGCGCGTCATGCTCGGCGCAAGGCTCAGAGACCTCGGCTACGGCACGGGGCTTTACCGCACGCCGCCCTATTGCGCGGTGAAGGTGCCGGTGTTCTCGTTTGAAAAGCTCAGCGACGCCAACTCCATTCTCGGCCCCGAGATGAAATCGACCGGCGAGGTGCTCGGCCTCGGCAAAACCATGGCGGAGGCGCTCTTCAAGGGCCTGACCGCCGCGGGCTTCGCCGTGCCGCCGGCCGGCAAACAGCGGGACTGCGGCGTGCTGATCAGCGTGGAGGAAAACGATTATCAGGAGATTATCACGCTGGCAAAGCGCTTCTTCGACCTCGGCATGACCCTTTACGCCACGTCGGGCACCGCGGCCGCCATCCGCTCGCTGGGTATTGCGGTGCACGCGGTGCAGAACATGAGCGACGGCGACGAGATCACGGCGCTGATGGAAGAGGGCAGGCTGCAGTACATCGTCTATACCGGCGCGCTGAAGGACGCCACCGTGGGCGATTACCGCAAGCTGCACCGCCGCGCCATGCAGCTGTCCATCCCGTGCCTGACCTCGCTGGACACGGCGAACGCGCTGGCGCAGATCATTGAAAGCCGCTTTTCGATCTTCAACACCGAGCTGGTGGACATCAACGCGATGCGCCCGTGGCGCCAGAGCATCGGCTTTGCCAAGATGCAGACCTGCGGCAACGACTATATCTTCATCGAAAACTTCGACGGCGTCATCACCTGTCCGGAATCGCTGTGCGTCGATCTTTGCACCCCGCACTACGGCATCGGCGGCGACGGCATCGTGCTGATTGAAAAATCGAAGGTTGCCGACGCGAAGATGCGTTCGTTCAACCGCGACGGCAGCGAGGGACGCATGGCCGGCAACAACATCCGCTGCGTGGCGAAATATCTCTATGACAAGGGCTACGTGCGCTCCGAATATATCAAGATCGAAACCAACAGCGGCGTCCACGCCCTGCGGCTCTATCTGCGCGACGGCAAGGTCAGCTCCGTGTCGGTCGATATGGGCAGGGCGGACCTGTCTCCGGCCGCGCTGCCGGCGAACGTCGACTGCGAAAAAATGGTCGATTATCCGCTGACGATCGACGGCGAAAGCTGGTGCGCCACAGGCGTTTCGGTCGGCAACGGGCACTGCGTGGTGTTCTGCGACGCGATCGACGCGATCGATCTCGGAAAGACCGGCGCCGCCTTTGAATACGCCGACGTCTTCCCCGAGCGGATCAACACCGAATTCGTTCGCGTGATCAACAAGACGAACCTGCGCGTGCGCGTGTGGGAGCGCGGCAGCGGCGAAACTCTGGCCTGCGGCACCGGCGCCTGCGCTGCGGTGGTTGCCGCGGTGGAAAACGGCTACTGCGACAAGGGAAAGGACGTCACCGTGAAGCTGCCCGGCGGCGATCTGACCGTCAACTACACCGACGAGCGCGTCACCCTGACCGGCACCGCCGTCCTGGTGTATGAGGGCAAGTTCGAGTACTAAACCTTTTTGCTGCACCCTGCGGGGTGCAGCTATTTTTTATATTTAAGATGATGAAAGCACGGAAAACGCTTGACTTTTTATCCCGCTTTTCGGTAAAATAAGAAAGGTTAAAACCCGAATAAACAAGGAGGCTCCACAATGAAAAAGATTGTTTCAACGCTGTTGGCGCTTGTACTCATCCTTTCCGTCCTGCCGCTTGCTATCCAGGCCCACGCGGCAAACCCGTACCGCTTCGATTTGCCGACGGTCTATTTCCGCGGCAACGGCGAACCCATCGTCGACGAAGACGGCAACACCGTCTACGATTTTGATGTTTCAACGGATCAGATCAAGGAGATCGCGGCAAAGGTGCTGCCTTTGCTTCTTGCCGGCATGATCGGTGAAAAGGTGACCGGCCCCTCTGCCTATGACGAATACTACAAGGTTTTCGGCGAAGAGATGAGCAAACTTTATGACCGCTGCCAGCTCGACGAAAACGGCAACCCGAAATACGGCACCGGCATCTCCGCCAAAAACAAAGCGGACAATGAGGTTATGCGACGTGAAAACCGCGCCGACAGCAACGGTCAGTTCGGCGATATGGACTATCAGTTCAACAACGACTGGCGTCTCGATCCGTTTGATACCGTCGACGCCATCGACGCCTATATCGACGATGTGCTTGCCGCAACCCGCAAACAGAAGGTCAACCTGCTTTGCACCTGCCTGGGCGGTGATCTGGTGCTGGCTTACCTTGCCAAATACGGCACCGATAAGGTCAACGGCATCGGCTTCCAGCAGACGGTGGCCTTCGGCGCCGAGCTGGTGGACGAGACCTTCTCGGGCCACATGAATCTGGACCCCGATGCGATCCGGCGTTTTGCGCAGGACGATTTTCTGCATGAAAAAATGGCAGGTCTCGGCGACGTGCTATTCACCTTCCTGAACGAAACCGTTGAACTGATGCAGGACGGCGGCGTTCTGCAGGGTGTGTCCGGTGTGTTTATGGATAAGCTCTATAACAAGCTCTATGAAGGACTGGTGCCCGAACTGGTGCTTGCCACCTACGGCACCTGGCCCGGTTACTGGACCATGGTGACGGCTGACCATTACGCCTCTACCAGAGATTTCATCTTCGGCCGGCCGGGCAGTGAAAAATATGAAAAGTATAAAGGGCTGATCGCAAAGCTCGACCATTATGACGAAGCAGTGCGTCAGCAGATTCCGACCCTGCTGCAGCAGGCGAAGGACGACGGCCATCCGATTGCCATCACGGTCTATTACGGCGATCAGATGCCGCCGATTCTGGAATCCGCCGATGAACAGGGCGATGTCTGGACCACCGTGCGTTATGCGTCGCTTGGCGCCACGGCAGCCAAAATGGGCACCAAGCTTTCCGACGACTATATTGCCGAGCGCACAGAAAAGGGTTTTGGCGCCTATATTTCCCCGGATAAGATCATCGACGCATCCACCGCCGTGTTCCCGGATACGACCTGGTTCATCAAAGGCGCCATCCACAACGACAAGGGCGTGAAGAGCTACCGCCTCTATGCACCGACGTTTAACCGCGGTGCAACGGTACAAACGGTCGAAGGGTTCCCGCAGTTTTTGGTATATGACCGCACCGCGCTGACGCTCAGCCCGATGACGGAAGAGAACATGAACACGGAGAAATATGATACCACGCCGAAGCCGACCGGTCGCTTCGACCGTCTGCTGGCCTTTTTCAAGCATCTGCTCTCCTGGTTCAAGAGCCTGTTTACGATCATCAAGAATCGCTGACGCATGAAAGAAGAACCCTCCGGTTTCCAGACGGAAGCCGGGGGGCTTTTTTGAATGATTGTCGGCCGGTCAGGCGATATACCGGTCTTTTTTTGCTGTTTTGCCGACCAAAATGAACGACACAAGAAACAGCACTGCCACGAAGCCCGCAAAATACCAGCTGCTCTGTTCGGTCTCTGTTGACGCAATGAAGTCATAGGCGCCGTGCAGCAGGATGCTGACCAGCAGCCCGAAGCAGCGGGCGGCCTTCGACGCCGCGTGTCTGCCCTCGTTGTCCAGGCGCTTTGCAATGCCGTAGAACACGCCCATGAACACGCCGAAGCAGGCGTGGCCGGGGATGGCGGTCACCGCGCGCACCAGCGCCGTCTGAAATCCGAAGTGCAGCACGTAGCTGATGTTTTCCCAAAGGGCGAAGCCCAGCGACACGAACACCGCATAGACCACGCCGTCATACTGGCAGTTGAATTCCGGGCTCCGCCAGGTGCGCCGGCGCAGCATGAAATACTTTGCGCCCTCTTCCGACACGGCAACGACCACGAAATAGAGCAGCGCCTGATACAGCACCGTGTTCTGTGCCACGGCGTGGTCCAGCACAAAGCTGAGTACACGCTCCGACAGCAGCGCAAGCAGCGCCGAGATGATGCCCGCCACCGTCAGATTCAGCAGCAGCCGCGGCGATTCCGGCTCCAGCCGGTCGGCGCGCCAGACCCGCAGCATCAAAAAGACCGCCGGGATCACCGCCGCCGCAATCAGAATGAAATGATAGGTGAGATAGGGGGTCAGAAGGAAATAGAACATAAAGGAGCCTCCCTGCATGGTTTATGCATCCATTTTAAGCAAAAAACGCGGAAAACTTTTTACGCAATAGTTGCAAAAGTGTGAACTTTTTTGTATAATCAAATCAGTACGTTGAGAAAAGGGGAGACTGCAATGAAAACCTTATACCGCGACTGCAAGCAGGGAATCTATGCGGGCACGTCGGTGTCGTTCATGGTCATCCTGTTCGGCGCGCTGGGCGCCGGCCTGTTCTTCTTTTTGCAAAACATCTTCGGCCTCGATCACGTGCTCGGCGCCACCGAGGCGGCCAACGAGCCGCGGCTGTGGTTCATCCTGTTCTGGGCCACCGACTTTTTCTTCGTCATCATGGCGCTCGTGACGGCCTATAAAATCGCCGGGCCGTCGGCCATTGCGCCCGTGCTGGCGCTGTCGGTCTATTTCGCCCACTTCACCTATGATCCCGTTTCGGCCGAGGGCACGTATCTTTATTATTTCGGTTCGCCCCTCGGTTATGCGCACGCGACCGAGATCGGCTATATGGGCTATCTGATTCTCGCCGTGGCGCTGGCGCTGCTGATCCGGCTGATGAGCGCCGGCTGGGACGGCATGAAGGACGCGCTCGGCCGCGGCCTTGACAAGCTGTTTTCCAATCTTCGAAAGAAGTTCAAAAAGCTGCCCGACAACCTTTCCGGCGCGGAGATTGCGAACGGGCTGGATCTGTTCGTCTGCATGCTCGTGATCCCGCCGATCGCCGCGGCGCTGACGTTTTTGCTCGTTCGCTACGGGATCGCGCTGCCGTTCGGCGTGCTGGCGTCCTCGCTCGGGCGGTCGCTCGCCGCGCTTGCGGAAAGCCACGTGCTGCTCTTTGCGGTCTGCGTCGGCCTGATGGTCGGCTTCGATATCATCGGCCCGGTGTCGCTGGCGGCCTACGGCGTCTGCACGGCGGCCTATCTTGATTCCGGCAGCGCGCAGGCGGTCACGATCTACGGCGCGGTGTTCGTCGCCGTGGGCTGGACGGCCTTCTTCGGCGTCCTCTGGTGCAAGCTCTTCAAGCGCGGCGGCACCCCGGATACCGAGGACTTCAACATGGCGACCAGCGGCCCGATCAACGCCTTTTTCGAAAACATCAAGCTGACCACGATCTTCGCCATGCCGATCGCGGCGCGCAGCCCCTTTGCGTTCATCCCCGGCTATATGGCCGGCGCGGGCGTCACGGGCTTTCTGACGGCGCTTTTCAAAATTGTCAACGGCGCCTACCTCGACGGCTCGCTGCCGAAATATACGAGCGGCTTCCACGCCTACGGCGGCGTCGACCAGACCTACCGCATGCTCTTTGAGCGCGGCGAGCTCTATATGGGCTTTTCGCTGCCGCTGCGGTCGGGCGACTGGCTCACCTGCCGCATTCCGCTGTTTTTCATCATCCTGTTCGGCGGCGCGGTCGGCGGCTTCGTGATTCTGTTCCTGCGCGATCTGCAGTGCAGGCTTCTCAAAAAGCGCGGGATCCGCTACGACTTTTCCACCGACATCACGATCACCCTGCGCAAAAAGGTACGCGAATACCGCGAGAAGCTGGCGAAATAAGCCGTCGGCAAAAGCGCACTGTGCACTTCTTTTGACCGACTATCTGACATACTTCCCGATCACGAAGTCGATCGTCGTGTCGAGCGTTTCCAGCCTGTGCAGCCGCGCGATTCCTTCTTTGCTCGTGCGGTGCGCATAGGGCGTCATCTCAAACAGCGCGCGGATCTCGTCGGGCGTCTCCAGCCGGATTTGCGCCGTCACCTTTCGCGTGCCCTGCAGCGTCAGCGCCGTCGTCTGCGGCAGCCGCTCGTCGTTTTCATAGGGCGTGTCATAGACTGCTTCCTTCAGTTCAAACAGATGCCGCCTTCCCGGCACGACCGAGAACAGCGCGCCGTCCGGGGCGAGCACACGCGCAAACGAGGCTTCGTGGAACGGCGCGAAGAGGTGCAGCGCCGCGTCAACACATCCGTCCGGCAGGGGGATTGCGGAAAGGTTCGCCACAAAGAACAGCGCGTCGAGCCCCCGCTTCGCCGCAAGGCGCACCATCTCCTTGGAAAGGTCGAAGCCCAGCAGCCGGCAGGGGAGCGCGCGTTGAAGCTGTTCGCTGTAATAGCCTTCCCCGCAGCAGATGTCCAGCACGCGGGGCTTCTCTTTGCCCAGCGCTTTGATCTCTTCGGCCAGCGCGTCGGCCAGCGGGCGGAACCGGCCCTGCTCCAGAAACGCGCGGCGGGCGCGCGCCATGCCGCGGCTGTCGCCGATGGCGTCGCCGCTCTTGCGGCTGCCGGTCAGCAGATTGACGTAGCCCTCTCTGGCAAGGTCGAAGCTGTGGCCGCTTTCGCACTGCAGGGCGCGGCCGTTCTGCTGCAGCGCTTTGCCGCAGACGGGGCAGACGGGAAAAAACGGTTGCATCTTTCTTGGTCCTTCCGGTTGAAAAAAATTTCGCTTTATGGTAGTATATATAAAATACCGGATTTCGTCAAGGAGGCGCGCCGCATGCCGCACCCGAAAGCGCAGAAGACCAACGCCATGCGCCTGCTGGATCGGGCGAAGGCGTCTTACCGCGTCAACTATTACGACTGCGACGCGTTCATCGACGCGATTCACGTCGCCGATTTGCTGCATCAGCCCTATAACCGCACGTTCAAAACGCTGGTCACCACGGGCAAAAGCGGCGCCCACTTCGTCTTCGTGGTGCCGATCGCACAGGAGCTCGACCTCAGGAAAGCGGCGAAGGCCGTCAACGAAAAATACGTCGAGCTGCTGCACGTGAAAGACATCCGCGCCGTGACGGGCTACGTCCGCGGCGGCTGCACGCCGATCGGCATGAAAAAGCAGTTTCCCACGGTGCTGCACGAAAGCGCCCTGCAGTTTGACGAAATCATCATCAGCGGCGGCTGTCTGGGCGCCCAGATCTTTCTGGCGCCGGGCGACCTCGTGAAGGTGACAAACGCCGCCGTGGCGGACATTACGGAATAGGAGGCTCCTTATGCTGACAACGATTCCCGGGACGATGCTCCCGTTTGAAGAAGGACTGGAACAAAACGCGTTCGCCGTGCTCACGCCGCTTTTGTCGGTGACGCGCGGGCTGACCCTCGCCCAGCTGAGCGAGGTGACGGGTCTGCAGGGCTCCACGGTGCAGAACTGGGTCAAGCGCGGCTGGGTCGCCAACCCGAAAAACCGCCGCTATGAGGAGCGGCAGGTCGCCCGCGTGATCCTCATCAACATGCTCAAATCGTCGCTGCAGCTCGAAACCATCGTCTCGCTGATGAACTATATCAACGGCAGCGTGGAGGACGCGGCGGACGACATTATTCCCGACCGCGAGCTGTTCAACATGCTGTGCCGCATCATCGTGCTCGAGGACGCGCAGCATTCCTTTGACCGCGACGCCCTGCGTCAGATCATTGCGCAGGTGACCGAGGAGTATGAAGAACCCGTGGCCGGCGCGAAGGACCGGCTGCAGAAGGCGCTCGAGATCATGGCGCTGGCCTATCTTTCGGGCGTGGTGCAGCGCATGGCGCAGGACGCCTGCACGCAGATCGGCATCTGAACCGGCGCAAAAACATAGACTGAAAAAGGAACGGACGGTGAAACGGCATGAAGCGCAGCCTCTTTTCGGCGCTGGCGCTGCTCTTTGCGGCAGCGCTTGTGTTTGCGCTGGCTTCGTGCGCCGCCGAACCGGCGCAGACCGTCTGCATCAGCGAGGCCATGTCGCGCAACAAGAGCGTGCTGCCCGACGAAACCGGCGCCTACGGCGACTGGATCGAGCTGTATAATCCCACCGGGGAAGCCGTTGACCTGGCCGGCTGGTCGCTGACCGACGACGCGGCGAAGCCCAGGCAGTTCGTCTTTCCGTCCTGCACGCTGGAAAGCGGCGCGTGCCTGCTGCTCTTCGCCGACAAGACCAACCGGATCGACAGCGAAAACGGCGTGTTCCACCTGCCGTTCTCCATCAAAAAAGAGGGCGAATCGCTGCGTCTGTTCGACGGCAAAACCCGCCTCGTCAGCGTGCTGCACGTGCCGCGCCTGGAAGAAAACCAAAGCTTCGGCCTCGACGAGACCTGGCAGCCCGCGGTGTTCGACGTGCCCACCCCGGGCACGTTCGGCACGACGCCGGTGACCCCGCCCGCGACGGAACCCGAACCCGAGCCGGAAAAGGCGCAGGTCCGTCTCAACGAATACAGCACGAGCAAGACCCAGACGCTGCTGAGCGAAGACGGCGATTTCGTCAGTTGGGTCGAGCTGTATAACCCGGGCGAAGCGCCGGTGGCGCTCACGGGCTTTTCACTGACCGACAACGAAAAAAAGCCGGATAAATGGCAGTTCCCGGCCGTCACGCTGGGCGGCAAAAGCTATCTTGTGGTGCTGCTTTCGGGCGAAACAAAAGCCTTTGACGGCACGGGCGAGCTGCACGCAGACTTTTCGCTGAAGGGCAAGGAGGAGTGCCTGCTGCTGTTTGACGACCTCGGCCGCGAGCTCGACCGCTGCAAGGTCTATCCGCTGCGCTCCAACCTCTCCTGCGGCAGAACGAAGGAGGGCTGGCGCTTCTTTGCCTGCGCCACGCCGGGCGCCCCGAACAAGACCGACTCGTTTTCCTCGGTCGATTCCGCCGCGCTGACCGACAGCAAGGATCTGGTCATCACCGAGGTTGCCGCCGTCAACACGAGCGAGCGGGCCCCGAACGGCAAAACACCGGATTACATCGAGCTGTATAACGCTTCCGACAAGCCGATCGACCTCGGCGGCTATAAGCTCTCCGATTCCAAACGGGCGGAGCGCTTTTTTGCTTTGCCGTCCCTCACGCTGCAGCCCGGGCGCTGTTTGGTGCTCTGGTGCAGCAAGCAAAAGATTGCCGGCGCGCAGACGGTTCCGGTCGGTCTGGGCCGCTACGGCGACACGGTCTATCTCAAAAACAGCCGCGGCGTCGTGGCCGATTCGCTTTCCTACCGCCGCCTGTCGGCGGGCGTCAGCTGCGGCCGGCAGCTCGGCGCCGACGACAAAGCCGTCTATTTTGACACGCTGACCCCCGGCAAGCCGAACGGCAAAACCGCGCTTGCGGGCGCGCTGAAGAACCCGGTGCTTTCGCCCGCGGGCGGCGCGGTCAAAAAGGGGACGGCGCTCACGATCACCTGCGCCGACCCGGTCTATTACACCCTTGACGGGAGCGAGCCGACCGAGCAGAGCGCACGGTATACCGAACCGCTGACGATCAAAAAGAACGTCTGCGTCCGGGCCAGAGCCTTCCGCGCGGGGGCGGTGCCGTCCGATATCGTCACCGCGACCTACGTGATCGGATGGGCGCATACGCTGCCGGTGGTCTGCCTTTCCACCGACAAGGCGAATCTTTACAGCGAAAGCCGCGGCATCTGGGCCGACGGCAAGAACAAGAGCAGCGAGTTTCCCTATCTCGGCGCCAACTTCTGGCAGGACTGGGAGCGCCCGGTGCATTTTGAATACTGGAACGAGAAGGGCGAGCCCCAGCTCTCGTTTGACGCCGGGATGAAGGTCTTCGGCCAGTTCAGCCGCGCGCTGGAGCAAAAAAGCGTTTCCATCCGCCTGCGCGACAAATACGGTCCGGGCGAGGTCGTCTATCCGTTCTTCCGGGACGGCAAGGTCAACGTGTTTTCGTCGTTCGTGCTGCGCAACAGCGGCCAGGACTTTTCCTCCGCTCACCTGCGCGACGCGTTCTGCGCCATGGTCATCAAGGGGCAGTCGTCGGTCGATTTCATGGACTATCGGCCCGTGGCGGTCTATGTCAACGGCAAATACCACGGCATCTATGACCTTCGTGAAAAGCTCGACGTCGATTATCTCGCCTCGCACTATGACGTCGACCCCGACAAGATCGATCTGATCAAGGGCGTCTCCCGCGTCCAGAGCGGCTCCGTTGACCGCTGGAACGCGCTGATGAGCTATCTCAAGACCCACGACACGCGCAAAAAAGAGGTTTACGACTACGTCTGCAAGCAGGTCGATATCGACGAGCTGATCGAATACTGGATGTTCGAATCGTTCTTCACCAACACCGACACGGGCAACATCCGCTTCTGGCGCGAGAACACGGCGGACGGCAAATGGCGCTGGCTGTTTTTTGACGCGGACTGGGCCTTCTATCCCACGACCTACAAGCTGAACTATATCGACAACTATCTGGACCCGCAGGGCCACGGCGTGGGCCACGCGTTTTCCACGCTGCTGATGCGTTCGCTGATGAAGAATCCGCAGTTCCGCACCCGGCTGCTGCAGCTGCACAGAAAGCACCTGAAAACCACCTTTGACCGCGACCGGCTGCTCGGACTGCTGGACGAGATGACAAAGGAGATCGACGGCGAAATGAAACGCCACTGCGAACGCTGGGATTCCGTCAGCTACAGCCGCTGGCAGGCGTCCGTCCGGGAGCTTCGCCGCATCGTCGGCGAAATGCCGGCCCTGTTCCGCAAAAAGATGATCAGATCCTTCTCCATGACGCAGGAGGAGATCGAAACCTATCTTCCCTGATTTTTGCAAAAAGGTGTTGCTTTTTTTCACCGAAGCATATATAATGAGGTTGCAAGAAACCGAAAGGGGAGTTTCACATGAAAGACTTTTTGCAGAAAGCGGAAGATTTCCTGATTCAGATGTGGGTCTACCTTTACCGCTTCATGAGCCACATGATCGGCCAGGATCCGGACGACGCCATGATCGAGGAAATGTTCGGCAAGGTGCTGTAAACAAACGCTGTGCCCGCCCTGTGGGGCGGGACTTTTTGTAATTCGGAATTCCGAATGAAATGACCTGAAAGGAGCGGCTTCGATGCGACATCCTTATCTTGAGATCGGGCAGATCGTTTCGACCCACGGAATCAAAGGCGAAGTGCGCGTGGATCCCTGGTGCGACGACCCGCTGTTCATGAAGCAGTTCAAAACGCTGTATTATGACAAAAAGGGCGCAAAGCCGGCTAGAGTTGCCGCCTGCCGCCCCCACGGGAATATCGTGATTCTCAAGCTCGACGGTGTGGACACCGTGGAAGCGGCGGCCGCGCTGCGCGGCAAGGTGCTCTTTATGGCGCGCGCCGATGCGCACCTGCCCGACAACCGCTTCTTCATTCAGGACCTCATCGGCTGCCGCGTGGTCGACGCGGACGAGCCCGAAACCCAATACGGCATTCTGACCGACGTGAGCCGCACGGGCGCCAACGACGTCTGGCACGTGACGGACGAAAGCGGCAGGGAATACCTGCTGCCCGCCATCCCGCCGGTCGTGATCGACACCGATATCGACGCGGAACGGATTGCGATCCGCCCGCTGAAAGGAATCTTTGACGATGCGGATTGATATTCTGACCCTGTTTCCCGAAATGTGCGAGGCGGTGCTCTCCGAGAGCATCGTGGGCCGCGCGCGCAGGGCCGGCCTTGTGGAGATCCGCACCCGCCAGATCCGGGATTACACCGAAGACAAGCACGGCCGGGTGGACGACGCGCCCTACGGCGGCGGCATGGGCATGATCATGCAGCCGCAGCCGATCTACGACTGCTTTCAGGCGCTTTGCGAAGAGACCGCAAGCCGCCCGAAGCTGATCTATCTTTCGCCGCAGGGCAGGCCCCTGACGCAGGAGATCGTGAAAGAACTGGCCGCCGAACCCCATCTCGCGCTGCTGTGCGGCCACTATGAGGGCGTGGACGAGCGATTGCTCGAAGAGATCGTGGACGAGGAAATCTCCATCGGCGACTATGTGCTCACGGGCGGCGAGCTGCCGGCGCTGGTGCTGGCCGACGCCATCGCGCGCATGCAGCCGGGCGTCCTGTCGGGCGACGTCTGCTTCACCGACGAGAGCCATTTCTCCGGCCTGCTG
>JAEEUW010000053.1 GCA_016290665.1 Clostridiaceae bacterium | reverse complement strand
AACGCGATCGACATCGCGGCGGAAATCGGTCTCGGCAAGAGAACCAACACCGTGCTGCAGTCCGCGTTCTTCTCGCTGGCGAAGGTCTTGCCCGCCGAAGAAGCGATCGGTTATATGAAAGAAAAAGCCCAGAAGTTCATGAAGAAGGGCAAGGAAATCGTTGAGATGAACGAAAAGGCAATCGACGCCGGCGCGTCCGCCTATGTCAAGATCGACGTCCCCGCCGAATGGGCGAACGCCGAAGACGGGGAAGCCGCTCCCGCGAGCGAAGGCGCCGAGAAGCTCGTCAAGATGGTCGATTCCATCATGAAGCCGGTCGGTCTGATGAACGGTGATTCGTTGCCCGTTTCCGCGTTCGAAGACCACGCCGACGGTACGTTCGAACAGGGCGCTTCCGCTTACGAAAAGCGCGGCGTCGCCGTTCTGGTACCGGAATGGAACGCCGCCACCTGCGCGCAGTGCAACCAGTGCGCTTATGTCTGCCCGCACGCGACGATCCGTCCGTACTGCCTGACCGCAGAAGAAGCTGCGGCTGCGCCGGAGAACGCGATCATCGTCGACAAGAAGGCCGGCAAGGGCAAGGGCGTTTACAAGTACACGCTTGCCGTTTCCCCGTTCGACTGCATGGGCTGCGGCGTCTGCGTCGGCGTTTGCCCGACCAAGTCGCTCAAGATGGTCTCGAGAGAGAGCCAGGACGCCATGCAGCCGGTGTTCGATTACATGGTCAAGAACGTCACTGTCAAGGACGACGTGGCCGACAACACCGTGATCGGTTCCCAGTACAAGACCCCGCTGCTTGAGTTCTCGGGCTCCTGCGCCGGCTGCGCCGAAACCGCGTATGCCCGCCTGATCACCCAGCTCTTCGGCGACCGGATGTATATCTCCAACGCGACCGGCTGTTCCTCCATCTGGGGCGGCCCGGCTGCCACCTCTCCCTACACCGTGGACGCGAAGGGTCACGGTCCCGCGTGGGCGAACTCGCTGTTCGAAGACAACGCGGAGCACGGCTTCGGCATGCTGCTCGGCCAGAACGCGATCCGCAACGCGCTGATCGCCAAGACCGAGGCTCTCATCGCTGTGCCGTGGGCGCGTCCGGAGCTCAAAGAAGCCGCTCAGGCGTGGCTCGACACCAAGGCTGACGGCGAAGCGAACAAGGCTGCCGCCGACGAATACGTCAAGACGCTGATGGCCTCTGTCTCCACCGTGGACGAAGTCCTCGAAAAGCTCGCGGATCCCGCGCAGCGCGCCCACTTCGGCGACGGCGCCGACGCGATGGAAGCGCACTTCAACGAGCTCAAGGCCGCCGACAAGCAGTTCTGCGACTGCGAAGCCTGCACGCTCGCGCTCGACATTCTCAAGAATAAGGAATACCTCGCCAAGAAGTCCGTCTGGATCTTCGGCGGCGACGGCTGGGCCTATGATATCGGCTTCGGCGGCGTGGACCATGTCCTTGCCTCCGGCGAAGACGTCAACATCATGGTCTTCGATACCGAAGTGTATTCCAACACCGGCGGTCAGGCGTCCAAGGCGTCGCAGATCGGTCAGGTCGCGCAGTTCGCTGCGGCAGGTAAGTCCATTGCCAAGAAGAGCCTGTCCGAGATCGCGATGAGCTACGGCTACGTCTATGTCGCGCAGATCGCCATGGGCGCGAACATGAATCAGACGATCAAGGCGATCGCCGAAGCGGAAGCCTATCCGGGTCCGTCGATCATTATTGCCTACGCGCCGTGCGAGATGCACTCCATCAAGGGCGGCATGGTCAACTGCCAGAACGAAATGAAGAAGGCCGTCGAGTGCGGCTACTGGAACCTGTTCCGCTTCAATCCGGCGCTCAAGGCCGAAGGCAAGAACCCGTTCACCCTCGACAGCAAGCCCGGCGTGAAAGAGAACTACCGTGCCTTCCTGCTGAACGAAGCGCGCTACTCCGCGCTGACCCGCGCCTTCCCGGAGAGAGCCGAAAAGCTCTTCACCGAAGCCGAAGACAAGAGCGTGGAACGCTACGAGCACCTGCTTCGTCTGAAGGATCTCTACGCGCCCGCGGAATAATCCAATTCAAAAAAAAGCGCCTCTGCGGAGGCGCTTTTTTTCGTGCACAGTACGCAGTGCACAGTGACGCGGGGAGGGGAATATTGCAACGGCAAACGGCGTGCCGCGCAGGACGCTGAAAAAATAGACTTGCATTATCTTGCAGAATGTTGTATAATATACCCGATTGTAAATGTGTCGCCGTCATTTTGCGGCCTGCACATGAAAGGAAGATGTATCATGGTACGCAATAAAGTCAAGCTTTCCATTGCCGGTTCAGAGTTTTCCGTCATCACCGAAGACGATGTGAAGTATGTTGCCGAGCTCGGAAAAGATGTGGACCTCGCCATCGCGAAGACGATGAAAGAGAACCCGCACGTCTCCGTGACCCAGGCGGCGGTGCTGACCACGCTGAACTACGCCGACGAATACAAGAAGGCGACCACGACCGCGGATCATCTGCGCGAGCAGATCAAGGACTATCTCGACGACGCTTCCAACGCGAAAAGCAAAGCCGACTGGGCGCGGCATGAAGCCGAAAAGGCGAAGCGCGATCTGGAAAACGCGAACCTCGAGATCGACCGGCTCAAGGCGCAGCTCGCCTCCGTCCTCGATCAGATCTCCGGCGTTTGATGAAACCGCAGCCGGAACTTTTGGCGCCTGCCGGTTCGCCTGCCGCCGTTACGGCTGCCGTGCGTGCCGGCGCGGACGCGGTCTACCTCGGTACCAAAGAGTTCAACGCCCGCCGCGGCGCGGACAACTTTGACGACGCCGCGCTCGAAGCCGCGATACGCTATTGCCGCCTGCACGGCGTCAGGGTGCATATCACGCTCAATACGCTCGTTTCCGACGCAGAGCTGTCGCAGGCGAAAGATGTCATCAGGCACGTTTGCGCTTTGGGCGCAGACGTGCTTATTTTGCAGGATCTCGGGCTTGCCGCGCTGGCAAAGCAGTGCGCGCCCGACCTGGCCCGCCACGCATCGACCCAGATGTCGGTCCAGACGAAGGCGGGGCTGGCGCTGCTGAAGGCGCTCGGCTACAGCCGTGCCGTCCTCCCGCGCGAACTGACGAAAGCGGAGATCGCCGACCTGCGGGCGAGTACCGACCTCGAACTCGAACTGTTTATCCACGGCGCGCTGTGTATGTGCGTTTCGGGGCAGTGCCTGATGAGCGCGATGCTCGGCTCGCGCAGCGGCAACCGCGGGCTATGCGCCCAGCCGTGCCGTCTGCCGTTTTCGGCGGATGAGAGCGAACGCTACGACCTCAGCCTCAAGGACCTCTCACTGATGGACCGGCTGGAGGAGCTCGCCGGGCTCGGCGTCGATTCATTCAAGATCGAAGGGCGGATGAAACGCCCGGAATATGTCGCTGCCGCCGTGACCAATGCGCGCGCCGCGCTGAGTGGCAAACGGGACGCCGCCGCGGCGGAAGCCCTGCGCGCGGTCTTTTCGCGGCAGGGATTCACCAGCGGCTATTACGACAACGCGCGAAGCAAAGAGATGTTCGGTGTGCGGACCAGAGAAGACGTCACCGCCGCGACGAAGCCGGTGCTCTCGTCGCTCGCGCGGCTCTATGAAAAAGAACGCGCCGACGTCCCCGTGTCATTCGAACTGACGATCCGGACCGGCGAAACGCCGACCCTGACCGCGACGGCAAGAGGGGAAAGCGTCACCGTCCGCGGTAATACGATCCCCGAACCCGCGAGAGAAAAGCCGCTGACCGCAGAAGGTCTCACCCAGCGGCTGCAAAAATGCGGCGGCACGGCGTTCTATGCCGACCGTGTGATCGTGTCTCTTGACGAAGGGCTGATCGTTCCCGCAAGCGAGATCAACGCGCTGCGCCGCAACGCCCTCAAAACCCTTGAAAATGCCCTTTCATCTGTAAAGCCTTTAGGCTTTACAGATATACAAATCCCGTTACATTCTTCCAATCTGGAAAGAAACGTGCCCGACCGGCGGCCGGACACAAACATAGGCGGCAGATTGCCGCGCTACCGGCTGCGGCTGGAGTCGCCGGCGCAGATTCCACAGGATCTTTCGAATGTGGAAAACTTATATTTCCCGCTGGAATGCGAGGAAAAGCTCGTGGAAAAAGTGCAAAACTGCCCGATTTCACTGGGTGTAGAGCTTCCGCGGGGCATTTTCGGCAGGGAGGCGGAAGTTGAGCGACTGTTGAAACACGCGAAAGAAAACGGCGTCAAAATCGCCTATTGTCCGACGCTCGACGCCGTCGCGCTCGCAAAAAAATACGGATTTGAGATCCACGGCGGCTTCGCGCTGCACTGTTTCAACAGTCTGAGCGCCGCCGTTCTGGAAGGCTTAGATGTAAAGTCTTTGACCTTGTCGACTGAACTGACGCTGGTGCAGGCGGCGGCGATTGAAACGACCCTGCCGCGCGGGCTGATCGCCTACGGGCGGCTGCCATTGATGCTGACCCGCAACTGTCCGATCCGCAATGTCACCGATTGCAGGACGTGCGGACGCAGCCGTTTCCTGACCGACCGCAAGGGGGTTCATTTTCCGGTGCGCTGCCGCTTTGGCTGCGCCGAGATTTTGAACGCCTACCCGATCTGGCTCGCTGACCGGCAGCGGGAATTGCGGAACATGGACTTTCTGACGTTTTATTTTACCGACGAATCCCGCGCGGCGGTCGACGCCGTGCTGGACGCTTACCGAAAAGAAAAAGCCGCGAAGGGCGACTTCACCCGCGGCTTATATTACAGAGGAGTCGAATAAGGAGGAGCAGCTATGCCGAAACGCAGCGACTATCTTTCGTGGGACGAATACTTTATGGGAATCGCCATTCTGTCGTCCTACCGCAGCAAGGACCCCAGCACGCAGGTGGGCGCCTGCATCGTCAACGACCACAACAAGATCATGTCCGTTGGGTACAACGGTTTCCCGATCGGCTGCAGCGACGACCAGTTCCCGTGGGAACGCGAGGGCGACGCCTACGACACGAAGTACCCCTACGTCTGCCACGCCGAGCTGAACGCGATCCTCAACAACGCCGGCGCGAACCTGGCGGGTTGCCGGATCTATGTGGCGCTGTTCCCTTGCAACGAATGCGCGAAGGCAATCATTCAGTGCGGGATCCGCGAGGTGGTCTATCTGTCGGATAAATACGCCGACACGCCGATGACCCGCGCCAGCAAGCGGATGTTCAACGCCGCGGGTGTCAAGCTGACCAAACTCGAGCCGAAGCGCAAGAGCATTGTGATCGACCTTGACGAAACAAAGGTGTAATTGAGTGTGCAGTTTGCAGTTTGCAGTGTGCAGTGATAATTTGGAATTTGGAATGTGGAATTTGGAATTGGGTGGAGATCCCGGCATTTTTCAATAAAAAACTACACACTTCACACTCCACACTAAAAAAGCCGCCCGACGGGCGGCAACTGTTCACTGTGCACTGCGCACTGTGCACTCAAATTACGGCATGACGACCGAAACGGTGACGACGTCGTCGCGGCTGTTGAAGAAGCGGAGGATCTCCTTTGTGTCAAGACGGTACGACGCACGCAGCGACAGGTCGTAGGAGACATGGCCGTTTTCTTTGGTTGACATTTTCATATCGACCAGGTGGATGGACCATTCCTTGAGCTGTTCGTCCAGCGCGTCCTGAAAATCCTTGCTTTGCAAAACAGTGAACGAGATCTGGTAGCGCGGCATGGATTCCGAACCGATCTTGAACTTGTGCAGCAGGAACTGGAACAGCGCGATCAGAAGCGTCGTGACGATGCCGAGAATATACAGGCCGCTGCCGATGGCAAGGCCGATCCCGGACGTCGCCCAAAGTCCCGCCGCCGTGGTCAGACCGCTGACGGAGCCCTTGTTCTTGAAAATGACGCCGGCGCCGAGAAAGCTGATACCGCTGACGACCTGCGCCGCAAGACGCGCCGGGTCGGTGCCGCGGACGCCCTCGAAGAACATGCCCGTACTGGTTGCCATATCGGTGAAGCCGTATTTGGAAACCACCATGATCAGCGCCGAAGCCGCGCAGACGATCACGTGCGTACGCAGACCCGCGCCCTTGAAGCGGCGGCTGCGCTCATAGCCGATGACGGCGCCGCTGCCCATCGCGAGGACGATACGCAGGACGCACTCGAGCAGCATCATGACACTGATACGGTCGCTTGCATAAAGAGGAAACATACCATCAAGTCCTTTTAGCAAAAAAATCCGCGTGCCGCGGTCTTCTTGGATCACACTTCATTTTATAACAAAACCATTAAAAATGCAACCTTTTTCTGTCGGTTTTTTTACAACCGCCAAAACTTTTCCAAAAGCACTGACAAACGGGAGATACACGATGCACAGAATCTTTTGCTTTTTGCTGTCGCTGCTGCTGCTTTGCGCGGGCGTCACGCCGGCGTTCGCGGCATCGGAGGAGACCGCCCTCGGGCAGGTCCAGAACGTGACGACGTCGCTCGAAGACGGAACGAACGTCGCGCTTCAATGGGACGCGGTCCCGGACGCGACGGGATACAAGGTCCAGCTGTTTCGCGAAAACAGCGGCAAATACAAGACCGTTGTGACGACGACGGCGACGAAGGCGGCGGTCTTTTCGCTCGACAAGGGCAAGACGTGGCGCTTTCGCGTGCGCGCCTTTCATAAGGAAGACGGCGTTGTCACCTGGGGCGAGCCGAGCGCGGACGCTTTTGCCGTGACCGCGCCGGGAAAGCTGAAGGGGCTGACCGTGTCCGACCTTTCCAAAGAGACGGTGACGCTCTCGTGGAAGGCGACAAAGGGCGCGACGCATTACGAAGTCTTTCTCTATGACGACGCGAAAGAGGACTTCCGGCTCTACGGACTGAGCGGCTATCTCCAGATGACCGTGAAAAACCTCTCACCGAACAGCGCCTACCGCTTCAAGGTGCGCCCCTTCCGGCTCGACAAGGGCAAATACGCGGCGGGGGAGATGAGCGGAGAACTTTCGGAAACGACTGATACCAACGGTCTGCCGCATACTGAATGGCAGGCGGTCAAGGCGTACAACGCCGCGCTGAACGCCGCAAAGAGCGGCGGCTCTTACCGCCTGACGCAGAAGAAGACCGTCAAGACGACGAAGCACAGCGTTTCGCGCGCCGCTTTCGACGGGACGGCAGATAACCTGATGCGGCTGTTCTCCGGCTCGCGCACGCGCCGTTATACGCTCAAAAACGGCAAAACTTCCGACGGCGACACGGCGCTCTCGCTGCTGCCGCCGTTTGGAAAAACGCTCGCGCTGACGCCGAACGACCTCAAGTCGTTCACCGCCGAAAAGAAAGAGGGCGGGGGCTATGTGCTGACGCTGACGCTGAACGAAGACGTCTCTCTCTTTGAAAACGGAAAGACGAGCCGCCCGCAGGTCCTTTCCAAGGCGACGGACTATCTGCGCTTTGAAAAGCTCGACACCACGCCGATCCGCCTGACTTCGGGCAAGGTGTTCTACGACGCCGCGACGCTGGAACTGACGCTCGACCGCAGCCACGAAATGACGGCGCTGAAGACGCGGGTGCGCGCCGCGCTGCAGCTCGATTGCTATGCCGCGTCCGTCCCGTTCACCGCCGCCGTCGCCTACGACTGCAAGGAGCAATATACGATTGAAAAATAATTTCGCTTTTTTTGCGTGAAGTATTGCAAGAAGGCGCAGAATTTGATAATATAATGAGTGGTATGCAAGTCAGGCGGATGCGTCTGCCTGTACCAATTCTAAAGTCCGAAAGGAGAAAAAGCAACATGAATTATTCACATGAAGTCGAAAGAATGTGCATGGTCGCGAAGGGACCGCACCACGGACCGGCGCCCATCCCCGAAGAGGGCAAATGGGTCAAGGCGTATGAGATCAAGGATATCTCCGGTTTCACACACGGCATCGGCTGGTGCGCGCCGCAGCAGGGCGCCTGCAAGCTTTCGCTCAATATCAAAAACGGCATCATCGAAGAAGCCCTCGTCGAAACGATCGGCTGCTCCGGCATGACGCACTCCGCCGCGATGGCGAGCGAGATCCTGCCCGGCAAAACGATCCTCGAGGCGCTCAACACCGACCTTGTCTGCGACGCGATCAACACCGCGATGCGCGAGCTGTTCCTGCAAATCGTTTACGGCCGTTCGCAGTCCGCGTTCTCCGACGACGGTCTGACCGTCGGCGCGGGTCTCGAAGACCTCGGCAAGGGTCTGCGTTCCCAGGTCGGCACGATGTACGGCACCAAGCTCAAGGGTACGCGCTATCTCGAGATGGCGGAAGGCTACGTCACCCGCATGGCGCTCGACGCGGACGATCAGGTGATCGGCTACGAATTCGTTTCGCTCGGCAAGATGACCGACTTCATGAAGAAGGGCGACGACGCGAACACAGCGTATGAAAAGGCGAAGGGCACCTACGGCCGCTTCGCGGACGCCGTGAAGTATATTGATCCCCGCAAGGAATAAGGAGGTAAGAAGAGATGGCTTTGTTTGAAAACTATGAAAGACGCGCGGACAAGATCCTCGCCGTTCTGAAAGAATACGGCATTTCTTCGATCGAAGAATGCAAAGAGCTGACATTGGCAAAGGGCATCGACGTGGACAAGATCGTCCGCGAGACCCAGCCCATCTGCTTTGAAAACGCCGTCTGGGCCTACACCGTCGGCTGCGCGATCGCGCTCAAGAAGGGCTGCACCAAGGCTGCCGACGCGGCCGCCGCGATCGGCGAAGGTCTGCAGTCGTTCTGCATCCCCGGCTCCGTCGCCGAAAACCGCAAGGTCGGCCTCGGCCACGGCAACCTCGGCAAAATGCTGCTTTCGGAAGAGACCGAATGCTTCTGCTTCCTTGCCGGTCATGAGAGCTTTGCCGCCGCGGAAGGCGCGATCAAGATCGCCCTCAACGCGAACAAGGTTCGCGTAAAGCCTCTGCGCGTCATTCTGAACGGTCTCGGCAAAGACGCCGCCATGATTATTTCCCGCATCAACGGCTTCACCTATGTGAAGACTGAGTTCGACCCCTATAAGGAAGAAGTGACGGTCGTTTCCGAAACGCCGTATTCCGACGGCCCGCGCGCGAAGGTCCGCTGCTACGGCGCCGACAACGTCCCCGAAGGCGTTGCGATTATGCGTCTGGAGAACGTCGGCGTTTCGATCACCGGCAACTCCACCAACCCGACCCGCTTCCAGCATCCGGTTGCCGGCACCTATAAGAAATGGTGCACCGAAAACGGCGTGAAGTACTTCTCCGTGGCGTCCGGCGGCGGCACAGGCCGTACCCTCCATCCGGACAACATGGCTGCAGGCCCGGCGTCCTACGGTATGACCGACACCCTCGGCCGTATGCATTCCGACGCCCAGTTCGCCGGCTCCTCCTCCGTGCCCGCCCACGTGGAAATGATGGGTCTCATCGGCATGGGCAACAACCCGATGGTCGGCGCGACCGTCGCGTGTGCAGTTGCCGTGGAAGAAGCTTCGAAATAAGCAGGACTGCCGCATTTCGCGAAGAACAAAAAGAAAAACAAATAACCATGAAAGAAAACAGAGCGCAGGAACGACCTGTGCTCTGTTCTTTTACGTTTCTTTGGATGGGCTGCGCCCATACCCGATTGTATGTTTTTCTTTTTTCGACGTTTTTTCGCCATCGGCGTGCAAGAGCACAGCCTTCGGCCGAAGAAAACGCCGTCTTCATCGAAACCCGGCAGCCCCGGCAGGGTGGTACAGTGCACAGTAAGCTGAGTTTACAGTGATGAGACGGTCATTTCTGTGAAACGACCGTCGTTTTCAACTTGCCGCAGGCAATCATAACTGCCGCGAAGCGGCATCCTAACTGCGGCGCAGCTGCATCTGAACTGCTATCTGATAAAATTCGTCCACGCGTGTTTTTCTTTTTCTGGCAGGCCGAACGCCTCTTTGCCGAGCGCGATGCTCTTCATCAAAAACGCCATGTTGCGCGCGAGGGTCCGCATGGTCTGTTTGCCCTCTTCGTCGGCGTCCGCTTCGCCCGGCGCGCCGCCGTGGATGCTGTTCCAGTACTGGCTCGACGCCACGGGCATGCCGCTGATCGTGAAATACTTGTTCAGCCTGTCGAAGCTCGCTGTGGTGCCGCCGCGCCGCGCGCAGACCACCGACGCCCCGACCTTCATCGTCTTGTCAAAGCCGGTGCTGTAAAACAGCCGGTCGGCAAAGGCGGTCAGCGTCGCGTTCGGTCCCGCGTAATAGACGGGCGAAGCGAGGACCAGTCCGTCGGCGTCTTGAAAAACCGCCGCCGCTTCGTTGACCGCGTCGTCAAAGACGCACTTGCCCGTTTTGCCGCAGCCGCCGCAGGCGGCGCAGCCGCGGATCGCCTGTGCGCCGATGTGCATCGTGACGACTTCGATCCCTTCTTGTGTAAAGACCTGTTCCATTTCGCGCAGCGCCAGCGCGGTGTTGCCGTTCTTGTGCGGGCTGCCGTTGACCAGTAATACCTTCATACAAAGTCTCCTTTCAAAAAAGCCGCCGATGGGGACCGGCGGCATATCGTTTCGTTTTATCTTATGCGGGAAGCTTCAGTTTGTCAAGATGGAGCGCTTCCTTGAAGTTGTCGACCGAGCGGTACAGCTTGTTGACGATGCCCGCCAGCCCCTTCCAGAACGGAGAAGCGTTCGATTCCGCCGGCGCCGGCTCGCTGTAAAGGAAGTGCCCGTCCTTGTCGTAATGGTAGATGTACGCGCCGCTGACGACGCTTTCGGCAACCTTCAGCGACGGATCGTTGAACTGGGTGTACGGCGGCAGGGAGTAGATGTCCTTGACGTTGCCGAGAATCAGCTTGGACGCGAAGTCCTTGATGTCCTCGCGGAAGTTCATATAGGTGTGACCGACACCCTTGAAGAACCAGGTGTTCTCCGGCAGCGCGCAGGTCGACGCGTCGATCATGCCGTCGGGCGACAGGTGGTTGTGGTCCGGGTCGCTGCAGACGGTGCCTTTCGCGACGTAGCCTTCGCCGAGCGTTTCGCCGATATTCGCGTAGGTCGCGCCGAGACCGGAGGAGTAGGGCGTCAGCAGCTCGTCGGAATTGATGTTGCCGGAGCCGAACAGCATGGGATAGATGTTGCCGACGCCGTAGCACGAGACGATGTGGATCGACATCCCGTCCGCGAGGAGCTTTTGCAGCGTGCCGGGCAGCGCTCTTCTCGCCGCATCATAGGCATCGCACTCCGCGCGCAGAGCGGCGTGGGCTTCGTCGCCGAGATACTGGTCCTTCGCCTTGGCGTAATCCGCGGCGGGGCAGAGCGCCCACATCATGGAGCTGTTGACCACCAGCAGCTGGCGCACTTCCTCGAGTGCCACGCGCAGGACCTTTTCGACGACGCGGCTCGGCAGCGCCATCCGCAGCGCCAGCGAGATCTGGTAGCCGGTGTCGCCCGGCAGCAGCGCGGGCAGCACGGTCTCGTGGTCATAGTTGACGTCGTAGATCGTCACATTGTCGGTCATCACATCGCCGAGGATCTGCGCGCCGTCAAAGGCGGGGATCACGGCGACGATCTTTTCAATATACTTGATATCCTCGGGATAGTCCGCGAGGTACTGCGTCAGCACGGTCCCGCCCTGGCTGACCGGAACAAGCATCACCTTTTCGGCGCCGGTCTGCGGGAGCACGATCTCTTCGATATAGCGGTGCAGCCCTGCCGCGACCTGTTTGATGGAGCCGAAGGAATCGTATGAGTAATAGTAGCGCACGTCGTTGTAATCGTCGAGCCCGTGGATCGCGATATGATGCTGGACCTCCGCCTGCTTTTCGGGCGGGAGATCGCTGTACGCCGCGTCGTAGGGCGTCACGATCCGCTCATAGACGGGCGTGCCGTCGGGGTTCGTTTTGAACGGCTTGAAGATGTCGTCCACCACGCTCGTGACCGCCTTTGTCAGCTGCAGGTCGCTGCGGGTCAGAATGCTCGCGACGCCGGGGGCGAGCACTTTTTTCAGAATGCTTTCCACATTCAGCCCGGGCAGTTCAAACGCGTTGATCATGCCGAGATACTCGTCGCCGTCATAGACCTTCGTTTCACTCTGTCCAAAGCCGGGAATCAGTACGATCGGGGTCTTCTGCTGCGTCACGTCTTCGGCAAAGGCGAACGCCGTGCAGCAAAGCACCAGCAAAAGCGAAAGCAGCACGCAAAGCAGCCGTCTCATCTGTGTCTTCATATTTCTCATCCTCCCGTCCGGCTGAAGCCGGTATTCAATACATTCAGTATAGCACTTACAGAAAAGCCGGTCAAGAAAAAGTTGTAAAATTCACGCGGAAATTTCGCGCCCTTTGCCGCGCGGTGAAGAGCGCCGCCGCCAGCGCAAATAACTTTCATTTTTTGCGCGCAGATACTTGCAAAAGGGACGGAGAATCAGTATAATATAGTAGAATGCGGTAGTATGGAGAATTTACGGAGCTTCGGCACAGCCGATGTACTACGCGATCAAATGTACCTATGAAAGGAAAGATCACTATGCTCAACAACGCACCGACCAAAAACCCGACCATTCTTGCGTGGCTCGAAGACAAGCTGGACCTTGTCAAGCCCGACAAAGTCGTCTGGATCGACGGCTCGAAAGAACAGACCGAAGCGCTGCGCGCCGAAGGCTGCTCCACCGGCGAAATGATCAAGCTCAACCAGGAGCTGCTGCCGGACTGCTATCTGCACCGTACCGCCGTCAACGACGTCGCCCGTGTGGAAGCGAGAACATTCATCTGCACCCCGACCGAAGAAGAGGCCGGTCCGACCAACCACTGGATGGATCCCGCCAAGTGCTACGAGATGCTCTATGACATCGCGAAGGATTCCTACAAGGGCCGTACCGCCTATATCATTCCCTATTCCATGGGTCCCGTCGGCTCCCCGTTCTCCAAGGCGGGCATCGAGCTGACCGACTCCATCTACGTTGTGCTGAACATGCTCATCATGACCCGCGTCGGCTTTGACGTGCTCGATTGTCTGGGCGACAGCGACGACTGGGTGCGCGGTCTGCACTGCAAGTGCAACATCGACGCCGAAAAGCGTTACATCTGCCAGTTCCCGCAGGACAACACCATCATCTCCGTCAACTCCGGCTACGGCGGCAACGTGCTGCTGGGCAAAAAGTGCTTCGCGCTGCGCATCGCGTCCTATCAGGGCAAGATGGAAGGCTGGCAGGCTGAGCACATGCTGATTCTCGGCGTTGAGAATCCCAAGGGCGAAATCAAATACGTCTGCGCCGCGTTCCCCTCGGCCTGCGGCAAGACCAACCTCGCCATGATGATCCCGCCCGAAGGCTACAAGGCGAAGGGCTACAAGGTCTGGACCGTCGGCGACGATATCGCCTGGATCCGCAAGGGCCCCGACGGTCGCCTGTATGCGATCAACCCCGAAAACGGTTTCTTCGGCGTGGCGCCGGGCACCAATATGAAGTCGAACCCCAACGCGCTGCTTTCCACGAAGAAGGGCGCCATCTTCACCAACGTCTGCCACAACCTCGACAACAACACCGTCTGGTGGGAGCGTCTGGACAAGAACCCGCCCGAAAACGCCATCGACTGGACCGGCAAGCCCTGGAACGGCAAGGTCGACACCGACCGTCCGGGCGCCAACCCGAACTCCCGCTTCACCGCGCCGGCCAAGAACTGCCCGTGCCTGAGCAGCGAGTTTGAAAATCCGCAGGGCGTGCCCATCTCGGCGTTCGTCTTCGGCGGCCGCCGCGCCAAGCTCGCGCCGCTGGTCTATCAGTCCCGCGACTGGAACCACGGTGTGTTCGTCGGCTCGATCATGGCTTCCGAAACCACGGCTGCCGCAACGGGCGCCGTCGGCGTGGTTCGCCGCGACCCGATGGCCATGCTGCCGTTCTGCGGCTACAACATGGCTGATTACTGGCAGCACTGGATCGACATCGGCGCCGGCCTCGATCCCGAAAAAGCGCCGAAGATCTTCAACGTCAACTGGTTCCGCAAGAACGACAACGACGAATTCATGTGGCCGGGCTTCGGCGACAACCTGCGCGTGCTGGAATGGATCATCAAGCGCTGCGAGGGCAAAGTGGACGCGCAGGAGACCGCCATCGGTTATCTGCCGTTTGCCGAAGACATCAACCTGGAAGGCATTGAAGACGAGGTTTCGCTGGAATCCCTGCGCTCCATTCTGGACGTGGACAAGAAGCGCTGGCTCGAAGACGCCAAGGGCATTGAAGAGTTCTATGCCAAGTTCGGCGACAGACTGCCGAAGGTGCTGCGTGAAGAGCTGGATACGCTCGAAGCAAACTGCGCCGAATAAGCGGACTGCCGCATTTCGCGAAGACTGAAAAGAAAAACGATTCTATTTCAAAAGACAGAGTGCAGGGATCGACCTGCGCTCTGTCTTTTTGCGTTTCAGTCGGATGGGCTGCGCCCATACCCATTTTTGTTTTTCTTTTCTCGACGTTTTTTCGCCCTCGGCGTACACACGTACAGCCTTCGGGCGAAGAAAACGCCGTCTTCATCGAAATCCTGCAGTCCGGTCCGCATTTCCTTTCGCGAAGAGCGAAAAGAAAAACAATAGCGATGAAAAGACAGAGCGCGGGGATCACCCTGCGCTCCGTTCTTTTTCTTGACAACCGCCTGCGATTGTGTTAAACTGGACTTGTGGAATATCCACAAAAGTTTTTATAAAACAAGGAGGCGTTTTTATGCTTTGGGGAGACGGTTCCGCGGCTGCCATGGCGGCGGCGGACGCGGCAAAGGCCGCGGTCAGAAGCACCGGCAATTTCAACTGGACCTTCATCGCGCTGCTTGCGCTGGTGGTCTGCGGCGTCTATGTGCCGCAGATCAAGAAAAAGAACTGGAACGGCGTCTTCGCGGCGCTGGCGCTCTACGGCGTCCACTGGTTCTATGAGATCATGAACGCGGTGATCTGCCATTTCACGGGCTATGCGCTGTGGCACGTTTCGCCCGAAAGCACGAGCTGGATCATTCTGGTCGGCGTGTGCTGGGAGCTGAGCCTGATGTTCTCCATCGCGGGCTTCACGGCGGATCTGCTGCCGGAGGACAAGCACAAAAAGATCTTCGGCATCAACAACCGCATTGTCTTTGCCATCGGCTCGGCGCTGGGCTTCAGCTTGTTCGAAATCTTCCTCGCGTCCACCCCGGCGTTCATCTGGGTCTATAAGTGGTGGGGCTTTCTGCCCGTGTTCATCACGACCTACATCCCGTTCTTCCTCGCGTCCTATCTGATCTATGACGCGAAGCGGCCCACGCAGAAGAAGTTCTGCGCCATCCTCTGGGGCATCGACGTTTTACTGATGGCCGTGCTGATTCCGCTCGGCATCATCTGAAAAAAAGCCGCACGCCGTGCGGCTTTTTTATAAATCGGAATTCAGAATGAAGGCGCGCCGCCTTCGGCGATGCGCAGAAACGAATCTATCTTTTGCCGTTTAAAAGAAGAACAACCGTCACGGCAGTTGCAGCAGCGGGAGCGGGAGCGAATCCCTCTGCCTTCGCGGTAACCCGGTTCAACAGATCCGCATGGCTCCCCGCGCAATTCCGAATTCCGAATCGGCAAACGGGCTGAAATCCCTTTCGGATTTCAGCCCGTTTGCCTCTTTCGTTCCCTGCGGACGGCTATTCATTCCGTTTCGCTTGCAATTCGATCCCGTTTATGATACAGTTAGCACAGAAAGAACCACGAAAAGAGGCGAGCTCATGAACATTGCGCTTTGCGACGACGAAGTCGTTGAAACCCGGCGGATCGCCGCGATGATCGAAGACTATGCCCTGCGCAAGGATTATGACATCCACTGCAAGCAGTTCAACAAAGGCAGCGAGCTTTTGAAAGCGCCGAAGTTCGATCTGTATATCCTCGATTACAAGATGGACGAAATGAACGGCGTGGAGGTGGCCGCGGCGCTCAAGGAAAAGTATGCCCGGGGCGTCACGATCTGCTACCTGACCAACTATGAGAGCGCGGCGGGGGAGGTCATCAACCACCAGATCTATGCCGACGGCTTTTTGCGCAAGCCCGTTTCGCCGGTGCAGCTCTATGAAAAGATCGACCGCTTCTATCTCGCCTCGTTCACCAACCGCCTGCTTTTGAAAAAGGGCACCCAGCAGCACACGGTCTATACCCAGGATATCGTGTATATCGAGGCCGACGGCAAGCGCTCGCTGTTTCATATGAAGGACGGCGTGCAGGACTTCAACTACATGATCTCCGACATGGAGCGCATGCTGCAGCAGGGCGGTTCCTTCCTTCGTGTGCACCGGTCGTTTTTGGTCAACATGGCGCAGGTCGCCTCGTTCGACGCAAAGACGGTGACGTTGAAAGACGGCACGGAGCTGCCGCTCAAGAACAAGAATTTCCGCGCGGTTTACCGAGATTATCTGTTTGAATCCAACACCTGAACGGAGGTGAGCGCATGACTGCGATTTCTTCGGGCATCGGCAATTCGCCCGTGCTCTACGCGGTGCTTTCCGCGCTCAATATGCTGCTGATTACCGCATGCAGCGTTGCCGGAACGGCGCTGCTGTTCCGGCTCCGGCCGCGCAGCCGGTGGTATCTGTGGGCGCTGGCCGCGGTGCTTTCGCTGGCCTTCGGCGGGCTGCGGCCCTGGGCGTTCGGCACGAGCCTGCAGGCGGTGCAGGCGTGGAATGTTGCCACAACGCTGTTGCCCTATCTTTGCGCGCTGTTCCTCTATCCGATCAAGTCGGTCTGGAAGGCGCTGCTCGTGTCGCTCGGCTATGAGTTCGTGGCCGCCGTCAAATACGTGATTCTGCTTTTGTTCTTCAACTATGACAACGACGACGTCAACGACCCGCTGGAGCTCATGGTGGAGCTGCTGCTGGGTGTGGCGGTGCTGCTGCTTCTGGTCTTTCTGGTGCAGCGCTTGCGGGCAAAGGACGAAGCCTTCTCCGTCACGCGCACCGGCGTCACGCTCTATCTGTTGATCGTGGCCACGGTGGTGGTGCTCAGCGTGTCGCTGTCCCTGCTCGGGTCGCACTACACCGAAGAGGACCACGCGCAGTTCGCCTTCACGCTGCTCAACATTCCGCTGTTTGCCGCCACGGCGTCCTACGCGGCGCTGAGCGTTTCCAAAAGCCGCCAGCAGGAGAGGGCCTATAAGGAGCAGCTTAACCAGCAGATCAGGCACTATGAGATGATGGAGAAGATGAACGAGGATCTGCGCGAGTTTCGCCACGATCTGCCCAAGATGCTGCGCCCCTTCGCCGCCTATGTGGAAAACGACGATTCCGCCGCGGCCAAGGAGATTGCGCAAAAGCTCAGCGGCTTTACTGCCGAGCACGGCGTCCGTTTTCACACCGGCAACTACCGGCTGGACACGGTGCTGTTCTGCCAGCAGCAGATTGCGCAAAAGGACGATATCACGATCAACTACGTCTTCGGCAGCGTCTTCCCCGCGGAGGGGATCGACCCCGACGACCTCTACGTGATCTTCCCCAACGCGCTGGACAACGCAATCGAGGCCTGCCGCAAGGTGGAGGGCCCGCGCGAGATCACGATCACCTCAAAAATTGTGGGCGACGAGGTGCTGGTAACGATCACCAACCCTGTGGCCGAAACGGTGCGAACCCACGGCGGGCTGCCGCAGACAAGCAAGCGCGACACGAAGCGCCACGGCTACGGCTTCCGCAGTATGAAAAAAGCCGCTGCAAAATACGGCGGCGACAATCTGGATTTCCGGGTGGAGAACGGGATGTTCATCCTGCGCTTCAACCTGCGGTTCCAGCCAGACGGCACGGTCTGACCGCGCCGTCTGCAGCCGTTTTTCTCCCTTGA
>JAEEUW010000052.1 GCA_016290665.1 Clostridiaceae bacterium | reverse complement strand
CGCCGTGCCGCTTTGCCAGCTCCGCCTTCTCCTCGTCCCACTGTTTGCCGTGGAGGGGATAGAACTTCATGCCGATGGCCGAAGCAAACAGCAGGATCGCCGGAATCGCCATCCACGCCACCAGCACGCCGTGCTTGGCCAGATCGCTCTGCATGCCCGCGGTGAGGGTCGTGTCATAGCCGAACCACTTGGCAATCATCAGAAACGCCGCGTTGGCAAGAGAGATCGCCGGCTTCGTGATCAGCGAGTTGACGCCGGCATAGATGCCCTCGCGCCGCGCGCCGGTCTTGATCTCGTCATAGTCGATCACGTCGCCGTTCATGATCGGCACCAGATACATGCCGCCGGCAAAGCCGCAGCCCGCCAGAACAAAGACGATGATCGCCACCGGGGTGAGCTGGCCGCAGACGCACATGGCCGCCGCGCCCGCCGCGAACGAGATGCACATGATCGTGACGCATTTGCGCACGCCCCAGGGGCGGAGCATCTTGATCCACAGAAGAATGCCGCCGACCGCGCCCAGACCCAGCGCGCCGTAGGCGAACGGCATCGGCGTGTCGAATTCGTCAAAGTAATAGATCACGCCCTGCATCAGGATCGTCTGAATGAAGATGACCGTGAACGACAGGATTTCGAACACGACGAAGGAGCGGTTCTTGAAGCAGGTGACGACCGAGCGGAAGATGTTCATCTCCTCGGTCGATTCGTTCTGCACCTTTTCTTTATAGAAGAACGTGGAGGCGAAGATGACCGCGAAGGCCAGCACGCCGATACCGGTCATGATGATGCGGAACTGCGTGGGGTCGGAACCGACCTCGGGCTTGATGAGCGGGAACACCACCAGCGGCACCGCGAGCGTAATGACGCTGAAGGCGATCTTCCAGATGAAGATGCCGCTGCGGGCCTTGTTCGTCACCGCCATGGTGTAGGGCATGACGTAAAGCGACGTGGCGATGGCGGTATAGAACGTGTCGAACAGGAAGAGCGTGACCAGCATCTGGACGAACAGCACGGCCTGACTTTCGCCGAACGGCCAGCGGAACCAGGTGAAGATGAAGATCAGCGCATAGAACAGCGAGCCGTAGCGGATATAGGGGATCCTGCGGCCGAGCTTCGACTTGGTGCGGTCCGAGATATAGCCGAACAGCGGGTCGTTCACGGCGTTCCAGATGCCGAACAGGATCCAGACGATGGAAGCGAGCCGCTCGTCCATGCCCATGAACTTGGTGAAGAAATAGGTCATGCCGCCGCCCGTGAGCAGCGAATTGAGCGTGCCGCACATGCAGTCGGCAAAGCTGAGCCAGAACTTGCCCGCAACGGGGACTTTTTCTTCGGCGACAGATGCCGGCGCGGTTTGGTTGTCATTCATTTTGCGTTACCTCCTGACGGGTTTCAACTCGGTGTAAAAAGGCGGTCAGAATGCGCAGATAGCGCGCTTCATCGGTCAAAAAGCTCTGCGCGTGGTCCGCGCCGGGGAAGGTGTGGACTTCGCAATAGCCTTTGTTCGCTTCCTTCAGCCTGGAAGCGTGGCTGACGGGAATCAGCCCGTCGTTTTCGCCGTGGATCAGACACAGCGGCACGTCGTTGCCGCGCAGCGCATCGGCCGGCCGGGCGGCAAAGATGCTGACCCGGAACCAGAGGCGGCACATCCATTCGATCGGATAAACCAGAAAGCGCGGCGCGTGGAAGCCCTTGAGCTTGCCTTCAATCACGGAGCGGAAATCGGCATAGCCGCAGTCGAGCACCGCAAAGCGCACCGGCGGCTTTTCCCCGAGGCACAGCGCAGACAGCGCGCTGCCCATCGATTCGCCGTGCAGGCCGAGGAAGATGCCGGCCCCGAAGCGGCTGCAGCAGTCGTCGATCAGCGCGCGCAGGTCGCGGCATTCCGTGACGCCGAAGGCGCAGGGGGCTTTTTTGTTGAGCCCGTGGCCGCGGCTGTCATAGATGATGCAGTTATAGCCGTTGGCGCGGTAGAGGTGCACGTACTTGATGCTGCCGTGGCGGTCGTAGCTGTAGCCGTGTGAAATGATGACGTATTTGTCTGACGGCTGATACGCCCGGATCAGCTCCGCGTGCAGCTCGTAGCCGTCGAAGGACGGCACGGTGTAGTATTCGCTCTCGGTCTCGTCATAGTCGCGCAGATAGCGCATGGCGGCCTCCAGCCGGTAGGTGTCGCGGAACGACGGCCGCGGGGGATAGACGAGATACCTTGCAAGGCAGGCGCAGACGATGAGCACGGCGAGCAGCAAAAACAGAATGACTGCCGCAAGGATGACGGGAATCGGCATAGGCAGGCCTCCTTCTCTTCTATTTTAGCGCAATGCGGAAGGTTTGTCAAACAAAAACGCAGCGGCTTTTTCGGCCGCTGCGTGCGGTTGCCGCCGTTCGGACGGCGCATTAGTCATAAGGCTCCCACGCTTCGTAATAATAGTCTTCCGCGTCGTAATAGTCGAAGAAGTCGTCGTAATTGTCGTAATAGAAATCTTCCGGATCCCAGTAGTCATAGACGTCATAGGGATCGTAGGGATAGGTCGTGGCTTTCGGCTTGGTCGTGGTCGGCTTCGTGGTCGTCGGGCGCGTGGTGGTTTCTCTTGGCTGCGGCGTGGATTCAAGGACGGTTTTGCCGCGGGAAGGAGAAAGACTGACGGAATGCGACGCGGTCGTTTCTTTTCGTTCGGTCGTGCCGACCTGCCATGAGCCGGAAACCGCATAGTCGCCGGACCTGGTCGTTGAAGCAGCCGCTTCCCGTACCGTTTTGCCGCGGGAGGGGGAGAGACTGACGGAGGGCGGAACGGTCGTTTTTGCCGCTGTTGTTGTCACTCTGGTTGTGCCTGAGGTCAGTTTGCCGCTGCCGGAGACGGCGTAATCGGCCGCGATCGTCGCGGTCTGCGCAGCAGTCATTGTCGGCCTTGCGGTTGTCGGCCTTGCGGTTGTCCGAACCGAAGCGGTCGCTGCGGGCGCGGTGTATTTTGACGCGCTGCAGGCCGCGGCGCAGATGGCGAGCAGCAGCGCCAAAAGGCAGAGCAGGGTGCGTTTCATCGCCTTTCGCCTCCTTTGCGCCTACTATAGCACAACACACGGCGGAAAACAAGAGGGCAAAAAAGCAAAGTCCCAAAAGGCGGACAGCAGAAAAGTTGTCTGCATTCTTGACTTTCGGGGTGCAATGATTGTATAATATACAATACCGTAAAATGGTATATTCTGTTCTATCGCATGCCCCAAAAGAACCGGAGGTGAGTCTGCAGGATGGACGGCGACAGTTGCCCGCACGGGCGAAGTATGATGATATCCCTTGCAGACCCGACCTGCAGACGCTGAGCGCTTTCCGCCCGGCCTGCCCGCCGCGCCTGCAACAACCGAAAGGCCGGTGAAACTATGAATGAAGAACTGCAGGAGTTGATGGAAACCCTCAACACCCTTGTTCAGGAAAAGAAATACGCCGAGCTGCGCGCGCAGTTCAACGACATGGCGTATGCCGATATCGCCGAGTTCATCATGAGTCTCGACGACGAAAAAACCATCGTCACCGTGTTCCGCATTTTGTCGAAGGACATTTCCGCCGACGTTTTTTCCTATCTGGATGCGGACAGTCAGGAAACCATCGTCCGTATGATCACCGATAAGGAAATCGAACGGCTGATGGACGACCTGTACGTGGACGACGCGGTCGACTTTCTGGAGGAAGTGCCCGCCAACGTGGTGCGCCGCGTGCTGGCCAACACCGACAAGGAAACCCGCGAGATCATCAACCGCTTTCTGGAATACCCCGACAACTCGGCCGGCTCCTCCATGACCATCGAGATGGTGGAGCTGCACGACCGGCTGACCGTGGGCGAAGCGATCAAGTCCATCCGCCGCACCGGCGTGGACAAGGAGACGATCTACACCTGCTACGTGATCGACGACAAGCGCAAGCTGGTCGGCACCATCCCGCTGCGGCGCCTGATTCTCAACGACGAAGACACGCCCCTGACCGAGATCATGTCGGACGAGGAGCAGCTGATCTACGTGTCCACGATGGACG
Organism: Clostridiaceae bacterium; assembly: GCA_016290665.1. Lineage (GTDB taxonomy): Bacteria > Bacillota > Clostridia > Oscillospirales > Acutalibacteraceae > UBA6857. The sequence continues at coordinate 13,737 of JAEEUW010000052.1, read as the reverse complement.
ACCAGGAAGAGGTTGCCTCGATTGCGAAAAAGTACGACTTGCTGTCCGTGCCCGTTGTTGACAAGGAGCAGCGGCTGGTCGGCATCATCACCATCGACGACATCGTCGACATCATCGACGAAGAGGCCACGGAAGACTTTGAAAAGATGGCCCTTCTTCGTCCGAGCGAAGACGAATACCTGAAGACCGGCGTGTTCACGCTGGCCAAGAACCGCATCGTCTGGCTGCTGGTGCTCATGGTCTCCGCCACCTTCACGGGGCAGATCATCGAGGGCTTTGAGGCCAAGCTCGCCACCATCGCCGGCCTGACGGCCTGCATCCCGATGCTGATGGACACCGGCGGCAACTCCGGCAACCAGGTCAGCACGCTGGTCATCCGCGGTCTCGCGCTCGGCGAGATCCAGATCCGCGATTATTTCAAAGTGCTTTGGAAAGAAATCCGCGTGTCGGTCATGGTCGGCGTGGTGCTGGCCGTTGCCAACGCGGGACGTATGCTGCTGCTGCGGCTGATTACGGGCGGCGACGCGTCGAACGACGTGATCTTCGTGGTCTGCCTGTCGGTCCTTGCGGCGGTCATGGTGGCCAAGATCATCGGCTGCACGCTGCCGATGATTGCAAAGCTGCTCAAATTCGACCCGGCGCTGATGGCCGGACCCATGATTACCACCATCGTGGACGCGCTTTCGCTGCTGATCTATTTCAGTTTTGCCAACGCGTTCATCCGCTGACAATCATTCGTTTCCATACAAGGAGGTATGCCGATTGGCAAAGAAAGAGAAGGGAACGCCGAAGCCCAAACGGAAAAAAGGCGCGTTCAAGCGCGGCGCCGCCATGTTCTGGTCGTTCCTCAAGGGCTACCGGATTCTGACGTTCCTGACCCCGTTCACCATTCTGCTGGACGTATTTATCGAGCTCAAGCTCCCCGAAATCATGGGCGACGTGACCGACTATATCATGTATAACGCCGGCACGGCTTCCTTTGTGCGGCATGATCTGAACATGCTGCTTCTGAAAATGCTCGGCTACACGCTGATGACGCTGGTCGTGGGCTATTGCACAGCCCGGTTCGTGGCCATCGCTTCCATGGGCTTCGGCGCCAACATGCGCTCCGCCATCTTCAACAAGGTGCAGGATCTGTCGTTCGACAACATCGACCGGTTCAAGATCGGCTCACTCATCACGCGGACCGTCAGCGACACGTCGCGGATCCAGTCGCTGTTCAGCACCACGCTGTCCGTGTTCCTCAAGGGCCCCATCATGCTGGGCTACGCGCTCTGGAAATCGATCCGGATCAGCGCGGATATGTCGAAAATGTTCTATTACGCCGTGCCCGCCATCGTGGTGGTGCTTTCGGCGCTGGGCGCCATGGCCGTGCCGCTGTTCAAGCAGATGCTCGGCAAAATGGATACGTTCAACGGCACGCTGCGCGGCAACATCAGCGGTATCCGCGTGGTCAAGGCCTTCGTGCGCGAGGACTATGAGCGCGACCGGTTTGAAACGGTCAACACCGACGTGGCAAAGGCCAATATCAAGGCCCAGAGCCTCATCATCTATATCTCGCCGGCCATCGTGTTCATCATGTACGCCTGCATGATCTTTGCGCTGCGCCGCGGCAGCACCACGATCATCTATGATCATCTGAACGGCGTGCAGGGCGCATTGACCTACGGCCAGCTGACGGAGTTCACCGCCTATATCAGCCAGGTGCTTTCATCCCTGATGGTCGTGCTGATGGTCTTCGTGTCCATGGTCGTCGCCCGCGCGTCGATCACCCGCGTGGCCGAGATCTTCCGCGAGGAGCCCACGATCAACGACAACGACGGCGACCCCGGCCTGACGGTCAGGGACGGCAGCATCCGCTTCGACCACGTCTCGTTCAAATACAGCCCCGAGGCCGAAGAGAACATCCTGACCGATATCAGCCTGTCGGTGGAAAGCGGCGAAATGCTGGGCATCATCGGCGCGACCGGCAGCGCGAAAACCACGCTGGTCAACCTGATCCCGCGCCTGTATGACGTGACGGAAGGCGCCGTCTACGTCGGCGGCGAAAACGTGAAAAACTATAAGTTCAAGAACCTGCGCGACGGCGTTTCCGTGGTGCTGCAGCAGACCATGCTGTTTTCCGGCACGATCAAGGAAAACATCCGCTGGGGCGACCCGGACGCGACCGACGAACAGATTGAGGAAGCGGCCAGAGCCGCGCAGGCGCACGACTTCATTCTGGAAAAAGAGAACGGCTACGACACCGAGCTGGGCCAGGGCGGCAACACCGTTTCCGGCGGCCAGCGGCAGCGGCTCTGTCTGGCCCGCGCCTTTGTCAAAAAGCCGAAGGTGCTGATTCTGGACGATACCACCAGCGCCGTGGATACCGAGACCGACGCGAAGATCCGCGCCGTGCTGCGCACCGAGGCGTTCCGGGGCATCACCAAGATCATCATTGCGCAGCGCATCACGTCCATCATGGACGCCGACCGCATCATCGTGATGGACAACGGCACCATCAGCGGGATGGGTACGCACGAGGAGCTGTTGAAAACCAACGAGATTTATCACGAGATCTTTGTCTCGCAGCAAGAGGGGGTGTTGGCACAATGAGCGAACGGAACCTGACCCCCGAAGCGGAGCTTGCGCCCGGGCTTGAAGCAGAAGCGGCAAACGAACCCGCCGTGAAGGACCCAGAATCCGCAGCTCCGGCCGCCGCGCCCGAAACCGGTGCCGGCGAAACGCCCGCGCCGGAAGCGCCCCCCGCGGAAGCGGAAAAGGGCAAAAAGAAGCGCCGCGGCAAAAAGCAGAAAAGCGAAGCCGAAATGACGCCCGAAGAAAGGGAAGAGGCCGAAAAGAAAAAGCGCAACAAGCCGAAGAACGTCAAGCAGTCCGCCAGGCGTCTGCTGGGCTATATCGGCGAACACAAGGTGCGTCTGATCATCGTGGCCCTCTGCGTCATCCTTTCCACCACGGTCAGCGTGCTGGCGGCGCTGCTGATCCGGCCGATCTATGCCGCCGTCCAGAGCGTGATTCAGGGCAAGACCACTGACGGCCCGGCGGTCATCGCCTCCATCGGCAGATACCTGATCCTGCTCGCCGTTTCCTATACCCTCAGCGCGGTCTTCTCGCTGCTGTATACGCGCATTATGCTGAATGTTTCGGTCAAGACCGTGACCAAGCTGCGCCGCGATTTGTTCAACCATCTGCAGGGACTGCCGGTCGGCTGGTTCGACAAGCGCAAGGTCGGCGAAGTGATGAGCCATTTCACGTCCGACGTCAACCGCGTCAACGACCTGGTTTCGGAATCGTTCCCGACCATCATTTCCTCCACGATCACCGCCGTGATGACCATTGCGCTGATGATCTCGTTCAGCTGGAAGATCACGCTGACGCTGACCTTCGCCGTGGCGCTGATGGTGCTGACGGTCATCGTGATCACCAACAAGGTCTCGCCGCTGTTCAAAAAGCAGCAGAAGGCCATCGCCGCGTGCAACGGCTACATCGAAGAATACATCATGGGCATCAAGGCCGTCAAGGTGTTCTGCTATGAGGACCGCAGCAAGGCGCGGTTCCGCGAGCTCAACGAAGAATACCGCCGGATCGGCGTGAAGGCCAACATCATCAGCGGCTTCATGGGCCCGATCATGAGCATGATCTCGCGCCTCAACTACGTGCTGGCGATCACGCTCGGCACGATCAGCGTGACCCGCGGCCACATGGACGTGCCCACGCTGACGACCTACCTGAGCTATGCCTCCGGCTACGGCGGCCCGATCGTTTCCATCGCGGGCACCTACAGCGCCATGATTTCGGCGCTGGCCGGCGCGGAGCGTATCTTCGAAGTGCTGGACACCCCGTTTGAAACCGACGAGGGCAGGGTTCGTCTGGCGCATATCCTTGCGACCGAGCTGGGCTGGGAAGAGACCGAGGACGAGACCGGCGCCCTTGCCTGGAAGGTGCCGCAGGACGACGGCACGTTCACCTACGTCCCCGTGAAATGCGACGTCGATATCAAGGACGTCAACTTCTCCTACGTGGAGGACAAGCCCGTGCTCAAGCACGTTTCGGCCCACGCGAACAGCGGCGAAAAGCTGGCCTTTGTGGGCTCCACCGGCGCGGGCAAGACGACGATTACCAACCTGATCAACCGCTTCTATGAAATCGAAGACGGCGAGATCACGATTGACGGTATTTCGATCAAGGATATCAAAAAGGACGATCTGCGCCATTCCATGGCCTTCGTGCTGCAGGATTCCAAGCTCTTTGCCGGCACGGTGAAGGAAAACATCCGCTACGGCAAGCTGGACGCCACCGACGAAGAGATCGTGGCGGCGGCCAAGCTGGCTAACGCGCATTCGTTCATCAAGAAGCTGCCCGAGGGCTATGACACCGAGCTGCGCGCCGACGGCATGAACCTCAGCGCGGGCGAAGCCCAGCTGATCAACATCGCGCGCGCCGCCATCGCCAACCGGCCGCTGCTGGTGCTGGACGAGGCCACCAGCTCGGTGGATACGCGCACCGAGCGCAAGATCGAGCTCGGCATGGATCAGCTGATGAAGGACAAGACTGTGCTCGTCATTGCGCACCGGCTTTCCACGGTCCGCAACTCCGACGACATCATTGTGCTGGAAAACGGCGAAGTGATCGAACAGGGCAACCATCAGCAGCTGATCGACCTCGGCCGGAAGTACTATCAGCTGTATACCGGTCTGTATGAAATGACCTGACGCAAAAAATACCCTTCACCACATCCGAGGGTGAAGGGTATCTTGCTTTTCGGTTCAGATCACGTGATAGACGAGCTTGCCGTCTTCCAGCGCCGCGGTCAGCGCGCCGTCTTCCAGAAGAGCCTGCAGATAGATGCGCACGGTGTAGACCAGCTTGGCGTATTTGTCCATGTCGAGGTCGATGCCGAACAGCCGGCAGACGGCCGCGAACAGATCGTCGAACGCTTTGCCGTCGCAGACCGACAGGATCTGCCGCTTGTTTTGCTCCATCGCCGCGGCGTTGTAGCGGCACAGCTCGCCGATGTCCGCCGTCGCCGCCGTGTGGGAGGGGACGAACAGCCTGCCCGGCAGCGTTTCCAGCATCCGCGCCGTTGCGATGCTCTTGTTGATGTCATAGAACAGCGGCAGGCGGTAGCTCTCGTAGGTTGCGGGATCCACAATCGCGTCGCCGAGGAACCAGACGTCGTCGGGCGTTCTGATTCCCACCATGTTGTAGCAGTGGCCCGGCAAGGGCAAAAGCGCAAAGCCCTCGGGCAGCACGTCCTCCGTCAGCTCTTCGGCCCTGGTGCCCAGCTCGCGGAAGAAGAAGTTGCGCTTGCGGTTCGTCGGCACGCCCAGATAATAATAGTTGGGCTCCAGCAGGTTCTCTTCCACGAAAAAGGTCTCAATATGCGGGGCGTAGATTTTGCAGCCGTAGGTATCGCGGAAAAAGCGGTTGCCGTTGATGTGGTCGATATGGCAGTGGGTGTTCAGAATCATGCGCACCCGCAGGCCGCGCGCAACGAGCGCCTTGTTGAGATCCGACACGCTTTTTTTGTGGTCGCCGGCGTCGATCAGCACGCAGGTGCCGTCGCCGAGATCATAGACGCCGATGTTGGAATAGCACTTGAGATAATAGGTGTTTTCGGCGCATTGGATCAGATTGAACATACGCACGTCCTCCTTTGCGGAACATTACCGCTATTGTAGCACACCTGCCTTCGTTTGGCAAGAGAAAGGAAAACGAAACATGAAGGTTGCCATCATCGGATCACGCTCGCTGCGTCTGCCGGTTCCGGAGGACGCCGTGCCGAAAAACGCCACGCTGATCCTTTCGGGCGCGGCCAACGGCGTGGACCGCAGCGCCCGCGCGTTCGCTCTGGCGCACCACATCCCGATCCACGAGGTGCTGCCCGACTATGCGCGCTACGGCCGCTCGGCGCCGCTGCGCCGCAACGACGCGATCATCGACGCGGCCGATTACGTGGTGGCGCTCTGGGACGGCAAAAGCAGCGGCACGGCCTATGTGATCGAGCGCTGCCGCCGGCTCGGCAAGCCTTTGCGGGTGCTGCGCGTGCGCGTGCAGACCGGCGAAAAACGATGAACGATCTGTGAAGAAATTTTGTCGGTTGTGCAAAATATACAAAGAAAAATCGTCACGGTTTTTTAAGTTTTATGTCCTGAAGTATTGCAAAAAACGACAGGTTTTGATAGAATAAATATATCAGAAAACCCGGAAGGCGGTCGACCCATTATGGTTTTGCTTGAAGAGCGTATTCGCAAAGACGGAAAGCTGTATCCGGGCAATATTCTGAAGGTGGATTCCTTCCTCAATCATCAGATGGACATCGACCTGATCAACGAGATCGGCAAGGAATTCCATCGCTTATATCACGACTGCGAAGTTAACAAAATTCTGACCATCGAGGCCTCCGGCATCGGGATCGCTTGTATAACTGCGCAGTATTTTCATTGTCCGGTCCTGTTTGCCAAAAAGACCAAGACCAAGAACATCGCCGCGGCGGTCTATAAGACCGAGGTCAAGTCGTTCACCCACGGCACGACCTATGACGTCATCGTTTCCAAAGAATTCCTGCACAAGGGCGACCGCGTGCTGATCATCGACGATTTTCTGGCCGAGGGCAACGCGCTGTTCGGCCTCATCGACCTTTGCCGTCAGGCGGGCGCCGAGGTGGTCGGCTGCGGCATCGCGATTGAAAAATCGTTCCAGGCGGGCGCGCAGCGTCTGCGCAGCGCCGGCGTGCGCGTGGAATCGCTGGCCATGATCGATTCCATGGACGACGGCGAAATCAGATTCCGGTAAATCGCACCGATACTCCGAACCGGGGCAACGTGCATTACAAAAATAAACTTTTTCAAACGGAGGAAAAAAGCATGAAAAAAATTCTTGCAGTGCTGCTCGCTGCCGTGCTCGTTCTTGCACTGGCTGCCTGCGGCGGAAAACCCAGCGACGAAGCGAAGGATTTCAAGGCCGGTTTCATCTTCCTGCATGATGAAAACTCCACCTATGACCTCAACTTCATCAACGCTGCGAAACAGGCTTGCGAAAACCTCGGCGTCACCCCGATTCTGAAGACCAACATCGACGAATCCAACGACTGCTATGAAGCGGCGGCGGACCTTGTTGACAGCGGCTGCGGCCTTGTCTTCGCCGACTCCTTCGGTCATGAATCCTTCATGATCCAGGCTGCCAAGGAATTCCCCGACGTGCAGTTCTGCCACGCCACCGGCACCCGTGCCCACACCGAAAACCTTGCAAACTATCACAACGCGTTCGCTTCCATCTATGAAGGCCGCTATCTGGCCGGTGTTGCTGCCGGTCTCAAGCTGAACCAGATGATCGAAGAAGGCAAGATCACCGCGGAAGAAGCGAAGATCGGTTACGTCGGCGCATGGACCTATGCGGAAGTGATCTCCGGCTACACCAGCTTCTATCTTGGCGCGAAGTCCATCTGCCCGACCGCGACGATGGAAGTGCAGTTCACCGGCTCCTGGTATGACGAGACCGCCGAAAAAGAAGCCGCCACGCTGCTGATCAACGACAAGTGCGTGCTCATCAGCCAGCATGCCGACTCCATGGGCGCTCCGACTGCCTGCGAAAAGGCCGGCGTTCCCAACATCTCCTATAACGGCAGCACCGTTTCCGCCTGCCCGAACACCTTCATCGTGTCCTCCCGCATCGACTGGACGCCGTACATGGAATACGTCATCAAGGCCGCCATGGAAGGCACCGAGATCGACACCGACTGGACCGGCACGCTTGCAACCGGTTCCGTGGCTCTGACCGACGTGAACGAAGCGGCTGCTGCCCCCGGCACAGTTGAAAAGATCGAAGAAGTCAAGGCCGGTCTGGAAGACGGCAGCATCCATGTGTTCGACACCGCTGCGTTCACCAAGGACGGCGCGAAGCTCGACAGCTACATGGCTGACGTTGACACCGACGAAGCTTATACTCCGGATACCGAAGTGATCGCGGACGGCTACTTCCATGAATCCGAGTACCGTTCGGCGCCGTATTTCGATCTTCGCATCGACGGCATCACCCTTCTCAACGAGAAATACTAATCGCTCTTGACCAATTCAGCCCGGGCGGAGGCAGTCTTCTGCACCGCCCGGCTGCGTTTTTAAGGCTGAAAAATACACTGCGTTGCAACAGTGTATTTTTGAATTTTAAAAAAGCAAACCACCGTTTGCATGGAGCAGGGGGCAGAGCAAGTGAACAATACACCCGCCATTGAACTTCGGCATATCACAAAACGGTTCGGGTCCATCGTGGCGAACAAGAACGTTTCGCTCACGGTGAACAACCACGAGATTTTGTCGATCCTCGGAGAAAACGGCAGCGGCAAGACCACGCTGATGAACATGATCTCCGGCATCTATCACCCCGACGAGGGCGAAATCCTCATCGACGGCAAGCCGGCCACGATCAATTCCCCGAAGGACGCCTACCGCTACAAGATCGGCATGATCCACCAGCACTTCAAGCTGGTCGACGTCTTCTCCGCCGCGGAAAACATCGTGCTCGGCATCACCGAGGGCAAATACGACCTGAAGGCGGCCACGAAGGTCATCCGCGAAACGTGCGACAAATACGGCTTTGAGATCGATCTGAGCAAGAAGATCTATCAGATGTCCGTTTCGGAAAAGCAGACCGTGGAGATTGTCAAGACCCTCTACCGCGGCGCCGATATCCTGATTCTCGACGAGCCGACCGCCGTGCTGACCCCGCAGGAGATCCGCCGCCTGTTCGCCGTGATGCGCCGCATGCGCGACGACGGCAAGGCGATCATCATCATCACGCACAAGCTCAACGAGGTGCTGGAAATCTCCGACCGCGTGTCCGTGCTGCGCAAGGGCGAATACATCGGCACGATCGACACGGCCGAGGCAAACGAAAGCATCCTGACCGAGATGATGGTAGGCCAGAAGATCAGCCTCAACATTGAGCGCACCGAGCCCAAAGACGTGCAGAAGCGGCTGGTGCTCACCAACGTTTCGGTCAACAGCATCGACGGCCGCGCGATTCTCAAAAACGTCAACTTTACCGCCTATTCGGGCGAGATCCTCGGCATCGCCGGCATTTCCGGCAGCGGCCAGAAGGAGCTGCTGGAATCCATCGCGGGCCTGCAGCAGCTCAAAAGCGGCAGCATCATCTATTACAACCCCAAAACGGGCAAGGAAGAGGACCTGCGCGACAAAACGCCGCTGCAGATCAAAAACCTCGGCGTGCGCCTTTCCTTCGTGCCCGAAGACCGGCTCGGCATGGGTCTGGTCGGCTCCATGAGCATCATCGACAACATGATGCTGCGCTCCTACCGCGAGGGCAAATCGGTCTTCGTGCGCCGCAAGGAGCCGCACGATCTGGCCGACCGCATCATCGAGGATCTGCAGGTCGTGACGCCCGACGCCCAGACGGCAGTGCGCAAGCTTTCCGGCGGCAACGTGCAGAAGGTTCTCGTCGGCCGCGAGATCGCCGCGTCGCCCACCGTGCTGATGGTGGCCTATCCGGTGCGCGGTCTGGATATCAACTCGTCCTATCTGATCTATAATCTTTTGACCCAGCAAAAAGAAAGCGGCGTGGCGGTCGTTTTTGTCGGCGAAGACCTCGACGTGCTCACCGAACTGTGCGACCGCATCCTCGTCATCTCCGGCGGCCGGATCACCGGCATCGTGGACGGACGCAATACGACGAAGGAAGAAATCGGTCTTTTGATGACCAAGGCGCATCACGCCGCCGATACGCAAAGAAAGGAGGCTCACGATGAAGAAAACAGTTGAAAAAGGCGCGCATGAACAGCTCGTGCAGATCTCCAAACGCGCAGCGCTGCCCGGCTGGAAGTCGTGGGTGATCCGCGTGCTGGCCGTGCTGGCCTCGCTGATCGTCTGCGCGGTCATCATCGTGCTGTTCACCGGCGACAACCCGTTTGCCATCTACGTCACCATGATCAAGGGCGCCGTGGGCACCTCGCGCCGGATCTGGAGCCTGCTGCAGGGCGTGGCCATGCTGCTTTGCGTGTCGCTGGCCGTGACCCCCGCGTTCAAGATGCGCTTCTGGAACATCGGCGCCGAAGGTCAGGTGCTGATGGGCGGTCTTGCAACGGCAAGCTGCATGATCCTCTTCGGCAACAAGCTGCCCTCCTACGTGCTGCTGCCGCTGGTCATCGTCGCCTCCATTGCGGCCGCCGCAATCTGGGCGCTGATTCCCGCCGTGTTCAAGGCGATCTGGAATACCAACGAAACGCTTTTTACGCTGATGATGAACTACATCGCGATCCAGATCGTGTCCTATTTCACCTACATCTGGTCGGTGCCCAAGGGCTCCGGCAAGATCGGCGTCATCAACCCCGACACGCAGGCCGGCTGGCTGCCGATCATCGGCAAATACAACTACCTGCTCAATATCCTGATCGTCGCCGCGCTGACGGTTGCCATCTATATCTACCTGCGCTACAGCAAGCACGGCTATGAGATCGCCGTGGTGGGCGAAAGCGAAAACACCGCCAAGTATATCGGCATCAACGTCCGCAAGGTCATCATCCGCACGATGCTGCTTTCGGGCGCGCTGTGCGGCGTGGCGGGTCTGCTGCTCGTTTCCGGCACGGACCACACGATCACCCGTGATACGGCGGGCGGACGCGGGTTCACGGCCATCATGGTGTCGTGGCTCGCAAAGTTCAATCCGCTCTATATGATTCTCACGTCGCTGCTGCTGGTGTTCATGCAGAAGGGCGCAACCGAGATTTCCACGGTGTTCGGCCTCAACGATTCGTTTTCCGACATCATCACCGGCATCATCATCTTCTTTATCATCGGCAGCGAATTCTTCATCAACTACTCCGTGCGGTTCCGTTCGAGGAAGGGGGCTGAGGCAAAATGATCGTATCGTTCATTCATCGCGCAGTCATGCAGGGCATTCCGCTCCTGTTCGGCTCCACGGGTGAGATCCTCACCGAAAAAAGCGGCAACCTCAACCTCGGTATTCCCGGCATCATGTACGTGGGCGGCATCTCCGGCGTCATCGGGTCGTTCCTTTATGAGAACTCCCTGGCCGACCGCAGCAACCCCAACGTGTTCCTGCTCATCGCGATCCCGCTGCTTTGCTGCCTGTTCGGTTCGCTGGTCATGGGCCTCATCTATTCGTTCCTGACCACCACGCTGCGCGCCAACCAGAACGTGACCGGTCTTGCGCTGACCACGTTCGGCATCGGCTTCGGCAACTTCTTCGGCGGTTCGCTGATCACGCTGGTGGAAACCGACGTGCCCTCGATCACGCTGAGTCTGACGAGCCACTATTTTGCCAAGACGCTGCCGTTTGCCCACAAGCTCGGCTGGTTCGGCGAAATCTTCCTGTCCTACAGCTTCCTCGCGTATTTCGCCATCCTTTCGGCCATCGTCGTGTCAATCGTGCTCAAGCGCACCCGCGTGGGTCTGAATCTGCGCGCCGTGGGCGAAAGCCCGGCAACGGCGGACGCGGCCGGCATCAACGTTTCGAAGAACAAGTATCTTGCCACCTGCATCGGCTCCATGATCGCGGGTCTCGGCGGCCTCTATTACGTGATGGACTACGCCAGCGGCGTCTGGTCCAACGACGCGTTCGGCGACCGCGGCTGGCTGGCGATCGCGCTGGTCATCTTCACCGTGTGGCAGCCGAATATCGGCATTCTCGGCTCCATCCTCTTCGGCGGCCTTTACATCGTGCACAACTACATGAACAACATCATCCCGATGAACATGAGCACGCAGGAGCTGATCAAGATGGCGCCCTACGTCGTGACCGTGATCGTGCTGATCGTGATCAGCATGCGCAAGAAGCGCGAAACGCAGCCGCCCGCAAGTCTGGGCCTGGCGTATTTCCGCGAAGACAGATAAAGAAAAAACCGCCGCAAGGCGGTTTTTTTCAGTGCGCGGTGCGCAGGTAGCGGCGTTTCCCTTCGCGGGCAATCCTTTGCCGGAACGGCTTGCGTTCCCCGCGTCAATTCCGAATTCCGCATTCCGAATGGAAAAAGCGCCCCGCAGGGCGCTTTTTCCTATCCGATCATCCCGAAGAAGTCCTGCGGGAACATGCTGCTGTCAAAATTGATCTCCGGTGCGCCGCCGCCTGACAGCGAAAGCACGCCGAAGACGACCGCCGCGGCCACGAGCGCGATGGCGCACAGAATGGTCAGAACGCCGAGCACGATGGCCACCTTGGAACAGGTGCGGCTCTTGCGCTTGTAGGTCTCGGCAAGGTTGATTCCGCCGCGGTGCAGCTCGCTCGTATAGTTGTTGTAGTTGACCAGCGACAGCACGGCGAAGATCAGACCGATGATGTTGAAGAACACCACGTTCAGGATGATCGCCACCACGGGCGTCGTCATCGTGAGCGGCTTGGTCGGCTCGGCCGGCGGGGCGGCATAGGTCTGCTGATAGGGCTGCTGATAGGCGTAGGCGTTTTCCTGCGGGGCGTACTCTCCTTGCGCCTGGGCCTGCCAGGCGCCGGCTTCCGGCCGGTCGGCCTGCTGCTTTTGCAGCGGGGCGCCGCAGTTGGAGCAGAAGCGGCTGGCGTCGTCGTTATAGCTGTTGCAGGACGGACAATACATAGAAATCCTTCTTTCTTTATTTGTTCTGTTTTTATTATACGGGAAAACCTTAAACGATATTTAATCGTCCTTTTTCGAAATCAATGAAAGCAGCATGTCTTTGGTCAGCGTTTTCTTGTAATGGTTCACCAGCCTTTGCAGCCGCGCAAGGCCCTTCGGATCCCAGTCGCTTTGCGGGTCCATGGCGATGCCCCGGGCTTGCAGGAACGGGCGCATTTCTTCGGCGCGCCGGCGGAAATCGGCGTAATCACAGTTTGCTTCCGCCGTCCAGCCGCGTTCCGCCACAGCCGGCAGCCGCGGGAACGCCATGCGGCACAGGCGGTCGAAATCTTCGATGAACTCCGTCCAGAGCGGCGCCTCCACGCCGATGACGCTGAGCTTTCCCCGTTCGCTGTGACCCTCCAGCGGGTCGAAGGTATAGACCTTCTTCAGCGGCGTCATGGCATAGGGGTAATCGAGGTAATAGTGGAAGAAATCCTCCGCGATGATGAGACCGCCCTTGTCTGCCCGCGCGGGACAAAGCTTGTCGCGGTCCATCCAGTCCGCCACGACGATATCGCCGTCCAGACAGCCGCTTTTGAGGCTTTCGTTCCAGGCGACGGCGCGCTTGCCCTTTTGCCGCAGATGGGCGGCGATGCGGTTCATGAAATCGCCCTGCAGCGCCTCGAACGAATCGAGGTGCGCCTTTGCCATGCGGGTCTTGCAGCAGTCGCAGCTGCGCCAGCGGTGCTTCGGCGCCTCGTCGCCGCCGATGTGAACCCATGCGTCGGGGAACAGCTCGCACACCTCGTCGAGCAGTGCACAGCAGAAATCCACCGTTTCGTCCTTGCCGGCGCAAAGGATGTCGCGGAAGATGCCCGCCTGCGTTTCCACTTCGATCGGCGTTTCGCGGCACGAAAGGTGCGGATAGGACGCGAGGATGGCCTTGGTGTGGCCGGGCATGTCGATTTCGGGGATCACGCGGATGAACCGTTCGGCGCAGTAGGCGACCACGTCGCGGATTTCGGCCTTGGTATAATAGCCGCCGTAGCGCGACGTGTCGCTTGAGCCGAAGCCGCTTCCGCTGCGGAACGAGCCGACCTCGTTGAGGCGCGGGAAGCGCTCGCTTTCGACCCGGTAGCCCTGGTCGTCGCTCAGGTGCCAGTGGAACACGTTCAGCTTGA
>JAEEUW010000051.1 GCA_016290665.1 Clostridiaceae bacterium | reverse complement strand
CATCCTGCAGCTGCACAGCAAGGGCGTCATGGTGCGCGACGTGCTTTCGCGCAAATACGCCGATATGCTCAACGAGCTGAATCTGCCGCTGCTGGTCTGCCACAGCTCCGACTACGCCCCCGCGTTCAAGAAGGCGGCTGTCGGCGCGGGCGAAAAGCTGCTCAAAAAAGCCTTCCCGAAGCTCAACAACCGCGAAGAATACCGCACCGCGCTCAAGCGCTTTGCCAAGGCGAACGTCAAGGATCACTGCGACTGCGACAAAACGGCGGTCTATCTCAACGGCGGCGGCACCACCGGCAAGAGCAAGACCATCAAGCTCACGTCCCGCGCCATCAACGAGATCGTCTTCCGCATGTCGAAGCTCGACCGCATCCACCGTCCCGGCGAAGAGGCCGAAATCATCGTGCTGCCGCTGTTCCACTGCTTCGGCCTGTCGGTCGCCATGCATATGGCCATGTGCAACGGCGCGCGGCTGATTCCCATGATGCAGTTTGACGCCAAGCTCTTCAACAAGCTCATGCGCAAAAACTGCGTGGTCGGCATCCTCGGCATCCCCGTGATGTTCAAAAAGCTGATGCAGGAAAAACATTTCGACCACAAGTGCCTCAAGAACATCCGCCTGTCGTTCTGCGGCGGCGACGACGCCCCGCAGGTGCTGCTGGACGAGTTCAACGATTACCTTGAAAAATACGGCGCCGTGGGCAAGCTGCGCCAGGGCTACGGTCTGACCGAGGTCGGCTCGGTCTGCTGCACCTGCACCAACACCGAGTTCAAGCCCAACTCCATCGGCCGCCCGATCGAAGGCGTGCAGATGGCCGTCTGGGACGACAAGGGCAACGAGCTGCCCGACGGCGAGATCGGCGAGCTTGTGATTGCCGGCCCGACCATCATGAGCGGCTACTACACCGAGGACGGCCACGACGGCGAAGGGCTGGAGACCGACGAAAACGGCGTGCAGTGGGTCCGCTCGGGCGACCTCGGCTACCGCGACAAGGACGGCTTCTACTTCTTCTCTGGCCGCAAGAAGAGGGTCATCATCATCTCCGGCTACAACATCTATCCCAGCGACATTGAAAAGAAGCTGGTCACCCTGCCGTTCGTCAAAGAGGCGTGCTGCGTCAAGGGCTTCCAGAACGGAAAGCCGATCGTGCGCCTCTTCGTCGCCTATAACGACGCCGACCATGACCGCGCCGATTACGAGGCCATGATCAAGGCCTATATCAAAGAGAATTTCTCGGTCTTCTCCGTGCCGCGCGACATCGTGGAAGTGGAAAAGCTGCCGGAAACCCCGCTGATGAAGGTCGACTTCCGCCTGCTCACCCAGAACTGCCCCGAAGACAAGGTCTATGACCCGCCGAAGGGCGTGAAGGAAAAACTGATCGCAATCTGAACAGAACCCGGAAGACAGATAACTGAGATCTCACTCAAAAAACGGACAGAGCGTTTGCCCTGTCCGTTTTTACGTTTGCTTTGCAGCGGTTGGAGCAGCAGGCCGCCGAAGAGCCGCAGGGCCACGCAGCCGTTTTCGGGCCGCAGGGCCGGCGCTTCCACGCCGCCGTCCGCTTTCGTCAGATCGGCGCTCCCGGGAAGCCGGCGGGGTCGACGGAAAAACCCCCGCCGAAGCGGGGGTGTGGGGGTGTGCTGCTTAATACTTGTTGCCGAAGATCTTCGCCATGATGTTGTGGAAGAACGCCACGATCTTCTGGAAGAAGCCGTTGTGTTCCTTGCCGCACCAGTGGCAGCGGTTGGAATTATCCGCCGGCTTCGGCAGCGGGTCGGTCGTCTTGTGGGTGCTGCTGAGCACCTTGCCGCAGACCGAGCAGCGGCACACTTCGTCATAGCTGCCGCCGTGTTCGGTCGTTGCGGCCTGCTCGTTTTCGCGTATCACCGGGCCCGGCGTATGATTGACGGTGTCTTTCGAAATCACGGAGCCGGACGAAAGTTTTTGGTTGCAGCCCTTGCACCAGGTGTCGCCGGTGTAGCCGTCGACCTTGCAGGTTGCAGCCTTCGCGTTGCGGATTTCGGTGCCGCCGACGTGGTTCGATGCGACCTTGCCGGTGCTGTGGCCCGCTTCCTTGACGTTGCCGCAGCCGAGGCAATAGAGGTCGCCGCTGTAGCCTTCATCGCGGCAGTTGCCTTCTCTGACGCCTCGCAGCTCGGTTTCGCCGTCGTGCTTCATCATGTCCTTGCCGGTGTTCGTACCGGTTGCGATCTTGGTGTTGCAGCCGAGGCACCAGGTGTCGCCGGTGTAGCCGTCAATGTGGCAGTTGCCGGTCACGGCGTCGCGGATTTCGGTTTCGCCGTCGTGCTTCGTCATGTCCTTGCCGGTGTTCTCACCATCGGCGATCTTATCACCGCAGACCTTGCAGTAGATGTCGCCCGTGTAGCCGTCGGTGTGGCAGTTGCCGGTCACGGCGTCGCGGACTTCGGTTCCGCCGTTATGCAGGCAGGTTTCGTCCACGAGCACGTATTTGCTGAAGTGATTCACGGTGAAGACGGCGTAATTGCCTTCCACGGTGGCGTACATGTCGCTCTTGTTGCCTTCGTCGTCCACAAAGTAGACCTTGATGTTGTTCGTGTCATAGCCGACCGGGATCGGCAGCTTGACGGTGACTGAGCCCTGCGGCTGGACTTCGTTGCCGTTTGCGTCTTCCAGCGAAATGTTAAAGGCTTCGTGGTTGTAGTTCCCAACCGTGCCGTTGCCGATCACGAAGTTGGCGACTGCCGCGTTGGGTTCAACGACCAGCACGGTGCTCTCGGGGATAACGCCCGCTTCAGCGGCCACGGTCACCTCGGTGGTCGGATCTTCCAGCTCCACAGGGCCTATGCCCTCGCCGCAAAGGTCGCAGAAGCCGTTGCTGTCGGCGTCAAAATGGATCGTCAAATGCGCTTCGAGCGCAGCGATTTCTTCGTCGGCTGCAATGTCGTCAGCCGCAACGATTCTCGGGTCGCCGCTGACATAGTTGATGCGGGCAGAACCGCAGGCGTCGCAGAAATCCGCGCTGGCGAAGTTTGCGTTTTCGGGCCAGTTGATCCAACCGTCGTCGCAGATCGGCGTGGTGTCATAAATCTGCCGCCAGTCGTGCTGCTTCATGTGCGCGTCAAGCGCAAGGACTTCTTCGTCGGTTGCAACGTCGTCAGCCGCAACGATTCTCGGGTCGCCGCTGACATAGTTGATGCGGGCAGAATGACAGGCGTGGCAGAAATCCGCGCTGGCGAAGTTCTCGTTTTCGGGCCAATCGATATACGGGTGTTCGCAGGAGAATGTGGTGTCGTAAACAAAATGCCAGTCATGCACAGGCTGTCCCATATGGGCGTCAAGCGCGATGACTTCTTCATCGGTTGCAACGTCGTCAGCCGCAACGATTCTCGGGTCGCCGCTGACGTAGTTGATGCGCACGGCAGCGCAGTTGGTGCAGGATTCCGCGCTGGCGAAGTTCGTGTTTTCAGGCCAGTTGACCCATGGGCCAGTGCAGGTCGGCGTGGTGTCATAAACAAGCGACCAGGTATGTTCAAGCTGAGTGCTGCAAAGGTCGCAGACGCAGTCGTGGTCGTTGTCGATGCAGGTGTGGCAGATGATCGTGCCGCAGTTGTCGCAGCGATAATCGTCGTTATAGTCATAGTGGGGAAGCGCTTCAAAGCAGTCGTTGCAGCCGCAGTCATGGTCGGGGTCATAGTGGATCGTCAGGCGAGCCATCGCGGCAAGATAGTCTTCATTGTCCTTGTTGGTGGTAGTCCAGTTGTTGAAGCCCTGTTTACGCAGTCTTACCGCTTCGCAATAGGCGCAGTTCTGAATGACGATCACGTCGCCACGCTGTGGTTCGGTTTCATAATAGATATACTGCTGCGTGCAGGATCTGGTGGTGTTGTAGGATTCGCCGGTCCAATCGTGATTGCAGCCAATTTTACACGACATGCTGATAAACCCAGTGTTTGCCGTTCCGGTATAGGTCGCTTCGGAGGATATCAGTTCACCATGATTCTGATACCAGCCCTTCACATAGCGGTGCTCGGCAAGTTCAGGCGCAAGTGTGAATTCCTCGCCGAATTCAACACGCTGATAGAGATCATCATAGTATTCAGCCTGGCCCACGGTATCATCCAGTAGATATACTTCGACTTCGCAGTAAGGGAAACTCACCTGCACCACAACCGCAGCGTTGGCCAGCGGTCTTTCTATGCCATCGCTGCACAGCACTCTCGTTGCGTCGAGCTGTTCAGCCGTGCCGACAAAGTAGATTCGGACATTACTATTATTATAACTATCGAGCGCTCCGGCTTCAAAGGTGTTTTCAATGCCGGGATACATGACGACGGCGACAAGAGCATCTGTGCCATCGAACACATGATCGCCAAGATACGTAAGCGTTGAGGGCAGCTTGACCCTTCTCAGAGCGGAGCAGCCGTCGAACGCATTGTCACCGACCCAGAGGACCCCTTCGGGAACAGTGACGCTTTCAAGCGCGGCGCAGTCTTTGAACGCCTCGTCACCGATATCCTCGAGCGTGGACGGTAACGACACCGTTTGCACGTTTTCAAGGCCCTCAAATGTATTAACGTCAATCTGTGTGATGCCTTCTTCGATCACGATATCGGTCACAAGCTCAGGATGGTACAGGTTCTCATAAAAGCGGTAGCCCATGCTGCTCCAGACATCCGTGACTGCGCCGGCCCCGCTGATGGTCAGCGTGCCGGTGGCTGCATCAAAATGCCATGTGACACCGTTTTCCAAGTCGCCGTCTTCATAGGCATAATAGATGTTTCTAAATGCGGTGTTGTCCGAACCGATGGTTACATTTGCCCATTCATCCGGACTTCCCTCATAATAAACATATTCAAAGTCGCCGTCTCCAAACGCATGATCACCAATCGTTTGAATCGTATGCGGAAGCGTTAAGTTTCTTAAGCTGGAGCGGAAAAACGCATAATCACCAACGCGTTTCATACCGTTGGGCAGAACCAACGAACGAAACGATTTCGCGTATTGAAAAGCGTAATCCCCGATGCTTTCTACACCTTCTTCAATTGTCAAAGAAGTGATGCTTCCGTCGTCATGATAACAAAATGTTGCAAACGGTGATTTCCCACTTCCCGTAATGACATCATCATAATTAGTCATATAACCGCCGCCACCCGTATAATTATAACGAATAACAAGCGCTCCTGTTGACTCATCGAATTCCCAACTAACGGAGTGACCGTAGTAGGCACCGCCGCATGTGCCGGTTGCGTCCAGCGCGCTCGCCGGAATCACCGCCAGCGGCACCACGGTCAAAACCATGATGAGCGAAAGCAGGATGGATAACAGTTTCTTGCTCGTTTTCATTTTGTGAAAACCTCCTTTAATATAATCGTCTTTATAGACTAAACCATTTTACCATGTTCCGCCGCCCCTTCGCCTCATCCTTTTGGTGATTTTGCAAGAGAAAAACGGCGGCGTTTTTTGTGCAAAGCTACGAAAAACGTTTCCCGCGCCCGAAAAGGCGAAAAAATCATACTTTTGGGTGATAGACAAACCGGCCGAACCCCTGTATAATACTTTCGGTAGAATCTGCGCGCGCGCAAACGAAGGGGGGAAAACACGGTGGATCTCAGCAAAAAAGGGCTGCGGACCGGGCTGCTCTGTCTGGCGCTGGTGGTCGGTCTGGGCCTGTTCAATGAGATCAAGCTCGGGCTGCACTATCCGGGCCTGCTTTTCAACTGCCTCGTGCTCTGCGCCGTTTACGTTGCCTGGGGCTTCAGCGTTTACCGCCGCTTCCCGCAAAAGCAGATGCGCTTTTATTTGTCGCTGCTGGTGATGATGTTCGTGCTGCTCAATCTTCTGCGCACGGCCAAATACGGCTTTGTGGGCTGGAACGGCTCCTTTCAGCGCTTTTTGTGGTACGGCTATTACCTCCCCATCGTGTTCGGCCCGCTGCTGATGTTCCGCGCCGCGCTGAACATCGGCAAGCCCAACGACTACTGCGTTTCGCGGTTCTGGAACGGCCTGTACGTGCCCGCCGCGCTGCTCGTCTGCGGCATTCTGACCAACGACTTGCATCAGGCCGCGTTCCGGTTCGCGCCGGGCTTTGCCGACTGGCAAAGCAACTACACCCGCGGCCCGCTCTATTTTACCGTGGTGGCCTGGATCGCGCTGCTGACGCTGGGCGTTCTCATTTCGGCGCTGCGCTCCACCGTCAGCCGCCGTCTGCTCAAAACGGTGTGGCTGCCGCTGGCTGTGCTGGCGCTTTGCGTTCTGTTCGGGCTCGGCTACGTCGCTGACCTCGGCCCGTTTGCGCGGCTGGGGCACGTGATCCAGTTTCCCGAATACATCTGTCTTTGCACCATCGCGTTTTGGGAAAGCCTGGTTGCCGCGCGGATCGTGACGAGCAACAACGGCTACCCGGACGTGTTTGCCGCGTCCATGCTCCGCGCCGGTCTGGCCGATCCGCAATACCGGGTGCAGCAGACGGCGGCCGACGGATTTTGCCCCACGCCGGAGCAGCTGCGCGCGGCCGAAAACGGCGAGCTGCTTTTGCCCGACGGCAACACGCTGCTCAAGGTGCGGCCCGTGCGGGGCGGCCGGTTCTATTGGCTGGAGGACATCACCGAGCTGCGGCGGCTGAACGAATCGCTGGGCGCCGCCGCCGAAGAGCTGGCCGAGGAGCACGAAATCCTGCGTGCGAAGACCGAGCTGGACGAAAGCCGCCGGGCCACCGCCATGCAGCTTCAGCTTTACGACCGCGTGACCGAATCGCTGCGCCCCCAGCTGAAAACGCTGAACGCGTGGCTGGAGGCTTTGCCCGAAGACGAGGCGGCCTTCTGCACCGTGCTGCGGCGCAGCAGCGTCCTGCTGGCCTATTGCAAACGCCGCAGCAATCTGCTGCTGCAGGCGGAAGAACACCCCGAACTGACCGGCGAGGCGCTGCGTCAATGCTTTGACGAATCGGCCAGAGCGCTGTCTCTGTCCGGCGTTGCAAGTGAAATTGAGGTGGAGCCGCTGCTGCGCTTTTCCGCCCGGGACGCCGCCGCCTTGTATGAAGCGTTTGAAACCGTGCTGGAGCAAGTGCTGCCCGCGCTCGGGCGGCTCGATCTTACGCTGACTGCCGGGCCGGACGGCGTTGCCGTTCTGCGCCTGACCGCTGCGCTCAAAGAAGAAGCCCCGGCGCTTTCGCAGCGGCTGCAGCAAACGCTGAACGGCCTGCTGCAGGGCGTTGCCGCCCGCTTTGTTCTCAATGTAAAAAATCAACGGGAGGGGGTTCAGCCTGTATGCGATTGATTGACCTCCCGACAGGCCCCGTGCGCGGGCTCGGCTTTGCGTTTTTGCTGCTTTGCCTCGGCGCCGTGCTCTGCGCGCTCTATACCGCGGGCAAGCCGAAAACCCTGCGGTATCAGCTCGTTTGCGTCTTGCTTGCGTTTTTGAGCTTCTGGCCGGAATGGATCATCGAAATGTATTCCGTCTTGAGTTTCGGACTGACCGACTATGACTCCCCGGTTCCGGCGTGGGCGGAGCCGATGCTGGTGCTGCCGGTGTGGCTCTATGCGGCGTCTGCCGTGCTGTTTGCCGCGGCGGAATGCGCGCTTGTCGTCCGGCTGGTGCGCCTGTCGCGCCGCACCCTTTCGGCGCAGTCGGTCTGCGAAGGGCTGGATAAGCTCCCCGACGGCATCTGCTACAGCTTGTCAAACGGCTTTCCGCGCCTCGTGAACAACCGGATGATGGGAATCAGCCACGCTGCCTTCGGCGAAGGCGTGGCGGATGCCCGGCGGCTCAATCGGCGGATGCAGGCGGGCGAACTGCAGCCCGGCTGCAGGCTGGAAGAGGACGAAGCCGGCGCCTTTTTGCTGCTGCCGGACGAAACCGCCTGGCGGCTGGAGCAGCGGGAAATCACCGTGAACGGCGAACCGCTGACCGAAACCGTTGCCTTTGACGCAACACAGCGCCACCGTGCCCTGCGCGAGCTGCACCGGCGCAATCTGCAGCTGGAGGCGGCGAACCGCCGGCTGCGCCAATATCTGAACGAGCTGGACAGCGCCGTGCGCGAACGGGAGGTTCTGGAGGCCAAGATCCGTCTGCACAATAAGCTCGGCCAGTGTCTGCTCGTCATCCGCGGCTATCTGGAGGACGTTGATTCTACCCGCCGGGCGGTCACGGACCAGCTGCGGCAAACGGTCGGTCTTCTGCAAAACGACGTGCCGGATTCGGAACCCGCCGACCGGCTGGAGGCGCTTTTGAAAGCGGCAAAGGTCATCGGTGTGGACGTCCGGATTGCGGGCAGAATCCCGCCCGCGCTGAAGCCGGTTATGGAAATTGCGATTCACGAATGCCTGACCAATGCCGTGAAGCACGCGCAGGCGCATTTGCTGAACGTGGAAATCACAGACGGCCCCACGGCGCTGGAAATCACGGTGACCAACGACGGCAAGCCCCCGAAGGGCCCCGTGCAGGAAGCGGGCGGCCTTTCCAATCTGCGCGTTGCCGCGGAGCAGGCGGGCGGGACCATGGAAATTGAAAGCGCGCCCGCGTTTCGCCTGCTGCTGCGGTTCGGCGCCAAAGCAGAGCACGCATAAACAGCAAACCCAAATTCCGGAGGTGAATTCCCATGCCGAAAAGCCGCGTCATGATTGTTGACGACCAGGTGTTGTCGCGGCGCTTTTTTGAGCTGATGATCGGCAGCAGCGACCGTTACGAGGTGGTGCTTGCCGTGGAATCCGCATTTTCGGCGGACATCTATCTGCTTGAAAATGAGATCGATCTGATTGTCATGGACGTGCTGATGAGCGACGGCTCCAACGGCCTGGACGCAGCCGAACGGATCAAGCGGGATTATCCGCAGATCAAAATCGTGATCGTGACCAGCATGCCCGAGCAAAGCTGGATGACGCGCGCCCGCAGGATCGGCGTTGAAAGCTTCTGGTACAAAGAATCGGAAAAGGTGGAGCTCCTCAACGTGCTGGACCGCACGATGGCGGGCGAATCGGTCTATCCCCAAAACGCGCCGCCGGTCCGGCTCGGCAGCGCCTCGCGCGAAGATTTCAGCGACCGCGAGCTGGACGTGCTGCGCGAAATTGCCGCCGGGATGACAAACCCCGAGATTGCAAAGTCCCTGTATATTTCGGAGAATACCGTCAAATCCCATCTGCGCGTGCTGCTGCAAAAGACGGGCTATAAAAACCGCACCGAGCTGGCCATCCACGCGCGTGTGACCGGCATCGCGCTGGACCCGACAAAATGATCCGACCGATCAGGCGAAAGCCGTTCCTTCCGGGGGACGGCTTTTGCCATGCGCTTTCCCGCCTCGCGGGCGGCTCTTTGCGCCCGTAATCATTGAAAAGTCCGCCGGGATGTGGTATACTGATAAAGACCGATTCGGGCGTTCTTCAATCTTCTTTCAATGTTTGCCCATACAATCACAGCTGAACGGAGGGATCAGGCATGAAAGTTTTGCTTGCGGAAGACGAAAAACGAATGAACCGGGCGCTGTGCGAGCTGCTGCGTCAGGAGGGCTACGACGTGGACGCGTTCGAAAACGGCGAAGACGCGCTGTTTGCGATTGAAAGCGGCATCTACGATCTGATCGTGCTCGACGTGATGATGCCCGGCATGAACGGCTATGCCGTGGCGAAGCAGACGCGCAAAGCCGGAATCCGCACCCCGATTCTGATGCTGACCGCCAAGGGCGAGCTGGACGACAAGGTGGAAGGGCTCGACAGCGGCGCGGACGATTATCTGACCAAGCCCTTTATGACGCGGGAGCTGCTTGCCCGGCTGCGGGCGCTTTCCCGGCGCGGGCTTCCCGCCGACGACAACGGCCTTTCCTTCGCCGATCTGACGCTCGACACAAAGGGCGCGTTGCTGAAATGCACAAACGGCAAGAGCGTGCGGCTCGGCGAAAAGGAGCTGCGCATTCTGGAATACCTGATCGCCAATCAGGGGCAGGTGCTCACGCGCGAGCAGATCGCCCTCAAAATCTGGGGCTATGAAAGCGACGCCGAGTATAACAACGTGGAAGTGTATATGTCCTTTGCCCGCAAGAAGCTGGCGTTTGTGGAATCAAAGTGCGAGATCAAGGCGCTGCGCGGAATCGGCTATGAATTGAGGTGCCGGGATGTTTAAAAAGACAAAAAGAAGCATCGTTTTTGCCGTCGTCGGGTCGCTTCTGGCGCTGATGGCGGTTGCGCTGACCACGATTGTTGTTTCCAACCATCTTGCGCTGCAGCGCGAAAACAGAGAGATCCTTCGGACGTATGTCGAAAGATATACGCTTGACGAAAAGCCGGATGCGCCGGAAAAGGACAGCGTGCCTGAGCGGAAACCGGATGCGCCGCCCGAGGAGGGCAGCGCGCCGCCGATGCCGCCCGAGGACGACAGGTTCCGCAAGAACGAGCCCGCGTTCCGGCTCTCCACCTTCTATTCGGTTGCTTACGCGCAGGACGGCACGGTGCTGGCCGTGCAGAACGGCAACGAGAACCTGCAAAGCGAGGCGTCGCTGCTGGAGCTTGCGGCTTCGATTCTTGCAAAAGGCAAACGTGAAGGCACTGTGGGCAGCATGCGCTATCTGGTGGAGGAGAAAGAAGACTGTACCCTCGTCGCCATGCTGGATGGAACAATCAGCAACAGAAACCAGGTTATGCTGGTGCAGCTCATGCTTGTGATCGGTTCGGTCACGCTGGCCGCGCTGGTGGTGATCTCGATCTTCATCGCCCGCCGCATCGTCTGCCCGCTGGAGGAAAACGACAAGCGCCAAAGGCGCTTTGTCTCCGACGCCGGACACGAGCTCAAAACCCCGATTGCCGTTATCTCCGCCAACAGCGAGCTGCTGCGGCGGCAAAGCGGCGGCAGCGAGTGGCTGGATAACATCGACTATGAAAACGAGCGCATGTCGGATTTGGTGAAGCAGCTGCTGACCCTCTCCCACGCGGAAAACGGCGATCTGCCGAAGGAAGCGCTGGAACTCTCGCAGCTCGTCGGTGGCGAGGTGCTGCCGTTTGAAAGCCTTGCGTTTGAAAGCGGCAAACGGATCGAAGCCGAAATCGAGCCCGGGGTTTGTGTCGATGGCAACGCGAATCAGCTGCGGCAGCTCGTTTCGATTTTGCTCGACAACGCCCTGTCGCACGGCAGCGGCGAGGAGATCACGCTTTCGCTCCGGCGGGAGAAGCACACGGCGGTTCTGCAGGTTTCCAACCCCGCGCCGGCGCTGTCTGCGGAAGAAACCGCCCGTCTGTTCGACCGGTTCTACCGCGCCGACGAAGCGAGAACGGAAGCGGGCGCCCACTACGGGCTCGGCCTTTCCATTGCAAAGGCGGTCACCGAAGCGCACGGCGGCACGATCCGCGCGGCATATAAGGACGGAAAGGCAATCTTTACCGTATCCATTCCAATCACAAAATAGGTGTTAACCCAGAAAAAGGCGTCCGAACGCAATCGGGCGTCTTCTTTTTTTGCACCAATTAAAAAATGAATGATTCTTCAATCTGTTTTCAATCTATGCGGGGATAATAGGGGTCAGAAAGCGGGAAACACCGCGATCCAATCTCATCAAAAGGAGTGTATCATCATGAAAAAAGCAATCGCCATTCTGCTTGCGGTCGCCATGGTTCTGCTGAGCTTTGCGGCCTGCGGCAAAACGGAAACAACCGACCAAACCACTACTCAACAAGCAGACGCACAGACAAACGCAACCGAAAACAGACCGACCCCGCCGGACGGCGCGCCGAGCGGAGATCCCCCGGGAGAACCGCCCGAAGGCGCACCGAACGGAACTCCGCCCGAAGGCGCACCGAACGGAACCCCGCCGGAAGGCGGCCCGGGCGGAACCCCGCCGAGCGGCGGCCCGGGCGGCAGCAGCGCCGACGTGACCTATGACGGCGCGACGGAGCTCACCGCCGCGGCAGCCGAAACCGGCAAGACCTACACGTCCTCCAAGGCGGATCAGAGCGCGCTGCTGATCGCGACAAGCGATGCCGTCACGATCACGGACGCGACCGTGAACAAGACCGGCGATTCCGACGGCGGCGACAACTGCAACTTCTACGGCCAGAACGCCGCCGTTCTGGTCAAAGACGGAACCACAACCACCATCACCGGCGGCACGATCACCTCCGACGCGGACGGCGCCAACGGCGTATTCTGCTACGGCGGCAACGGCGGGCAGAACGGCAAAGAAGGCGACGGCACAACCCTGATCATTCAGAATACGACCATCACCACAACCGGCAACGGCGCCGGCGGCATTATGACGACCGGCGGCGGGATCACCAAGGCAAAGAACCTGACCGTTACCACCAGCGGGCGCTCCTCCGCGCCGATCCGCACCGACCGCGGCGGCGGCACGGTGACCGTGGACGGCGGGACCTATACTTCCAACGGGCTCGGTTCCCCGGCGATCTATTCCACGGCGGACATCACCGTGTCAAACGCAAAGCTGGTCTCCAACCTGTCGGAAGGCGTGTGCATCGAGGGCCTCAACTCCGTCACGCTGAACGACTGTGATCTGACCGCCGACAACACCGAGCGCAACAGCAACGCCCAGTTCCTGGATTCGATCATGCTCTATCAGTCCATGTCCGGCGACACAGCCGGCGGCACCGCGACGTTCACAATGACCGGCGGCAGCCTGACCAGCAAGAGCGGCCATGTGTTCCACGTGACGAATACGGACGCGGTGATCACGCTCTCCGGGGTGAAGATCACAAACAGCGACAGCGCGAACGTGCTGCTCTCGGTCTGCGACGACGGCTGGAGCGGCGGAAACAACACCGCAACCCTGAACGCCAAAAAGCAGACGCTCTCCGGCAATATCCTCGTGGGCGATAACTCCACGCTGACGCTGAACCTCTCCGACGGCTCCACGTTCAAAGGATCTGTGAGCGGCAAGATCACGAACGCAAAGGGCGATACCGTCTCCACCGAAGTCGGCACCGTGAACGTAACGCTGGATTCCACCAGCACCTGGACGCTCACCGGCGACACCTATATCACGAGCTTTTCCGGCAACGCGGCGAACGTCATTTCCAACGGCTATACACTGTATGTGAACGGCACGGCGCTGACCGGAACAAAGTAAAAAGAAAATAAAGGAAAGCTTCAATCTTTCTTCAATCTTCACGGGGATAATGTAATCAGAAGGCAGGGAAGCCTGCCGTCAAACGACACATCAGATACGAAGGAGGCAATCACGATGAAACGCACAACTGTTTTCAAAAAGATTTTTTCCGTTGCCATCGGACTGGTCATGCTCTTTACGCTGTCGCTTCCGTCCTTTGCGGCAACAGAGGATGACGCCGCCAACGCTACGCGCTTTGTCTTTTCCGACAGCGCCATTACCGTGACCGAAGGCGCCTATAACGGCTACAAGGTCAAGAACACGGCGCTTTCCATTACGGCCGCGGGCACCTACGTCGTTTCCGGTTCCTGCGCGAACGGCACGATCGTGGTCAAAAAGAACGTCACCGGCGTCACGCTCATCCTTGACGGTCTGACGCTCACCGCGCACGCCACCGCGCCGCTCACCTGCAACAAGGGCAGCGGCGTCACGATCCTTGCCGCGGCGGGCAGCGTCAACAACCTCAGCGACGACCAGTACAACAACGACGACGTCTATACCGATACGACCGCCTATCCCGACATTGAAAACGCCGTGATTAAATGCAAAGACGGCTCCAACGTCACCATCGGCGGCACGGGCACGATCAACGTCAATGCCTACGGCAAAAACGGCGTCAAGGGCGGCGCGGACCTCTATGAAGAGGACGAAAACGGCAACGCCACAACGACGCTGCTTTCCACCGCTTCGCTGACGATCAAAGACGTGACCCTCAACGTCAGCATCAAGCACAGCTATAAAGATCCCGAGGACGCGAACGCCTATGACGGCGACGCGATCAAGTCGGAAAAAGAGCTGAATATCCTCTCCGGCAATATCACGGTGTCGGCGAACGACGACGGCATCAAGAGCGACCATGTGCTGAACATCGGCGCAGAAGGCACGGCCGGCCCGACGATCACGGTCACCAAGGCCGCCGAGGGCATCGAAGGCGCGGTCGTCAACGTCTACAGCGGCAGTGTCAGCGTGACCGCCACAGACGACGGCATCAACGCCGCCAACGGCGACATCGCCGACCGCAGCGCAGACTTCAGCTACAACCAGTACGGCGGCTACGTCTATATCAACGTGACGAACGGCGACGGCATCGATTCCAACGGCAGCGCAACCCTCGCGGGCGGCACCCTGGAGATCTATGCGCCCTCCCAGGGCGACGGCGACCCGATCGATACCGAATACGGCTGCACCTTCAGCGGCGCAACAGTGCTTGCGGTCGGCCACGCCATGATGCCGCAGAGCTACAGCGGCACCTACGTCGCCTTCGGCGGCAGCGGCGGCCCGGGCTTCGGCGGCCTCCTCGGCGGCGGCTCCGGCAGCAACCTTGTCACAGCCGGCAGCACGATCAAAATCACCGACGCGAGCGGCAATGCGGTCTATACGGCACAGTCGACGGCGCCGAGAAGCGCAAGCTACGTGGTGTTTGCGAGTCCTTCGCTCACCTCCGGCAGCAGCTATAAGCTGAACGGCAGCACAAGCGCAACGGCCCAGACCGCCTCGGGCGGCCAGACGGGCCCCGGCGGACAGCAGCCGGGCCCGGGCGGACAGCAGCCGGGCCCCGGCGGCAACGGGTTCTTCGGCAGAATCAGAGCCTTCTTCGAACGGATTCTTGCATTCTTCCGCAGCCTGTTCGGCGCCGGATAACTCAGACGGTTCCCCATCTCCTCTTCTTTATGGGGCGGCGTCGGGGGCTTCGGCTTCCGGCGCCGTTTCCCGAAAGCGGGGGAGGATGAAGCAATATGTTCCGGAAAGGAGTATCCCCGATGAACAAAACCAAAGGTGATCGCCATGGCAAATAGTGTGAAGTACCGCCACGAATGGAAGCATGAGATCAACGCCCTGGACCGGCTGACGCTGCGCGCGCGGCTTTCGGCCGTCATGCAGTGGGACAAACACGCGCCCGGCGGCGGCGAACGGGTCAGGAGCCTTTATTTTGATTCCCCGAACGACAAGGCGCTGCGCGAAAAGATCGACGGCGTCAACGCGCGCGAAAAGTTCCGCATCCGCTGTTACAATAACGATACCTCGTATCTCATGCTCGAAAAAAAGAGCAAGCGCAACGGCCTGTGCCTGAAAGAGAGCTGCCGCCTTTCCGCAGAGGAAGCGCAGCGCATTGTGGACGGCGAGCTGGCGTGGCTGCTGGATCCCGACCGCCCGCTTTGCGCGGAGCTGTATGCGAAGATGCAGTCGCAGGGCCTCAGGCCGAAAACAATCGTGGATTTTACGCGCGACCCCTTCGTTTATGCGCCGGGCAACGTGCGTGTGACAATCGACTACAACATCCGCACCGGACAGTTCCGCACCGACTTTTTGAATCCGCAAACCCTCACGCTGCCCGCGGGAGAGTCGCCCATCATTCTGGAAGTGAAATGGGACGAATTCCCGCCGGACAGCCCGACGGCCAAAGCGGCGGCACACAGCGCAGCGGCAGCGAACGTCCGTCAATGCCAAACGGCGGCAGCTTTCCGTCGGGCGGCGCCGGGGACAGATCCTCCGAAGCGACCTTCTGGATTTGGGTCGGCGTGTCCGTCCTCGTCCTTGCCGTGGGGCTGATTGCGGCTGTGAAGAAAAAAGGCTGATTCTTCCCCGTGCCCGGGCGCGGCGCTCCGCTTCTTTTGTCACCAACCGGCCGGCAATCATGCCGTCGGCGGCCTGCTTGGCTGACCGGCGGTCCCGGACCGCGGATCGCCGGATGCCGGAAAGGCAGCCGATGCGTTGAATTATAAAAACAAGAATCCTCCGGCAATGCCGGGGGATCATTATTGAAAGCGATAATTGCGAAAGGGGGCTCCGTGTTATCTGCCGTACACCGGGTCGCCCGGCTTTTGCTGCGTCAGCTTCATAAAGTCCACCTTCATCAGCGGGGTCTGCGGCAGCTCCTTCATGAACACGATTTCGCGCGGCACATAGAACTTGGAAAAGCTGTCGAGCAGCAGCCTGCCGATCGTTTCGCGGAAGGCGTCCTCGTCCACGCTGCGGGTCAGCGAGACATAGAGCCGCACGATGCTGCGCTCGCCCTGCCAGCCCTGCACGGCGCAGCAGTCCTTGATCTGCGGCAGCTCGGACAGCTTTTTTTCAATATCGCTCGGATAGACGTTGTAGCCGGCAATGATAATCACTCGTTTTTTGCGGCCCGCAAAGTAGTAGTAGCCGTCCGCGTCGCGGCAGCCGAGGTCGCCAGAGAGCACCCACGGCTTGCCGGTTTCGTCCCGATAAAGGCCCAGATCGTCGGGGCCGTCCTGCGTATAGTAGCCGCTCATGATGGTCGGTCCGGCCACGGCGAATTCGCCGACCTCGCCGTCGGGCACCGGCTTGTGATCGTCGTCCCAAAGCTCAATCTCCACGCCGCGCAGCGCCTTGCCGATGGAGCCTTCGCGGAAGTCGGTGTTGCTGTTTGTGCAGCAGACCGAGCCGATCTCGGTCAGACCGTAGCCCTGCCGCAGACGGCCGACCGCGCCCCACTTTTCAAAATAGCCGTTGAACGTGCGCAGAAACTCGTCGGAAACGTCGTCGCCGCCGCAGAACATCAGCCGCACGTTTTTGAGCCAGGGGCCGTCAAAGTGCTTATCCCGCATGAGCTTCGCAAACATCAGCGGGATGCCGCCAAAGCCGATGACCAGGTTTTTGCGCATCAGCCTGCAGAACAGGCGGGCGTCGAACTGCATCATCGGGATGATCCGCGCGGAGTTGCAAAGCGCCATGTGGATGGCGACGCAAAGCCCGAAGCAATGGAACATCGGCAGCACGATCACCTCGGCCTCTTCGCCGGGATCGTGGATCTCGTCCAGATCGCTCACGCGCTGCACCAGCTCGTTGATGGCGCGGTGGGTCAGCTTGATCGTTTTGCTTTTGCCGGTGGTGCCGCCGCCGTTGAGATAGACGGCCACGTCGTCGGCGTTGCCTTCGCAGGGGATCGGATCGGTGTGCATCGAGATCGCCCTGCGGTAGGAGACCGCGTTCTTGAATTTTGGGAATACGGCCTTCGCAAGCTTTTCGCCGGCCATGGTTCCGTATTTCTTGATGCCCTCGGCATAATCGGACGAGGAGCAGACGATGCACGGCAGACCGCTGTCGTTGATCGTTTTCACGTGGTCCTTCGAAAGAATGTCGAGGATCATTACGCCCTTGGCGCGCACGTCCGCGAGCGTTTCCTTCAGGTATTCCGTGCTCATCAGCGGGTGCACGATGTTTGCGATCACGCCGATCTGGCACAGCGCATAAAAGGTCAGAATGCCCTGCACGGTGGTGGTCATGAACACGGTATAGACGTCGCCGCGCTTGAGTCCCAGCTCCTTCTGAAAGTAGGCGGAAAGCGCGTCGATATCACGGAACATCTCCGATTTGCGGTAGCGGACGCCGAAATGCTGCATCATCCACACGTCGGGATAAATGGACGTGCAGCGCTTGAGATAAGCGTAGCAGTTGTCGTTTTCAACAGCGGGAAGCATGGTAAAACCTCCGATTCAAAATGCCTGAGCAGTGTCGCTCTTATTGTTGCACCGAAAGCGACGTTTGTCAATGAAATCGGAAACGGTTTAACAGGTTTCGAACAAATTGTTTACAAATCTTTCAAATAAGAATGAACAAACAATGAACGAACGGAACGACCCGTCGGCGTTCCGTTCCAAAGCAAAAAGCGCCCCGCGGGGCGCTTTCGGTTGTTGTTTAGTTGTGGATGGACGCCGCATGGATTCC
>JAEEUW010000050.1 GCA_016290665.1 Clostridiaceae bacterium | reverse complement strand
TCGCGGCGCTGATGCTGGCGTTCTGCATGGTGCTGCCGTTTTTGACCGGCCAGGTGCAGCAGATTGCGAACAAGGTGTCGCTGATGCATCTGCCCGTGCTGCTCTGCGGCTATTTCTGCGGCCCGTGGTACGGCCTCGCGGTCGGTATCGTTGCGCCGCTGATGCGTTCGTTTTTGTTCCACATGCCGGCCATGTTTCCCAACGCGATCGGCATGGCGTTTGAGCTCGGCACCTACGGCCTTGTGACCGGCCTGCTGTATCGGCTGCTGCCGAAAAGGCCGGGCTGGATCTACGTTTCGCTGTTTGCGGCCATGCTGCTCGGGCGGCTCGTCTGGGGGCTTTCGCGCACCGCGCTGGCCGGCCTCGGCGGCGACCCGTTCACGCTCAAGCTCTTTTTGACCAACGGCTTCATCAACGCCGTGCCCGCCGTCGCGCTGCAGCTGCTTGCGGTGCCGGTGCTGGTCATGGCGGTCTACCGCGCGTTCCCGCGCCTCAGGCCCGCCGAAAAGCCGAAAGAAACCGCGAATTCCTCCGAAGCGCCTGCGGCGGAATGACGGCCGCGGAAAGGACGAAGCTTTATGGAAAAACCGAAGGTATACTTTACCTCTGTGATTACCCCGGCGTCGGTTTCGGCGCTCTATGACCGCGTCTGTGCCCCGCTGCAGGGCAGGATCGCCGTCAAGCTCCATTCGGGCGAACAGGGGAACCAGAACTTCCTGCGGCCCGACTTCTGGCAGCCGCTGGTCGACCGCATCGGCGGCACGGTGGCGGAATGCAACACGGCCTACCCCGGCGCGCGCAACAGCAGCGAAAAGCACAAACAGCTGCTGCAGGACCACGGCTGGACGCAGTATTTCACGGTGGACCTGCTGGACGAGACAGGGCCGGATCTCGCGCTGCCCGTGGAGCACGGCCACGTGCTGACGGAAGACTTTGTGGGCAAGAATCTGGCAAACTACGACTCGCTGCTGGTGCTTTCGCACTTCAAGGGCCACCCGATGGGCGGCTTCGGCGGCGCGCTCAAGCAGCTTTCCATCGGCTGCGCCTCAAGCGAGGGCAAAGCGTGGATCCATTCCGCGGGCAGAACGAAGGACCAGCGCCTCGTCTGGCGCGACCTGCCGGAGCAGGACCGCTTTCTGGAAAGCATGGCGGACGCCGCGTCCGCTGTCGTCCGCTACTTCGGCGGCAAAGCCGCCTATATCAACGTGATGAAGAATCTTTCCGTCGACTGCGACTGCTGCGCCGTGGCGGAGGACCCCTGCATGGCGGACGTCGGCGTGCTCGCGTCGCTCGATCCGGTCGCGCTCGACCAAGCGTGCATCGATCTGGTCTACGCCGCCAAGGATGACCCCGGGCAGGCCCATTTTCTGGAGCGGATCGAATCGCGCCACGGCATCCACACCGTGGAGGCGGCCGCCGCGCTCGGCTTCGGCTCGCGGGAGTATGCGCTGGTCAACGTGGATGCATAAACACGCGCTTAAAGCACGATCCCCCGGTGAAGCCGGGGGATCGTGTCTTTTGCTTTCATTACGTTTTGAATACAAGCTGAACCAGCACCATATAGCACGCAGTACCGACGCCGATGCTCAAAAGCGTGTTTTTGCGCCAGACGTGCAGCAGCACGACCACGATGCACGCGAGCAGCTCCGGAATGCCGTAGGGCCACGAGAGCACCGCGGTGTCCTTGAGGCAATAGACCACCAGCATGCCCATGATGGCGTAGGGGAGCACCTTGCCGAGATAGTCGACGAAGGCGGGCGTCCTGCCGCCCGGGAACACCAGAAACGGCAGCGACCGCAGCAGATAGGTGACGGCGGCGATCACGGCGATGAGCAGAAAGGTGTGGGTGTTAACCATCGGCCGGCACCTCCTTTTTGCGCAGAAGGGTGAGCACGACCGCGATCAGCAGCATGGCGGGGATCAGCATGTTGTCGGAGCCGAAGATCAGCAGGCTGAGCGCTGCGGCGGCGGCGCCGATCAACACCGGCAGGTGATTGCGGTTGGCGCGCCACTGGTCCACGACGATGGTGACGAACAGCGCCGTGAGCACAAAGTCGATCCCTTTGGTCGGGAACGGGAGCACGCCGCCGACGGCCGCCCCGAGCGTGCAGCCGAGGATCCAGTAGCACTGGTCGAACAGCGACACGAAGAAATAGTAGTCGTGGCGCGCCGGGCCGGCGGTCTGGTCGCCGCACAGGAGGGAATAGGTCTCGTCGGTCAGCGCGAACATCAGATAGGGCTTGCGCCAGCCGGCGCCTTTGTATTGCCCGATCATGGATACGCCGTAGAACAAATGGCGCGCGTTGACCATCAGCGTGGTTACGGCGGCGGTCAGCAGCGACACCCCGCCGGACAGAAGGTCGACCGCGACGTATTGCATGGAGCCCGCATACATGGTACACGCCATCACGGGCGCCAGCCAGACCGGGTAACCCCGCGTGCGCAAAATGACGCCGAACCCGAAGCCGAGTCCGAGGTAGCCGGCAAAGACCGGCAGCGTGCGCAGCAGGGCGCGCCGCGCGGCGGCAAGGCGGGGAGAGCGCATCGCGATCGCATCCTTTCCGAAGATTTCGGCGCTGCCCGAAGGAAGCAAGTGCTATTATACGCTTCTTTTGCCGCCGCTGTCAACCGGGCGCGCGCGCCGAAAAATATTTTGAAAAAGACTTGATTTTTGTATAACGGTTGTGTATAATAGCAGGGCAATCGAGCACACGGAGAGTTGTCCGAGCTGGTCGAAGGAGCACGACTGGAAATCGTGTAAACCGTCAACGCGGTTTCGAGGGTTCGAATCCCTTGCTCTCCGCCAAAGAAAGCAGTCTGAAACGGGCTGCTTTTTTATTTCCGCAGAATTCCGAAAGGGGAGGGGCAAGGGATTCGAACAAGGAGGGAGCGAAGAGGAAGAAAACAGCCCGGTGGGCTGTTTTCGCCGACGGGGCAACGAGCGCAGCGAGGCGACAGGCGCGGCAGCGCCGGAAAAATCCCTTGCTCTCCGCCATCATTAAGAAAGTGGATAAACCTTTGATTTACAAGGGCTTATCCACTTTTTTGTCTCAAAAACCGTGCTTTTGACGGGAGCACGATTTTTTGAGGGTTTTCGCAGAATCGTGCTCCTCTTTTTTGACGAAAGAAATCTTTGTTTTCTTCTCTGGAATACACGATTTTTCCGAAAGAGAGGCAGAAAAATGAAAAAACTGTATATCCGAAATCAGTCAGAAGAAATGACGCTGAAAGAGCTGTTTGAGCAGTTCCTTGTTGCAAAGCAGTGTATCAACGTTTCTCCCTATACGCTTAGGTTTTATGAGGGTTGCAATCAAAAAGTGCAAATGCTCCTTCTGACCGCAAAAGCGCGGCCGCAGGGCGTCAGGCGGCTGTTCACGCGCGATCTTATTTCTAAAGAATACTTAAACCTGACCTCCCCCATTGACAGACGGGTTTCAAACCCGATATAATGAAGAAAACAACTGAACAGATAGAGGAATCTTCCATGAAAAAGAGAATCACCGCCTGCCTTCTTTGCCTGCTTCTGCTGCCTGCGCTGACCCTGTTCGCCGCGGCAAAGAGCGGCAGGCTGGATGCCGCCGTCGCCGCCGAGACCCGCGCGATCGCCGTGGAGATCGAAAGCGAGGGCGCGGTACTGCTGAAAAACGAGGACGGCGCGCTGCCGCTGCGGGGCAAACGCGTCAACGTGTTCGGCGCGGGGTCCGTGCAGCCGTTCTATGGCGGCGCGGGGTCCGGCGCGGTCACATCAGACGACCCTGTCAGCTTTTATGAAGCGCTCGACAGCGCGGGGATCGAATACAACCCGGCGCTGAAGCGGCTCTATGAGCGTCACGTGCGCGCCTTTTCGCCGAAAACGGACAACACCGTAATCAACAATCTGCTGCAGCTGGCGCTCGCCAGAAGCGCGCTGAAGGAAATGCCGCTGAAGCATCTGAGCGAAGACGTGATGCGGCAGGCAAAAGCCTTTTCCGACACGGCGCTGCTCGTAATCAGCCGCACCAGCGCGGAGGGCCGCGACCTTTCCGCAGACACGCTGCGGCTGTCCGATGAAGAAAAACGCCTGGTGGAGGCTGTCACGGCTGCCTTTTCCGAAGTGATCGTGCTGTTCAACACCGGAAACATCATGGAAACCGGCTGGCTCGACGATTACGCCAGCATCAAAGCGGCTTTGCTGCTCTGGATCCCCGGCGAATTCGGCTTTGAGGGCGCGGCAAAAGTGCTCTCGGGCGAGGTGTCCCCCTCCGGTCGGCTGGCCGACACCGTGGCATACCGCATCGACGACCACCCGTCCTCGGTCTGCTTCGGCTCCCACAGCTATGACACCGGCGACCACTACGTCGAATACAGCGAGGGCATCTACGTCGGCTACCGCTATTTTGAAACCTTTGCGCCCGAAAAAGTTCAATATCCGTTCGGCTACGGTCTTTCCTATACGGCCTTTGAAAGAACAGACGCCTCCATTGTCCGCGACGGCAACACGATCCGGGCGCAGGTAACAGTCCGCAACATCGGCTGCTGCGCCGGAAAAGAAGTCGTGCAGCTCTATTACAGCGCGCCCTACACCCCGGGCGGAATCGAAAAAAGCGCCGTCGTACTCGGCGCGTTCCAAAAAACAAAGCTGCTCTTACCCGGCGAAAGCGAACGGATCACGCTGACCATGCCCCTGCGCGAAATGGCGTCGTATGACCAGTACGGCGCGCAGGCCTACGTCCTGGATCCGGGCGACTACAAGCTGTTTCTCGGTGAGAACGTCCGCTCGCCCTATGCCCGGACGACTGTGACGCTGGAAAAGGCGGTCTTCAACACCGACGACGCCACCGGCGCGCCGATCCGAAATCTGTTTGCTTCGGCGAACAACGGCCTGACGGTGCTTTCGCGCAAGGACGGCGCCGTGCCGCCGCTGCGGCAGCTTGCGGCGGATGACGCGGTAAAAAACAAAGACGCCCTGCCCGCGCCGAAGACCGGCGGCGAAGCGCCGAAGACCGGCGCGCGCTATGACAAACCGGTCACGCTGCAGGACGTTGCCGCCGATGAAAGCAAGTGGGACGTGTTTTTGGACCAGCTGACGCCCGACGAGCTGATCGACCTCGCGATCCATTCCGGCTATGAAACGCAGGGCGTCAAACGCCTCGGCATCCCCGCCACAGAGGACAACGACGGGCCCTCTTCTGTGAAGGGCCGCCACGGTCTGGTCTATGTGGACAGCGGTACGGCATATCCGTGCGAGACGGCCATCGCCTGCACGTGGAACGAGAAGCTGGCCGAGCGGATGGGCGAAGGCGCGGGCAAGGAAGCCGCGGACATGGGCGAAGACATCTGGTACGCACCCGCCGTCAACCTGCACCGCAACCCGATGGGCGGCCGGAACTTCGAATACTTTTCGGAAGATCCTCTGCTCTCCGGCGTGCTCGGCGCGGCGATCATCCGCGGCGCGAACCGCTATGAGCTGGTGACGACCGTCAAGCATTTTGCGCTTAACGACCAGGAATCTCACCGCAGCGGCCTGTTCACCTGGGCCGACGAACAGGCGATCCGCGAGCTGTATCTGCGCGCCTTTGAACGCCCGGTCAAGCAGGGCGGCACCGTCGGCGTCATGAGCGCCTATAACCGCGTGGGGCCCAACTGGTGCGGCGCGAGCAGCGCCCTGCTGCAGGACCTGCTGCGAAACGAATGGGGCTTTGCCGGCTACGTGATCTCCGACTATTCCTCCAACTTCACCGGCAGGGGCTACATGAGCCCCGTAAACGCCGTCTATCACGGCAACGACACCATGCTGACCGGCATCTGGTCGCTGCAAAAGCCCTCGCACGTCATCGCCATGAAGGAGGCTTACCGGCGCGACCCGGTCGGGTTCGGCACGGCGCTGCGCGAAGCGGCAAAGCACCTTTGTCAGGCAAAGATGCATACCAAGGCGTTTCTGCACCCGGAACGGACCTATGATGATTCGTTCTTCGGCTCGCTCGAATCCCCCTTCGCGTGGGATTTCTCGTTCCCCTATCTGTTTTCTCTTTTGCGCTATCTCCTGAATAATCTGGCAAACGTTGTGATCTTTGCGTTCCGCTATATTCTTTGAGAGGTGATCAAAATGAAAAAAGCCCTTGCAGCGCTTCTGTGCCTGACGCTTCTGTTCGTCTGCACCTGCCCCGCCTTTGCGCAGGACGCCGGGACGGTCTGCGGCACTGCAGCCGAACTGCTTGATTTTGTGATCGTCAGCAGACAGTACACCACGCCTTTGCGCATTGTGCCGGCAACACTGACGCAAAACGGCGAAAGCCGCAGCGTTTATCTGGTCGCCATGCTCGGCATGAAAGAAAAAGAAGGCCAGGTCAACAGTCAGAAAGGCGGCGGCACGGGTCCGTATGCCGCGCTCGTGAAGGAAACGCTGTTTCAGACCGTTCCCGCGGGGTCGGCGCTCGTCTTTGCCGGCCACAGCCTCGGCGGAATGACCGCGCAGATTCTGCGCTGCGACAAGCAGTTGCAGGACACCTATGAGATCCTCAACGTGCTTTGCGGCGGCTCGCCCCTGATGGAAGTGGAAGCAGACGGCGAAGGCTCTTTACACCGCCTGACGGATATCTGGGACCTGATCCCCTATATCAGAAGCACGTCTTTGTGCGCATTTATCCGGCAAATCAAAACGGCGCACCGCGAAAGCGGCTGCTACTTTCTGAACCCGGACGGCGCGCACAATGATTCCTATGGGCGAAACGACGTCTGGGGCAGTTACGACGTGTTCGGCGAAAAGGGCGGCACGGCTGAACTGCAGTTTTATCCGGAACAGATCTGCGCCTACGGCGCCGCCGCGGGCTGACAGTTCAAATAAACACTGATAATACAGGGAGGTATTCTTATGAAACAAAAGCTCATTTCCGTTCTTCTCTGCGTATTGCTGCTGTTCGGCACGCTCGGCGTGGCGGCCGGCGCACAAGCCGAGACCCGTTATGTGGTGCTCGGCGATTCCATCGCCTTCGGCTCCGGCCTTTCCAACCCGAAGCAGGCCGTCTACGGCAAGATCGTGGCCGACACGAACGGCTACGCCTATGAAAACTACGCCGTGCCCGGCCACACCACCGGCAACCTGCTGCGCCGCATGGAAACCGACGCGGTGAAGGAAGCCATCAGGAACGCCGATATCATCAGCATCTCCATCGGCGGAAACAATTTCCTGTTAGGCAACCTCAACGGTCTGCTGTTCGACGGCATCGTCAAACAGGATTACGCCCGCTTTGACGAGATCGCCGCGAATTACTATACGGATCTGGAAAAGATCGTGGACAACATCCGCGCGCTGAACGAGGGCGCGGCAATCGTGCTGCAGACGCTCTATAACCCGCAGACGGGTTATGTGGGCGACGTCTATCAGGCCGGCGCCGACCGGCTCAACGCGACCATGCGCAGATATATGCAGGACCATCCGGGTGAGATCCTGCTCGCCGACGTTGCCGCCGCCCTGACGGATTCCGGCACCGACTTTGCCGAGGACCGGATCCACCCGAGCGCCGAAGGCAACGAAAAGATTGCAAAGGTCGTTTTGCAGACGCTCTTTGACAACGGACTTGGCACAAAAACGGAGCCCGTGATCGCCACCAGGGGCGCCGACGCGCGCGGCACCGGCATCTTCACCGTGTTCGTCAACCTTTACGGCCGGTTCTTCCACCTGCTGGCCGTCATCCGCAGCCTGCTGCACATCGGCTGAGCCGAAGGAGAAACGATATGGCAATTCTTGACGTCATTCGCGAAAGAAGAAGCGTGCGCACCTTTGACGGCACGCCCCTGCGCCCGGAGGACGCCCGGCAGATTCTGGACTTTGCCGCCGCAGCGGACAACCCGTTCGGCCTTCCGGTCGACTGGGTCCCGCTGGACGCAAAAACGACCGGCCTTTCCAGCCCGGTGATCGTGGGCGCCGACACCTTCCTGGCCGGTAAGCTCCGGCAAACGCCGTTTGCGGAAGCGGCGTTCGGCTATTCCATGGAGCGCGTCGTGCTGTTTGCCGCGGCGCGCGGGATCGGAACGACCTGGATCGCCGGCACGATGGACCGCGGCGCGTTTGAAGCCGCCGCCGGCCTCAGGGACGGGGAATTCATGCCCTGCATCACCCCGCTGGGCTACCCGGCAAAAAAGATGTCGCTGCGCGAGAGTGTCATGCGCAGGGGCGTGAAGGCCGACAGCCGCCTGCCGTTTTCCGCGGTGTTTTTTGAAGAATCGTTCGACCGGCCGCTGACAGAGGAAGCCGCCGGCAGACTGCGGGATGCGCTGGAGGCGGTGCGTTTTGCCCCCTCCGCCGTGAACAGGCAGCCGTGGCGCGTCGTCGTATGCGGCGACAAGGTGCATTTTTATGAAAAGAAAAACAAAGCCCAGAGCGGCGGATGGGACGTGCAGCTGGTCGATCTCGGCATCGCGCTCTGCCACTTTGCGCTGACCGCGCAGGAAGGCGGGCTCGCCCTCTCGTTTTTGCAGGAGGATCCCGGCATCGCGTGCGCGGCGGACACCGCCTACGTCGCTTCCTATGCGGTTTGCGAAACACCGGACCTGAAGAAAGAAAAGCACATACAGCAGCATCTGAATTTTCCCGCGCCGCTGCAGCAGGCGGCAGAAACGTTTGAAGTATGATCAAAAAAACAAATCCTTCGGAAATGACCGAAGGCCCGTTCTTTCAAAAAATACTGTTCTTTGCCATCCCCGTCACGCTGACGGGCTTATTGCAGATTGTCTATAACACCGCGGACACCGCCGTTGTCGGCCGCTTTGCCGGAAAGACCGCGCTGGCCGCCGTTGGATCCACCGGCTCCATGATCGGGCTGATCGTCAATCTGTTCACCGGGCTTTCGATGGGCGCCGGCGTGCTGACGGCACGCATGCTCGGCGCAAAGGACAAAGACGGCGTGCAGCGCGCTGTGGGCACCGCCATGGGTCTCAGCGTGCTCAGCGGCCTTCTGATCGCCGCAACCGGCATTCTCCTGTCGCCCACGCTGCTGCGCTGGATGCAGGCGCCGGCGGACACGATCGACCTTTCCACGCTCTACGTACGCATCTACTTTCTCGGCGCGCCGGGGGCTATGGTGTTCAATTTCGGCGCGGCCATCATCCGCTCCACCGGCGACACCCGACGTCCGCTGCAGTATCTTGCGGCATCCGGGTTTCTGAACATCGCGCTGAACCTGTTCACCATTGTCGTGCTGCACTGGGGCGTGGCCGGCGTTGCAATCGCCACCATCGCGTCGCAGTATCTGACCGCCGTGCTTGCCGTACGCTATCTGACCAGAACGACGCAGGACATCCGTCTGAATCTGCGCCGCGCCCGCTTGTTCCAATCGGAGCTGAAAGAGATCCTGCGCATCGGTGTGCCGGCAGGGCTGCAGAACGCGCTGTTCTCCATCTCCAACGTCATCATCCAGTCCAACGTCAACTCGTTCGGCTCCGACGCCATGGCCGGCATTTCGGCTGGTTCCAACTACGACGCCTATATCTACACCGCAACCAACGGCTTTGCACAGGCGGCGATGACCTTCACGTCACAGAACGTCGGCGCCAAAAAGCCTGAAAACCTGCGCCGGGTCTGGCTGGTTTCCGTTCTCAGCGCGTCGGCAGCAGCCGTCACGCTGCAAACCGTCGGCCTGCTGCTGCGCGAGCCGATCGTGTCGCTGTTTTCCTCTGACCGCGCGGTCATCGCTGTGGGGACGCAGCGAATGGCGCTGATCATGCCGTTCTTCGTGTTCTGCTCGCTGCTCGACGTCACCGGCGGCGCCGTACGCGGACTCGGCCGGTCATTCCAGATCATGCTCGTGTCCCTCTTCGGCGCGTGCGGTTTGCGGCTGCTGTGGGTGTTCTGCTTTCTCCCTTTGCGGCGCACCCTGCCGTTTCTTTACATCTCCTATCCGCTCTCGTGGGGCGTCACCTTCCTCGTGGCAACCGGACTGTTTTTGTACCTGACGCGCCCGAAGATGCTGGAAAAGGAGCTGGGCCTGTCATCGCAGGACTGAAGGCGGCCCGTTTTTGAGCGCCGGCATTCGCCGCCGGGAGCGGACCGTGTTTTGCAGCTGTCCGCAGCATAATACAGACAAAGCCCTGTATGAACGCGTACTTTTCAAGCAGCCGTTTGTGCAGGTCTTTTGTTTGTGCGGATGTTGAAGGCCGTGTTTTTTCAAACATCAAAGCCGTCGGTTCAATCGGCGGCTCTGCTTGTGTTTGTTCTGATCAGCCATCAGGGCGCGGCAAGCTGAAAAAGGCGGTAAAGATCTGTGTTTTCACCGGAGCGCAACGCCTGTTCTGCACGTGCACATGCTGTTTTCCAGGCAAGAATCGTCAAACCGCTTGATTTCTGTCCATATGTAATTTATAATAAGAAAAAAGGACCGTTCTGAATCGAACCAGAAGGATGAGGCTGTTATGCGTACTGTTACATTTGCTTTTACCGGAAAGGGCGGCGTCGGAAAAACGTCGCTTTCCGCCGCGCTGATCCGTCTTTTGTCAGAGCGCTACCCCGATAAAAGGATCCTGGCCGTAGACGCCGATCCGGCTATCGGACTCGCAACAGCGCTCGACATGAAGCCGCCGATGACGCTGGACGACGTCCGGCTGCGGATTGCCGCAAGCATTGACAAGGGCGAAACGGCAGATGCCATCGACCTTTTGAGCGAAGCTAAGTTCCATCTGCTCGACTGCATCGCCGAGCGCAGCAATCTTTCGTTCCTTGCCATCGGCCGCCCCGAGGCCGCCGGCTGCTACTGC
This sequence comes from Clostridiaceae bacterium, assembly GCA_016290665.1. GTDB lineage: Bacteria > Bacillota > Clostridia > Oscillospirales > Acutalibacteraceae > UBA6857. The sequence continues at coordinate 7,156 of JAEEUW010000050.1, read as the reverse complement.
AAGGTCAACGCCTATCTGAAGCAGGTCCTTGAAACCATCTCCGGCAACTTTGATTATGTCGTCATCGACGGGGAAGCCGGCATCGAACAGATCAACCGCCGCGTGATGGAAAACATCACATATCTCGTTCTGGTCAGCGACGGCAGCCGGAAAGGCATTCAGGTCGTTTCCGCCATTCATCACGTTGCGGTAAACCTCGTGAAATGGGAAAAAGCCGGCGTGATTTTCAACCGGATACGTTCCGGCTTTGACCCTCCCGCGACACAGGAGATTCCGCCCGTGCTTGCCGTGATCGGCGACGATGACGCGCAGGCGCAAAACGATATGCAGGGACAAAGCGTCTTCTCCCTGCCCGACGACGCGCCTGTGCTGCGCGGCGCGGCGCAGGCGCTGGACGCTTTGCTGCAGGAGAACGGGTCATGAAGCTGTTTCACGATGTCTTGCAGCAAATGCGCGCCCTGCTGCCGGAGCAGCCCGCCCTTTCCGCAGCATACCGCAGCGATCTGTGCGCCGAAAGCGGCGACAAAAACGCGATTCTGTTTCGCAGCGACACCGCTTATGAGCTCGGCGGCAGCGGCAAACCCGGCGTCAGCAGCGTTTTGTTCGGGGAGATCGACGCTTCACAGGACGAGGTGCTCGTTTACGGAAAAGACCTGTGCGAACTGACGCAGGACACGGCGTTCGCCCATCTGACGATTGTGCAGTTGAAAGAGCACAGCGAGGAAGACCTGCGCTACGAACAGCTCAAGGAGATCGGTTTCCGGCTGTTTCAGCTCTATCCGGAAGGCTATCATATCCGCGTTTCGCCCTCGGCGGGCAGAGAACAGGTGCGGGTGGCCAAAAGCGCGCTGCAGGGCGCGTTCCCGCTGTCGTTTATTAACATCGGCTGCAGTCTGATCCGGCTGCTGCGGGAGCACGAGGATGTGGCGCGGGTGCAAACGGTTTTCATAACCGGAGAAAACGTCGACTACGCGGCGCTGGCGGCGCTGGCGCGCAAAGCGAAATCCATTACGGAAGCCGTGCAGCACACTTTGCAGTTCGGCGAGTTGGATTGCGCGTCCTGCAAAATGAAACCGATCTGCGACGAAGTGGAAGGGCTGCGCGAATTGCATATGAAAAAGGAGAAGGAGAAACAAAACCATGGAGCATGAGCATTATTTTCATACGCATGACGCTGTTTCCCCGCAGGAAACGCTTGCGCTGCTGCAGTATATGGCCCGGCACAACGCGCATCACGCCGAGGAGCTGCTTGAAATCGCCCGTTCGCTTCCGCAAAAGGCGGCATCGCCGGTGTATGAAGCGGTCGAACTGCTGAAGCAGTCCACAGATAAAATCCTGCAGGCGATCGGAAGATTGGAGGAATAAGTATGTGCCTGTCTTCTGTCTATCAAAAAAAAGAAGGAGAGAATATTTTTCTTTGCAAGAATATCGCAAAAGTGATCCCCGGCAAAACCGAAACGGTCGTATTTGACCTGATGGGGCAAAAAACCGTCCTTCCCGGGCGGATCCTCGATATCGATCTTCTGGAAAACATCATTTTGATTGAGGAGGAACCCGCATGAGATACTATGGCGGATGCGACGTTGGCTCCACCTATACCAAGGCTGTGATTCTGGATGAAGCCGGCAAACTTGTCGCCTCCGTAATCCAGCGCAGCAAAATGAATGCCGCCCAGTCTTCCCAGACGGCGATGGATGCCTGCATCGCTCAGGTGCCCGCGCTGCACAGCGTGGACGATCTCGCCTACATCGTCGGCACGGGCTACGGACGCAACCGTGTGCCGTTCGCCGCGGAGAATATCAGCGAGATCTCCTGCCACGCCATGGGCGTGCATATCACCGACCCGACGGTGAAGGCCATCATCGATATCGGCGGTCAGGACGTGAAGGGCATCGCCGTTGCTTCTGACGGCACGGTGAAAAACTTTGCCATGAACGACAAATGCGCCGCCGGCACCGGCCGGTTTTTCGAGGCGATGGCGCGCTCGTTTGAGATGACGCTCGAAGAGTTCTCCGCCCTCTCGCTGAAAGCGAAGAACGCCATCCCCATCACCGCGCAGTGTACGGTCTTCGCCGAATCCGAAGTCATCGCGCTGGTCGGCGAAGGCAAGGCACCCGAGGAGATCGCCGCCGGGATCCAGATGGCTGTGGCCAGGCGCTGCTTCGTGATGGCCAAAAAAGCCGGCGCGATGGGCAGCATCACCCTTTCGGGCGGCTGCGCCAAAAACGAAGGGCTGAAAAAAGCGATTGAAAAAGTTCTCAAGATCAAGGTGACGGAGCTGTCCGTCGACCCGCAGCTGATGGGCGCTTTGGGCGCCGCGGAATTTGCAAGAAGAAAAGGAGGCGCTGCCGGATGAGAGACCTGAAACATCGCGTATTCTTTGAGCAGTTGCTCAGCGACGTGAAAAACGAACTGGTCGAGCAGGCGCTGGAGGACGGCAAGCTGGCCCTCGGCTATTCCTGCTATTTTGTGCCGGAGGTGCTGATGAACCTCGCGGGCTGCTTTTCTGTGCGGATGCGCGCGCCGGGGATCACCGACACCGCGATCGCGACGTACTACATGTCGGAAAAGACCTGCATGTATTCGCGCAGCATCCTCGAGCGCGCGATCGAGGGCGGCTATAACTTTTTTGCCGCTCTGCTCAGCACGGAAACGTGCGCCATGATGCACCGCGCGCACGAGCATTTCGACATGCTGAACCTTGTCAAGGATCAGAACGAAAAATTCTTCGTCACGCATATGGACGCACCGTTCGTCACCAAGGATTATGCCGTGCGCCACTATGCGCGGCAGCTGCAAAAGCATGTGCTCGACCGGCTGCACGACGTCTACGGCACAGACGTTTCAGAAGAAGCGCTGCGTGCCGCGATTGAAAAGCACAACGAGCTTTGCCGCGTGGTCAGCGAGATCGGCGAATACCGCAAGCAGATGAATCCGCCGCTGACCGGCTATGAGTTCCACCTGATCGAGCTTGTCAGCGAATGCTGTCCGCATGATCTGATCTTGCCCTATCTCAAAGAAACGCTTGAAGAGCTGAAAACGAGAAAGCCGGACGAAACGCCGTGGTACCGTGTGCGCGTGGTGCTCGCGGGCGGCGAAAACGACGATCCCGATTTTACCAGACTGATCGAGGACTGCGGCGCGTTTGTGGTGGCCGACCGCTACTGCTTCGGTTCGCTTCCCGGCAGAGAGGAAATCGAGATCCGTAACGGCGAAACCGCGCTGGCTGCCGTTGCGCGGCATTACATGGAAACCAACCAGTGCCCGCGGTTCATGAACCATGAAAAAGTGCAGGGCAGAAAACAGTATCTCAAGCAGCTCGCCGAGGAATACGGCGCCGACGGCCTGATCGTGCAGCAGCAGAAATTCTGCGAATACTGGGAATATGAGCGGATGTACTGCCAGCACGTAATGGAACCGGACTACGGCCTGCCCTGCATGGGCATCGAAAAGGAATATGTCAACACATCCGTCGGGCAGCTGCGCACGCGCTTTCAGGCATTTGTGGAAGCGCTTGAGATCAAGAAGCTTGCAAAGGAGGGGTGAGTATGGAAAAGAAAGCTGACAGAGGAACGCGGAACCGTTTTTACGACGGCTATGAACTGGCCCGCTGGCGCAAATGGAAGGGGTTCAGGGACTCCTGGGTGGATTTCCGCGAATGGCTCAAGGAAAAGAAAATCAGCGGCGAGCTGATCAAAGCCGACCCGGTGCGCGCGTTCAAGGCGCTGACCTATTATCACTGGCTGGCGCCGTATCTCGCCAGCGGCAGCATGGTGGACCGCACCATTGACGACGCCCGCGGCGAAGCGCTTCTCATTGCGCACAAGTATATGCAGTTCCTCTTGAAGAGCAACGTGGAAGCGCTGATCAAGATCATCAAGACCGACGAACGCTTCGGCAAAACCGACCTCGCCAAAAAAACGGTCATCTTTGAACAGGACACCTCTCCGATCCTCATCGGCGGCTTTCCCAATCTGCAGAACGCGGTGGAGGAGCCCTATTTCGGCATTCTTGCCGCCGCGAACGACCAGCACGCCGGGCATTATTTTACGGATATCATCGATTCCTACGGACTGCCGTCGGATTCCTGCCGGAATTCCTCCATTGTCTGCGGGGTGGCGATCGACGATCAGCTGCCGTATTACGGCGCGTGTCTGATCACAAGCAACGCGCCGTGCGACTCCTCGGTCATGAATTCCTCCGTGGTGGAGCGCCGGCTCAAGGTGCCGTCCATACAGGGCTGTACGCCGATGCGCTGGAAGGACGAGGACACGCGCGAATACGCGATCGCGCACGTGAAGGAGGTCATCAAGTTCATTGAGGACTGCACCGGAGAGACCTTCGACTGGGACGCCTTCTTCAAAACGATCCGCCAATACAACGAGGAAACGCGCATTCAGCACGAGTTCTGGGAGCTGGCCAAGTCACCCTATTACCCGGTGCCGAGCGTGCCCAACCTCCTTTACCGCTCGTTCCAGCTGTCCTTTTCCAGCGGCCTGAACGAAAACTGCGCAAAGATCGGCCGCGAAATGCTGAAGATCTGCGAAAAATGTGTGAAGGAAAAAATCAACGTCCGCCCGAAAACACGCCACCGCACTCTGGTCTGCGGCGCGCCGGCGTCCTACTATATGCATTTTTCCACCTGGATGTACGAGTGCTGGGGCGTCAACACCGTGGCGGTGCTCAACAACATGTCGCACCACGAATACATCTGTGAAGACGACAAAGAGGAAGCGCTCTGGGGCGTGGCGCAGCTTTGGGAGCAGGCAATCATGCGCCGCCATCTTGTGGGCGGCTATGAGAACATGCTGGAGCTGTTTGAGGAATATGAGCGCTTCAACTGCGACATGATCGTCTATTACGACAACCTCACCTGCAAAGGCAGCAAGGCGATGACCGGCATGATTCAGGACATTGCCAACGAGCGGAACATCCCGCTGGTCTGGATCTCCCACGACCTGATCGACCCGCGCGCCGTTCCGCGCAGCGCGATGCGCAAGCAGTTCAACGATTTCATGTTCTCGGTGATGAACGAACAGCCGCTGGATGAATCGCTGCTCGATTTTGACGATTCCAAGGGCTGGTAAGGAGGGCGCGTATGAAAAAACTATTCAAACTTCTTTTGAAGGCAATCGGCATCCTGATCGCGCTCGCCGCGACCGTCTTTGCCGCTGTGCAGGCCATCTATTGGCTCAACCTCGACAACAAGTTTATGTTCGTGCTGCACCGCATCCTGAACAAGATCACCGACCGCGTGCCGCGAGACAGAAGATTTTAAACAAAAGAACAACAGGAACTGCGACCTCCCCGGCCGCGGTTCCTGTTGTTTTTGAACGCCTGTTTTGAAAAGCACAGAGAAAAAGAAGGCAGCCCGGATCTGTTGACCGGATTCATGGGAAGGCCCGCAGGAAGAAATGAGATTCTCTGTCAAAAAAACGTTTTTCACAAGCGGTTTCCCCAATTTTCCCTTGAAAAACAGAAAAACATCGGCAGCGTTGCGAATGTTTCCGACCTCCTGTACCCAGCGCCACCAGTCGTCGGCTTTGAGCTGTTCCGTGATGCCGCGTTCCTGTTTCATTTGTTCCACAATGGTACTGTGAATCATGAACCAATACGCCAAAGCATTTTGGGCTTTGCTCTGATGGAAGTTCAAAATAAGCAACCATTTCCGAGAAGTAGTTGCTTATGTCACGAAACGCAGGAAAGTGACCGTTGATTATTTAAAGAATCCGGCTATAATGAAGTCAGAAATAAGAAACCACGGTTTCTAAAATCCAAGGAGGTACCTGATATGAAAACCCTGATCGCATTCTTTTCAAGAGCGGATGAAAACTATTTTGCGGGCGCAATGCGCTATGTCAAGGTCGGCAACACGGAAATCGTATGTGATCTCATTAAAGAGATGATCCCGGCCGACTTGTTCAAAATCGAAATGAAGCATCCCTATTCTCCTGCCTACATGACCTGCATTGAAGAAGCCAAAAAAGATCTGCAGGCAAAAGCGAGGCCGGAGCTGACGGCGCTTCCCGACAGCATCGACGGATACGATACCGTCATTCTTGCGTATCCGAATTATTGGGGAACCTTCCCGATGGCGGTGGCAACTTTCCTGGAAACATTTGATTTCACCGGAAAAACGATCCTTCCGCTCTGTACCAATGAGGGCAGCGGCATGGGCTCAAGTGAACGCGCGATCAAGCAGTGCGCGCCGGGCGCCGACGTCAAAAAGGGTCTGCCGATCACCGGAAGCAACGCTGCAAATGCAGGCGAAAGTGTCAGAAGCTGGCTTTCCGCCAACGGACTGCTGTGAGGCGAAAAGCAAAATGGAAGAAGAACAAATCAAAACTCTTTACCGTCAATATTGGACGTATATGATCGAAAAGAACACAGACGGTCTTCGGCAGATGATGGCGGACGATTATGAACTTTTGCATATGACAGGAATCAGGCAGTCCGCCGAAACATTTCTGAAAGATCTGCTTGACGGTGCGTTCAACTACTACTCCGCTGAACATGACAGTATCGAGGTCCGGGTCACGGGCGACAGGGCGACAATGACCGGAAAAAGCCGCGTTCTGGCTTCCGTTTACGGCGGAGGGAAACACCTTTGGCATTTACAGGGCGATTTCACCCTCAGAAAAGAAACCGGTCAATGGAAACTGACCGGTTCCAAAGCTTCAACCTATGAAGGAGGATCACAATTATGGAAACAGTAAAGCTCAACAACGATCTCGAATGCCCGGTCATCGGCATCGGCACCTACATGCTTTCACCCGCCGATGCGGAAAACAGTGTGCGGGAAGCGCTGAAAATGGGATATTCCCTTGTGGACACGGCGAACGCCTATGTCAACGAACGTGCGGTCGGCCGCGGCATAAAAGCAAGCGGCGTGAAGCACGAAGGAATCTTTCTTTCAACCAAGCTTTGGCCGAGCGAATATGAAAACCCGAACGCTGTGGAAGAAACGCTGGAGCGTCTGGGCGTAGACTATGTGGATCTGCTCTACATCCACCAGCCGGCCGGAAACTGGCTCGCCGGTTACCGTCAGCTTGAAAAAGCCTATAAAGAAGGCAAAGCAAAGGCCATCGGCATTTCCAATTTTGAGGGCAGATATATCGCGGAGCTTGAAACCAAATGGGAGATTGCGCCGCAGTTC
>JAEEUW010000132.1 GCA_016290665.1 Clostridiaceae bacterium | reverse complement strand
CGGGAACGTCTTTTTCGCTTGACGAAGCGGAGATTCTTCGCTATAATAAGATAAATTGTTTCACGGAAGGTGAGCGCATGTTTCTTTGCTACAGCACACCGGCCAACATGAGCTATTTCGGCTGGGAAAACGAAGCTCTGCCGCTGGGCAACGGGCGCATCGGCGCCAAGGTGTTCGGCGGCCCCGACTGCGAGCTGATCACGCTGAACGAAAAGACGCTCTGGTCCGGCGGCCCCGCAACGCCGCAGTACCACGGCGGAATCAAGAACGGCGACGGCGGCAAGACCTACCGCGCGGTGCGGGATCTGCTGCTCGGCGGCGAGATCAAAAAAGCCCAGCGCGCCATGGACGCGCTGCAGGGCGACGAGGACGGCTCCGGCGATTATCAGGCGTTCGGGTCGCTCTATCTGCAGTTTGACGACTTCGGCGCCGCGGATCACTATGTGCGCGACCTCGAGCTGGATTCCGCTTCGGCCATGGTCAACTTCCGGGCCGGCAAGGCGGTCTTTTCGCGCCACTACTTCGTCAGTTATCCCGACAACGTGATGGTCGGCCGGCTGGAGGCTGCCTGGCACAAGCAGAACGAGGAAGAGGACGGGGAGGAACCCCCGCCGCCGACGTTCTCGTTCAATGCCTATTTCGTTTCGGAGCAGAAAGGGGAGAGCGTCTCCGCCGGCGACACGATCACCGTGGAAGGCACCGTGCAGGCCAACCGCGGTGTGGACGGCGAACCGACCGAAAACGCCAACGGCATGCGCTACGGCGGCGCCATCCGCTTCATCCCGCAGGACGGTACCGTGACGGCGACGGAAAACGGCCAGATCCGCGTGGAAAATACCAGCAGCGTGGTGTTCGTGCTTTCGCTCGCCACCGATTATCAAAACAGTTACCCCCGCTTCAGCGACGGCTCCGACCCGCTGCGCGACAAGGCGCTGCCCGCCGTGGACGCCGCGGCAAAGCAAAGCTTCGGCCAGCTCTACCGCACCCATCTGGACGATTACCGGCCGCTGTTCCGCGCCGTGGAGTTCAAGCTGGGCGAAGAGCAGGGCGCCCACCCGGTCGATTTCATGCTCAAACGGTTCGACAAAAAGGGCGAATTCAAGCGCCCGCTGATAGCGCTGCTGTTCCAGTACGGCCGCTATCTGCTGCTTTCGTCCTCGCGCGAGGGCACGCTGCCCGCCAACCTGCAGGGCATCTGGAACGCGAAGAACGACCCGCCGTGGCGCGCCGATTACCACATGAACATCAACCTGCAGATGAACTACTGGCCGGCTTATGCTGCCGGCGTTCCGGCGGCTGCAGGTCCGTTCCGCGACTACGTGGCCTCGCTGCGCAGGCCGGGCAGACTGGTTGCCGCCAAGACGCTCGGCGTCGGCAGGGCGGCGTCCATGGAGGATCCCGCGCTGGACGAGCCCACCGGCTGGGTCGCCCACACGCAGACCGGCCCGCTGGGCATGTGCGGTCCCGGCTCCGACTGGCGCTGGGGCTGGGAGCCGACCAACGGCGCCTGGGCCGCGGTGCAGATGTATGACTGCTACGCCTTTGACCACGACTTCGAATCGCTGAAAACCACCGTCTATCCCACCATGGAGGAATCGGCGCGGCTGTTTTCGCAGCTGCTTTGCGAAGACAAGCGCAGCGGCCGCCTCGTGAACGCGCCGGGCTGCTCGCCCGAGCAGGGCCCCGCGACCGCCGGCTGCACCTATGACCAGACGATCCTCTATGCGCTGTTCGACGCGGTGATCGACGCCGCCGGCGTGATGGAAGCCCACGGCTGCGGCGATCAGGTGGATCGGGCGCTGGTGGAAACGCTCAAGGCGCAGAAGGACCGCCTGCAGCCGCTGCAGGTCGGCAAACACGGCCAGCTCAAAGAGTGGTTTGACGAGGACGGCTTTCCGCGCGGCGGCAAGGGCTACGGCGTGGAAAAGCTCCACCGCCACATCTCGCACCTGCTTGGCCTTTATCCGTTCGCCCTGATCGACGACGACACCCCCGGGCTGCAGAAGGCGGCGAAGGTCTCGCTGCGCGGCCGCGGCGACAAGACCACCGGCTGGGCCATGGCGCACCGCCTTTGCTGCTGGGCGCGGCTCCGGGACGGCGAGCAGTGCGACGAAATGATTGCGACGATTCTCAAAACGGCGATCATGAAGAACCTCTTCGGCACCCATCCGCCGTTCCAGATCGACGGCAACTTCGGCTTCACCGCCGGCGTGGCGGAAATGCTGCTGCAAAGTCACAACGGCCTGATCCGCATCCTGCCCGCGCTGCCGAAGGACTGGCGCAGCGGCTCCATTACGGGTCTGCATGCCCGCGGCAATATCACCGTCGGCATGACCTGGGATCTGGGCCGGCTGAAAACGGGCACCCTTTGCGCCCGCGACGGCGGCACGGTGCGCCTGCTCTATGACGGCAAGATCGTGCTGGTGCAGGACGCAGACGGCGCAGAGATTGAAACCGACTTTGAAGACGGCGTGACGACGTTCAGCGCAAAGCCGGGCGAAACCTATACCTTCAGCTGAAAAAGCGGCGCTTTCCATAAATATAGGAGCGCCGTGATCCGAAAGGAGCAAACCGGAATGAAACAAAGAAAGATCCTCTGCCTGCTGCTGTGCGCGGCGCTGGTGCTTCTGCTTGCCGCCTGCGGCAAACCGGCGCAGACGCCCGACACGACGGCGGCGCCCGAAAACACTTCCGGCAGCACCGAAGCGCAGCCGGAACAAAACGACACAAAGGAGAACACGACGATGGAACACAAGAAAGTCAAATTCACAATGGAAAACGGCGGCACGTTCACGATTGAGCTTTATCCCGAATACGCGCCGCAGACGGTGGCAAACTTCCTCAAGCTGGCGGAAAGCAACTATTACGCCGGCACGACCTTCCACCGCGTCTATCCCGGCTTTATGGCGCAGGGCGGCGAGGGCGCCGACACGCCCACGATCAAGGGCGAGTTCGCCTCCAACGGCTTTTCGCAGAACACGCTCAGCCACACCCGCGGCGTGGTCTCAATGGCGCGCACGAGCGTGAAGGATTCGGCCTCCAGCCAGTTCTTCATCTGCTATGACGACGTCTCCTATTCCCTCGACGGCGACTACGCGGCCTTCGGCAAGGTGGTCGACGGCATGGACACCGTGGACGCCTTCTGCGAGATCGAGCGGGAATACAACGGCTTTGACCGCGTGCCCACGGCGCCCGTGGAGCCCATCGTGATCAAGTCCTGCGAAATCGTTGACTGAAGCGCGACGGAAACTTTTTAAAAAAATTGAAAAAAGCCCTTGACGAACGGGGAAGATTGTGATAGAATCTTTCTACCTCTGCGAGAGGGCTTTCTTTTTGTGCCCGAACGGAGGGAGGTCTACCGGCCTGCGGGAAGCGCACCCGGGGGTCAAATTATTCCGATTATGGAGGTGCCGAACATGCGAGTAAAGGTTACATTATCTTGCACGGAGTGCAAACAGCGCAACTACAACACGATGAAAAACAAGAAAAACAACCCTGAACGTCTGGAGATGAACAAGTATTGCAGATTCTGCAAGAAACACACGCTCCACAAGGAAACCAAATAAACAGCGGGAGGTAAGAAACATGGCTGACAACGAAAACAAGATTGTCCCGGCTTCCGACGTTGAACAGACCGCAACGGACGAAAAAGGCGCTGCAGCAAAAGTTGCAAAAGCCGCCAAGGGCAAG
>JAEEUW010000049.1 GCA_016290665.1 Clostridiaceae bacterium | reverse complement strand
AATTGACGCTGCGCGTCATGATTTGCGCTACGCGCATGATTTCTCGCTGCGCTCCGTGAATTGAATTGCGCCTTCATGCCCCGCAGGGCAATTCATGACCGAAGGTCAATTCATGTTCGAAGGACAATTCACGCGCCGTCAGGCGCAATTCATTGTCGGGACAGTCGAACGACTGTCTCGACATGCACCGTCCGCGGAAAAAGATCCACAGCCACGGCGCGCTCAGCTTTGTAGCCCAGCGCCGCGAACCGCTTGCAGTCGCGGGCCAGCGTGGCCGGGTCGCAGGAGACATAGACCACCCGGTCGGGCGCCATTGCCGCCACTGTCCGGATCAGGCTTTCGTCGCAGCCCTTGCGCGGCGGGTCCAGCACGATCACGTCGGGGCGTACGCCTTCCTGCTCCAGTTGCTTTGCCGCTTCTGCCGCGTCGGCGCAAAGGAAGCGGGCGTTTTCAATGCCGTTGCGTGCGGCGTTCTGACGGGCGTTTTCCACCGCCTGCGGCACGATCTCCGCGCCGATGATTGCCTTCGCCCTGTCTGCCATCGAAAGCCCGATGGTGCCCGCGCCGCAATAGAGGTCGAGCACCGTTTCGCTGCCGGTCAGCGCGGCAAACTCGGCCGCCTTGCCGTAAAGCAGCTCGGTCGCCTTCGGGTTGACCTGGAAGAACGAGAGGGGAGAGATGGAAAACCGCAGGCCGCACAGCACGTCTTCGATTTCGTCTTTGCCGAACAGCGTGATGCAGCGCGCACCGAGCACCACGTTGGTCTTGTCGGGGTTCACGTTCAGCACAACGCTGCAGACGCTTTTGTCGGCCGCCAGAAGGTTGCCGATCAGCGCTTCGGCGCGCGGCACGCGGTCCCGCGTGACAACAAGACAGACCATCGTTTCGCCGGTAGTCATCCCTTTGCGCAGATAGATGTGCCGCAGCAGACCCTTGTGCGTCTCTTCGTCATAGACCGTCACGCCGCTTTCCGCCGCCCAGCGGGCAACCGCGTCGAGCAGCAAAGCGAACGACGCCGGCTGCAGCGCGCAGTCGCGGCAGTCGACCACGCTGTGGCTTTTTTTGGCAAAAAAGCCGATCCGTGTTTTGCCGTCGGGTCCGAGCGCTACGGGGAACTGCGCCTTGTTGCGGTAATGCGCCGTTTCGCCGACGGAAAGGACGTCTTCCACCTCGAGCTCCAGCCCGCCGATGCGCGTCAGCGCGTCCTGCACCTTCTGCTTTTTATAGGCGAGCTCCGCCCCGTAGCGCAGGGCGCGGAACGAGCAGCCGCCGCAGCGCTCCGCCGCGGGGCAGTCCGGGTCGATCCGGTCGGGCGAGGGGGTGACGATCCGCTTCACGATGCCGACGGCGTAGGTCGGCTTCACCTTGATGACGTGCGCGTCGATCACGTCGCCCGGCACGGCGCCGTCCACGAAGACGGTGAAGCCGTTGTGACGGCCGATGCCGGTCCCGAGCGCGGAAAACGCTGTGATCGAAAGGCGGAGGTCGTCATTCTTTTTCAGCGGGGCGGAATTGCTTTTCTGCTTCATTTCAGCTGTCCTCATAATTCGGGATCACGTTTTCATACATGATCTCGTGCAGTGCGTCCACTTCGTGCGGCCAGTCCATCAGAATCACCTCAAAGCTGTCGCGCAGCACCAGCCGGTAGGGCTTGGCGGGCACAAGATGCTGCTCGAAGTTCCAGCTCAGATAGGTCGGCACAAAGGCGAGCTGCGAGAGCAGTTCCGTTTTGCTGAAATCCGTGGAGACCAGCGGCAGAATCTTTTCCAGAAGCTGCGGGTAATAGATCGGGGAGATCGCGCGCGCCTTCGCGGCCAGCGAGATCAGAATCTTGCGCTGGCGGCCGGTGCGTTCGCGGTCGGTGTCAATCTTGCGCGTGCGGGCATAGAGCAGCGCCTGTTCGCCGTTCAGGTTGTAGCTGCCCGCGCCCGGGAAGCCGGAGAAGTGCTCGCGCAGGACCTTTGCTTCCTTGTCCGTGAGTTGGATGCTGACGCCGCCCAGCGCGTCGATGATCTGCTTGAACGAATCGAACGAGCAGGCGGCAAAGCGGTCGATGCGGAACTTGTAGTTCTTTTCAATGGCGCGGATGGCGAGATCCGGGCCGCCGTAGCCGTGGGCGTGGCTCAGGCGCGTGTTCTTGTAGCCGGGGATGGCGGCGTAGGCGGTGCGAGAGAGCGAGATGATCTTGACCTTCTTTGCGGTGCGGTTCAGCGAAACCACGATCATCGCGTCCGAGCGGCCGTAGGGGTAGCTCTTGCTGCCGTAGTCATAGCCGAAGAGCACGACGTTGAACACCTCGCCGCTGTACCACTTCTTGCTGTCGTCCAGGTTTGCGCGGATGGCCGCGTCGGCGTCCAGCAGGGCGGCGGACTGCTCTTTGGAAAGGCTGATATCCTCAATGTCGTCGTCCTCGCCCGGCGCAAGCGCGGCTTCGGCATAGGTGGGCACGGTCAGCGAGGCGTCGCCGGTGCGCTCGATCAGGTTGATCTGCGAAAGAATGTGCCAGACGTAGACCACCAGCGCGATGACGGCGGCGAAAAAGAGCGCCAGAACGGCGGTGAGCACCTTGTGGCGGCGAAGAAAGCGCATGTGAATCCGGTCCTTTCGCTGTTGATGTTTCCATACAATATAATACCCGAAGCGCCGAAGGATGTCAAGCAAAACAAGGCGCCTCCCTGCGGCGCGCGCGCCTTGTGCATCTTGCTTGATTGTGAAATAATATTGTGGTGAACTTGCACAAATTTGCTGTTCACTCCCCGTTAATATTTAGACCTACAACCAAAATATTTTTTTCCCCGTTTTTCCTGTTGACGCTGGCCGGATTTGTGATATAATATGAAGCAATCAGGGATGATTTATCAAGGATAATTTTGTGTGGGAGATAGATATCATGTATGTCAAAGACGTGAAAGTACAAAATCAAGTGGGCCTTCACGCCCGTCCGGCCACGTTCTTCATTCAGAAGGCAAACGAATTCAAGTCCTCCATCTGGGTGGAAAAAGAAGAACGCCGCGTCAATGCCAAGAGCCTGCTGGGCGTCCTTTCGCTCGGCATCATGGGCGGCACCGACATCCGCATCATCGCCGGCGGCGCCGACGAGGAAGAAGCCGTCAACGCGCTGGTCAAGCTCGTGGAGTCCGGCTTCGCCGAATAAGCTTTTCTTAAAAAGCACTTGACTTTTTTGCGTTAAAGTGCTAACATCTTTCTCAACAACCGAATACTCATTCCCAAAAGCGATGACGAAGACGGACGAAAGACGCGTCCTGCAGCGAGCCGGGAAACGGTGCAAGCCCGGTATCACGCCCTTTCATGTTCCCATCCCTTCCGAGCTGAAGACCCGAAAGCCCCTGGGGCGAGTAGATATCTTCCGTGATTGCAGCGTGAATGCATAGGACTTGATGGAGTCCGAGAGTGGCGGCCGAGGCCGCAATTTGAGTGGTACCGCGGGCAAGAGAGCATGCTCGTCTCAAAGGCAGACTTTGAGACGGGCTTTTTCATTTGACAAAACAAAGGAGGCAACAACATGAGCCAACAACAGGTTTCAACCGAGATCCAGCAGATCGCGCGCCGCATCCGGGAGATGCGCGGCATTATCGGCATCTCAGTGGACGATATGGCGCAGAAGACGGAGCTCAGCGTGGAGCAGTACCGGAAGTATGAATCCGGCACGGTCGACCTGCCGTTCACCTTCATCCACAAGTGCGCGGGTGCGTTCGGCATCGGCATCACCGATATTCTGGAAGGCGAGAGCGCCCATCTGTCCGGCTACACCGTGACGCGCAAGGGGCAGGGTATCCTCACGTCCAAGGAGGAGGGCATCGAGATCCAGAAGCTGGCTCCGCTGTTCCGCAACAAGATTGCAAAGCCCTATTGGGCGACCTATGAATACTCCGACGCGCTGCAGAATCAGCCGATCCACACCACGACCCACGCCGGCCAGGAATTCGACCTCGTGCTGAGCGGCACCCTGAAGGTGCAGATCGGCACCCGCACCGAGATTCTGGAGGAGGGCGACAGCGTCTATTACAACAGCGCCATCCCGCACGGCATGATCGCGCTGGGCGGCAGACAATGCAACTTCCTTGCGGTCGTTTTGCCCGAGGACGAAAAAGCGGACGAAGAGAAGATGGAAAAAGCCATGTTCTCCGTGGGCCCCAAGCAAAGCTTCGTCGTCGACAGGTTCATCGACGCCAAGGAGGACGAGCGGGGGCGGCTGGTTTCGCTCTCGTTCAAAAACGAAGAAAGCTTCAATTTCGCCTATGACATCGTAGACGCCATTGCCGAAAAGGCCCCGGACAAGCTGGCCATGCTCCACGTTTCAAACGACAAGACCGAGCGGCGCTTCACGTTCTCCGATATGAAGAAGGAATCGGCGCGCACGGCCAACTACCTCAAGAGCCTCGGCATTGAAAAGGGCGACCGCGTGATGGTCGTGCTCAAGCGGCACTATCAGTTCTGGTTCGCCATGCTCGCGCTGCATAAGATCGGCGCAATCCCCATTCCGGCGACCCACCAGCTGCTGGCGCACGACTTTGAATACCGCTTCGAAAAGGCCGGCGTCAAGGCGATCCTCTGCACGGCCGACGACGACACGGCGCACCAGGTGGAGCTGGCCGAGGAAACCGTGGGCAAGCTCGACAGCAAGATCATCGTCGGCGGCGTCCGCGCCGGCTGGCACAGCTTTGAAGAGGAGTATGTGCGCTTCCGGTCCAGCTTTCCGCGCAGCGAAGACACGCCCTGCGGCAGCGACCCGATGGTGATGTTCTTCTCCTCGGGCACCACGGGCTACCCGAAGATCGCCTGCCACAGCTACAAATACGCGCTCGGCCATTACATCACGGCCAAATACTGGCACACCGTCCGCACCGACGGCCTGCATTTCACCATCTCCGACACCGGCTGGGGCAAGGCGCTCTGGGGCAAGCTTTACGGCCAGTGGGAGTGCGAGGGCGCTGTGTTCACCTATGACTTCGACCGCTTCCACGCGGCGGATATTCTGCCGATGTTCGAAAAATACAACATCACCACCTTCTGCGCGCCGCCCACCATGTACCGCATGCTGATCAAGGAGGATCTTTCCAAATACGATCTGTCCTCGATCCAGTATGCCACGACGGCCGGCGAAGCGCTGAACCCCGAGGTGTTCCATCAATTCAAAAAGGCCACGGGCCTGACGATCATGGAAGGCTTCGGCCAGACTGAAACGACCCTGACCATCGGCAACCTGATCGGCACCGTGCCGAAGCCGGGCGCCATGGGCAAGGCGATCCCGACCTACGATATCGACCTTGTGGACCCGGACGGCAACAGCGTGCAGGACGGCGAAACGGGCGAGATCGTGGTGCGCACCGACAAGGGCGTGCCCTGCGGATTGTTCCTCGGCTATTACAACGACGAGGAAAACACGAAGCAGGCGTGGCACGACAATATGTATCACACGGGCGACACCGCCTGGCGCGACGAGGACGGCTATTTCTGGTACGTCAGCCGGATCGACGACGTGATCAAATCCTCCGGCTACCGCATCGGCCCGTTCGAGATTGAAAACGTCATCATGGAGCTGCCCTACGTGCTGGAATGCGGCGTTTCCGCCGCGCCCGACGAGGTCCGCGGCCAGGTGGTCAAGGCCAGCGTGGTGCTGACCAAGGGCACCGAGGGCACGGAGGCGCTCAAAAAAGAGATTCAGAACTACGTCAAGCAGCACACCGCGCCCTATAAGTATCCGCGCATCGTGGTGTTCCGCGACGATCTGCCCAAGACGATCAGCGGCAAGATCATCCGCAGCCAGCTGTAAGCCGCATTAACTTAGCTTCCGAATTGCTTGACGAACTCTTTCAATTGTAGTATACTACTTAGAAAAGCGGAAAGGGGAGCGCCGATGGAGCATAAACGCATCACCGTCTTCTGCGGCCACTACGGCAGCGGCAAGACCAACATCGCGGTCAACTATGCGCTGCAGCTGCGCAAAACGCACGACAAGGTCGCCATCATCGACCTCGACATTGTGAATCCCTATTTCCGCACCAAGGACAGCGAGGACGAGCTGCGGCAGGCCGGCGTGGAGCTGATCTGCTCCGACTATGCGGGCTCCAACCTCGACATTCCCGCCCTCCCGGCCGCCATGATGCGCCCGCTTGCCGAACGCGATACGCAGTGCGTGATGGATATCGGCGGCGACGACCGCGGCGCGGTGGCGCTGGGCCGCTTTGCCGACCAGATCAAAGCCGAAAACGACTGCCAGATGCTGTTCGTGCTCAACTTTTTCCGCCCGCTGACGGGAACGCCGGAGGAGGCGCTTTGCGTCATGCGCGAGATCGAGGCTGCCTGCGGCCTTCGCTTCACGGGAATCGTGAACAATTCGAACCTCGGCCCCGCCACAACGCCCCGGGACGTGCTTGCCACGGCGGAACGCACGGCGCGGCTGTGCGAGCTTTCCTCGCTGCCGCTGGTGATGACCACGGTGTGGGAGGCGCTGGCAGGCGACCCCGCGCTCAGAAACGAACCGGTGTTTCCGCTGCGGCTGCAAAGGAAACCGGTCTGACGTGTAAAAAAAATGCAAAACAATAAACCGAACGGAGTGAGATCATGCCAAAGGTAACCTTCAGAACCGACTGGTGCAAGGGCTGCGGCCTGTGCGCGCTGGCCTGTCCGAAAAAAATCATCGTGATCAACAAGGAGAAGATCAACAAAAAGGGTCATTCTCCGGCCGAGATCACCGATCAGAGCCAGTGCATCGGCTGCGCGTTCTGCGCCACGATGTGCCCGGACTGCATCATTACCGTGGAAAAGTGAGGTGCTGACATGTCAGAAAAAGTATTGATGAAGGGGAATGAGGCCATTGCCGAAGCGGCCATCCGCGCCGGCTGCCGCCACTATTTCGGCTATCCCATTACCCCGCAGACGGAAGTTGCGGCCTACATGGCCAAACGCATGCCCAAGATCGGCGGCTGCTTCCTGCAGGCCGAAAGCGAGATCGCCGCGATCAACATGGTCTACGGCGTGGCAAGCGCGGGTAAACGCGTCATGACGTCCTCCTCCAGCCCCGGCATCTCGCTCAAGAGCGAAGGCCTCTCTTATCTTGCCGGCTCCGACCTGCCCGCGTTCGTGGTCAACGTGCAGCGCGGCGGCCCCGGCCTCGGCGGCATCCAGCCCTCGCAGTCCGACTACTTCCAGTCCACCAAGGGCGGCGGTCACGGCGATTACCGCATGATCGTGCTCGCGCCCGCCTCCGTGCAGGAGATGGCCTCGCTGACCATCAAGGGCTTCGACCTGGCCGACAAATACCGCATGACGGCGATGATCCTCGCCGACGGCACGATGGGCCAGATGATGGAGCCTGTGGAGCTCGGCGACGTGGAAGTGAAGGATTACGACAAATCCTGGGCCGTCACGGGCACGAAATGCGCCCGCCCGCACAACATCGTCAACTCCCTGTTCCTGGAACCGGAAGAGCTGGAAAAGAACAATTTTGCCCGCTATGAGCGCTACAAGGCCGTGGAAGAGAACGAAGTGCTGTTCGAATCCTACCTGATGGACGACGCGGAGATCTGCGTTGTGGCCTTCGGCATCTCCGCCCGCGTTTCCAAAAACGCGATCAACGAAGCGCGCAAGCAGGGCATCAAGGTCGGCATGATCCGGCCGATCACCCTCTGGCCGTTCCCGAAGGCGCCGCTGCTGGCCGCCGCCGGGCATTGCCACACCTTCCTGAGCGTGGAAATGAACATGGGCCAGATGATCGAAGACATTGAACTGGCAATCCGCTGCAAACGGCCGGTCAGGCTCGTGAACCGCGTCGGCGGCATGATCCCGTCGCCGGAGCAGGTGCTTCTGGCGATTCAGGACGCAGACAAAGGAGGGAAAGCATCATGATCGTTTTCCAGAAACCGAAATCCCTGTGCGACGTGCCGCTGCATTACTGCCCCGGCTGCACCCACGGCATCATTCACCGCCTGGTGGCCGAAGCGATCGATGAGCTAGGCATTGAGGGCGAGACCATCGGCGTTGCGCCGGTCGGCTGCGCCGTTATGGCCTATAACTACTTTGCCTGCGATATGGTGGAGGCCGCCCACGGCCGCGCCCCTGCGGTTGCCACGGGCCTCAAGCGCGCGGATCCGAGCAAGATCGTTTTCTCCTATCAGGGCGACGGCGACCTCGCCTCTATCGGCACCGCCGAAACCGTCCATTCCGCCACCCGCAACGAAAACATCACCGTAATCTTCGTCAACAACGCGATTTACGGCATGACCGGCGGCCAGATGGCGCCCACCACGCTGCCCGGTCAGGTCACCCAGACCTCGCCCTACGGCCGCGACGTCAACCATTGCGGCTATCCCGTGAAGATCTCCGAGATGCTCTCGCAGCTCGAAGGCCCGGAATACATCGAGCGCGTGGCGGTCAACAACGTGAAGAACATCCGCAACGCGAAAAAGGCGATCAAAAAAGCCTTCCAGAACCAGATCGACGGCAAGGGCTTTTCGCTGATCGAAGTGATTTCCTCCTGCCCGACCAACTGGGGCCTGTCGCCCGAAAAGGCGCTGCAGTGGCTGGAAGAGAACATGATCCCGTATTATCCGCTCGGCGTCTATAAGGACCGTTCGGCAGAAAAGGAGGCGGCTGAGGCATGATGAACCAGATCCTGATCGCGGGCTTCGGCGGCCAGGGCGTCCTGTTCGCCGGCAAGTTCCTCGCCTACAAGGGCCTGATCGAAGGCAAGCAGGTGAGCTGGCTTCCGTCCTACGGCCCCGAAATGCGCGGCGGCACGGCCAACTGCTCCGTGATCGTCGGCGACGAGCCGATCGGTTCGCCGATCGTCAACGCGCCCAACACGCTTGTGGCCATGAACCTGCCCTCGCTGCAGAAGTATGAAAACGCGGTGGTGCCCGGCGGGCTGATCCTCGTGGATTCCACCCTGATCGCCGAACAGGTGCGCCGCACCGACGTGCGCGTGTGCTACGTGCCCGCCACGAAGCTGGCCAACGATTCCGGCTTTGCCACGCTGGCCAACATGATCCTGATGGGCAAGCTGCTCAAGGAGAGCGAAGACATGAGCTTCGAGCATACCGAAGACGCGCTCAAAAAGGTGATTCCCGCGCGCAAGATCGATTTGCTCGGCGTGAATCTCAAGGCGCTGGAAACCGGCTTCGCCTATGCCGAATAAGGGACGAAGGGATCCCTTTTGGCGCATCGCGCGCAGCGCGGCGCCCCTTCCCTGTTCCCTGTTCCCTGTTCCCTGACCCCTGTTCCCTGTAAAATTAATAACGAAAGGTCGCTTAACTATGGAAATCAAAATCACCAAAACCACGTCGCCGAAGCAAAAGCCCGCGCCGGGTCAGCCGCTCGGGTTCGGCAAGATCTTCACCGATCACATGTTCGTGATGGACTACACCGAGGGCAAGGGCTGGCATGACGCCCGCATCGTGCCCTACGGCAACCTGTCACTGGCGCCGTCCGCCATGGTGTTCCACTATGGGCAGGAGATGTTCGAAGGCCTCAAGGCCTACAAGGGCGAAGACGGACAGGTCTATCTGTTCCGCCCCGACATGAACGCCAAGCGCGCCAACAGCTCCAACCGCCGTCTGGTGATTCCCGAGCTGCCCGAGCAGGACTTCGTGGACGCCGTCAAGGCCGTGGTCGACGTGGACCGCGACTGGATCCCGACCGATCCCGGCACGTCGCTGTATATCCGTCCGTTCATCATCGCCACCGACGAATTCCTCGGCGTGGCGCCCTCCAAGACCTATCTGTTTATCATCATTCTCTCTCCCTCCGGCGCCTATTACGAAAGCGGTCTGGAGCCGGTCGGCATCTGGATCGAGGACGAATACGTCCGCGCCGTCAAGGGCGGCATGGGCTTCACCAAGACCGGCGGCAACTATGCGGCCAGCCTGATTGCCCAGGTCAAGGCGCACGACGACGGCTATTCTCAGGTGCTCTGGCTTGACGGCGTGGAGCGCAAATACATTGAAGAAGTCGGCGCCATGAACATCATGTTCAAAATCAACGGCAAGGTCGTCACCCCGATGCTCAACGGCAGCATCCTGCCGGGCGTGACCCGTGATTCCATCATCCGCGTCTGCAAGGACTGGGGCTATGAGGTGGAAGAACGCCGCATCAGCGTGGACGAGCTCGTGGCGGCCGCCAAAGACGGCACGCTGGAGGAAGTCTGGGGCACCGGTACGGCTGCGGTCGTGTCGCCCGTCAACAAGCTGCGCTATGAAGACGAAGTGATGCACATCGGCGACGGCGGCATCGGCGAGCTGACCCAGAAGCTGTATGACGAACTGACCGGCATCCAGTGGGGCAAGCGTCCCGACACCCGCGGCTGGCGCGTCACGGTGTAACTGACAACCCGCAGGGGCTGCCGCACGCCGCGGACGAAAAACCGTCGGAAACGAAAGCCGATCATCGGCAAGGGCGCAGCCCTTCCAAAAACGAAGAAAAACAGGACGTACGGGCTTTCCGGCGTCCTGCTTTTTTGATGAGGAAACGGTTTTTCGTTTGTTCTTCGCCGAATGCAGCCGCCCCCGCTCTTTACTTTTTTGAATTCTGCGCTATAATAGAAGCATCGAAAGGGGAGAGGACCTATGAAGAAACCCGTTGCCTTGCTGCTGAGCCTTGTGCTGTTGCTGTCGTTTTTGCCGCTGTTTTCGTTTGCGGCGGAACAGACGACGCCCGTGATCCACATCTTCGGCTTCATGTCGTGCCCGATTTATGACGACCCGGCGGACGAAAGCAGCGCCCGGCTGTTCCCGCCGGAAAAGGACGCCATCCTCGACATGGTCAAGCGTCTGCTGCCGGCGGTCTCGTCGTTCACCGTGACCAAGAACTGGGCCCGCTTCGGCGACCGTCTGATTCCGGCGCTCAACGATCTGCTGCTGCCGGTGGGCAACGATGAAAAGGGCGACCCCAAGGGCAGCACCGGCGCGCGCTTTGTGCGCCCCGAAAAAGCGCAGATTGCCGAAACCGGCCGCGCCGACTTTGCCTATGACTGGCGCGACGATCCGTTCGTGAGCGCCCGGGAGCTCGCCGCGTTCGTCGATTACGTGGCGGACGACTGCGGCTTCGGCAAGGTCGCGCTGGAATGCCACAGCTACGGCGGCATCGTCACGCTGACCTATCTCGCCCTGTTCGGCACCGAAAAGGTGAAAAGCTGCTGCTTCAACGCCACCGCCGTCTACGGCGCCGCCTTTGCGGGCGAGCTGATGCGCGGGCGGGTGCGCCTGAGCGCCGACGCGCTGGCCGCGTTTCTGGAGGGTCTGTTCGACCATACGGAATATGAGGGCATTTTGCGCGCGGTGGTGTCGCTGTTTGACGACATGGGCGGCCTCGCGTTCCTTTGCAACTTCATCAACGAGATGTTCGAGCATCTGTCCAGCCGCATCTGGAAGGAATCCATCGTGCCCGTGTTCGGCAACTGGCTGAGCGTGTGGTCCATGGTGCCCGATGAGGCGATGGAGGACGCCTACGCCTTCGTCTTCTCCGGCATCCGCTCGCCCGACACCGACGACGGCAAGGTGTTCCTCGGCCGTGTGAAGCACTTCAACAGCGAGATCCGCACCCGGCGCGAAGCGCGGCTGCGCGCGGTCGACGACGCCTGCGGGCTCTACGTCGTGGCGCGCTACGGCTATGCGGGCGTGCCGCTGGGCGACATCTGGCAGGCCAACAGCGACGGCGTGCTGAACACCGAGAGCGAATCGTTCGGCGCCACCTGCCGCACCTTCTCGTTCTCCGAGCCGCCCGAAACGCCGCTGCAGCTGATTGCGCCCAACGGCGCCATCGACGCGTCCACCTGTCTGTTCCCGCGGCAGACCTGGTTCGTGCGCAACTATAAGCACACGCAGAAGGACCCCGCCATGGACGCCTTCACGGCGACGCTGCTGCGCGCCGACGGGCAGCAGACCGTGGACAGCCTGGAGGAATACCCGCAGTTTTTGTTCTTCGACAAGACGCTGCGCGCCCTGCGGCCCGACGTCAATCAGATTGCGGCGGCCGCCTCCTGGCAGCAGGACGTGAAAAAGCTGCTGCGCAGTCTTTGGGAACGGTTTTTGAATCTCTTCCGCTTTTCAAAGAGGCAGGCGGCCTGACGCGGAAAACCCGCCGAAAAAGATTGCAAAAACCGCTTGACAAACCCCTTGCTATCTGCTATAATCACTCTTACCGCGTGAGAAAGGCGGCATACTTGTTATGCCATAAAGCGAGCCATCCGCCCGAATCAGCGAGTCCATAATAAAGGAAGGAAAGAACCATGTACGCAATCATCGAAACAGGCGGCAAACAGTACAAAGTGGAAGCCGGCGATGTGATCTACATCGAAAAGCTTGACGTTGAAGCGGACGCCGACATCACGTTTGACAAGGTCATCGCGATCGGCGGCGACGACGGCATCAAGGTCGGCGCACCTTATGTTGAGGGCGCTTCGGTCAGCGCGAAGGCTGTGAAAAACGGCAAAGCGAAGAAGATCGTCGTTTTCACCTACAAGCCCAAGAAGAACGCGAAGCGTAAGATGGGCCACAGACAGCCCTACACGAAGGTTGAGATCAGCGCGATCAACGCCTGATGATCACCGTCACGTTTTGCAGCCGCGGCGAAACCCTCGCAGGCTTCACCGTTGCCGGACACAGCGGCTATGCCGCAGCGGGGAGCGATATCGTCTGCGCGAGCGTTTCCTCCTGTGCGCTGATGGTCGCCAACACCGTGACCGACGTCATGCGTCTGAAGGCGCACGCCGAAGCGGACGACAGCGGCTTTCTCCGGCTGGAGATCCTCGGTTCGCCCGAACCGGCGCAGGATCTGCTCAGGGGCTTCCGGCTGCATATGACCGAGCTTGCAAAGGACTATCCGCAATATGTGCTTTGCAAAACCATTCAACTATAAGAATCAACACGGAGGTGCAACAAAATGCTGAAATTGAACATCCAGTTATTTGCTCATAAAAAAGGTATGGGTTCCACCCGTAACGGCCGTGATTCCGAATCCAAGCGCCTTGGCGTCAAGCGCGCCGACGGTCAGTTCGTGCTTGCCGGCAACATTCTTGTCAAGCAGCGCGGCACTCATATCCATCCGGGCAACAACGTCGGCAGAGGTTCCGACGACTCGCTGTTCGCACTGATCGACGGCAAAGTGAAGTTCGAGCGTTTCGGCAAGGACCGCAAAAAGGTCAGTGTCTACGCTGTGGAACAGTAACAACAAAAGAAGAAGGACTGCATCGGCAGTCCTTTTTTGCAAGAGGGAGCGTTCGCAATGAGCAAGATCTATCAGGCGGCCTATGAATTCGTCGGCGGCACGCCGCTGCTGGAGCCCCGGCGGCTGGAGCAGACGCTGGGCCTTTCGGCGCGGCTGCTTTGCAAGCTGGAATACATGAACCCCGCGGGTTCCACCAAGGACCGCGCGGCGAAGAACATGATTGAAGACGCCGAACAAAGCGGAAGACTGCAGCCGGGCGCGGTCATCATTGAGCCGACGAGCGGCAACACCGGCATCGGCCTTGCCATGGTCGCCGCGGCCAAAGGTTACCGTCTCGTGCTCGTGATGCCCGAGACCATGTCGGTGGAACGGCAAAAGCTGATGCAGGCCTACGGCGCCGAGCTGATATTGACCGAAGGCAGCCGCGGCATGCAGGGCGCGATTGAAAAAGCGGAAGAGCTCGCCGCGGCAACGCCGGGCAGCTTTCTGGCCGGGCAGTTCGTCAACCCCGCCAACCCGCAGGCGCATTATGCGGCCACCGGCCCCGAGATCTGGACCGATACGGACGGAAACGTGGATTTCTTTGTGGCAGGCGTGGGCACCGGCGGCACCATCACCGGCGCGGGGCGCTATCTCAAGGAGCAAAACCCGGCGGTCAAAGTGGTCGCCGTGGAGCCGGCGACGTCGGCGGTGCTTTCCGGCGGAAAGGCCGGCCCCCACGGGCTGCAGGGCATCGGCGCTGGCTTCGTGCCCGCGGTGCTGGACACGTCCGTCTATGACGAAGTGATGGCAGTCAGCGACGAGGAAGCCTATGCGGCGGCGCGTCTGCTGGGCAAAACCGAGGGCGTGCTGGTCGGCATCTCCTCAGGCGCTGCGCTGCACGCGGCGATCGGACTGGCAAAACGGCCCGAAAACGCGGGCAAAACGGTCGTTGCGCTGCTGCCCGACACGGGAGACAGGTATCTTTCGACTTGTCTGTTCGGGGAATAAAACAATTGTAAAAATTCTCCTTTTCAAAAAAGGCCCGGAGGCAGAACGCTTCCGGGCTGTTTTGTTTGTTTCGGCGCACTTTATGTCCAGAGAGAGGTGATGAACATCGGGGAAGCGTCGGCGGCTTTCTGAAAGCCGCAGTTTTCATAGAAATGCAGTTCGTCGTTATAGGCAATGACGGCGATGCGCAGATAGTCCGCATATTTCTTTTTGACCAGCTCCACCAGCGTGCGGCCGATGCCGTTGCCGTGACAGGCAGGGTCCACAAGCAAATAATGGACATAGGCGTTCATATTGCCGTCGTCCATGGCGCAGATCATACCGACCAGTTTGTCGCCGTCCCAGGCGGAGTATACGGTGCTGAAATGCTGCATGGCGATCACAAGCCTGTCCGGAAAATGGCCGGACGACCATCCGACCGAAAGGAACAGACGCTCCAGCGCCTCGCGCGTAAAGGTGTGGGTGTCCTGATAGGTGATTGTCATACTGCGCCTTCTTTCTGTGCATCTCTGACATTCTGCCTTTGCAAACGATCCATTCTCAATTCTCAATTTGATACACAAACACCTCATGAATCTCTCTGCTGTATCCGTCGTAAAACCCGACCTGCATGCCAAGCACGATCCGTGCGCCGCGGTTATAGAGCACCAGCAGACGCCCGCCGCCGTCAAAGCAAAGGCCCTCGATCTCGCCCTGCTTCGTCACGTCGTCCAGCGTCTTTTCTTCAACTACCCTGCAGTGCGTCGCACCGTCCGCGATCACGCATTTGTAGATGTGGTCCGGCTCGTTCAGGTCGGCGTCGCCGTCGTCCGCGGTGATATAGTAGGCGCCGTCGTGATAGGCCACGCCCTGAATCCATTGCGGCACGGCGTGCAGGTGGACCTTGCCGAGATAGGCGCCCGATGCGAGGTCATATTTGTAGAGATAGCGGCCCGAGTCTCCGTCCGCCCAGGAGCACATCCACACGGTGCCGTCGTCCGGATTCACGGCGATGCCGGAGCATTCCGTCTGGCCGCTTTCGGGCGCAAAGGGGAAGGCGCGCCTGAGCGTCAGCGTTTCGGCGTCATAGACCGCGATCTGGATGTTTTTCGCCACGCCGTCGAGGAACAGCTCCACGCCGCAATAGAGCTCGCCGCCGAAAACGTCGATGTCGCCGATGTGGTTGACCTCTTTTTCAAAGCCGACGGAAAAAGGGTCGGCGTTTTCCAGCAGTACGTTCCAGTCTTTGTCATATTTCGTGAGCGTCGTGGAGCCGCTGACGTAATAGCAGCCGTTTTCACAGGCGACGCCCTGGCGGCCCGCCACCTCGTGCGACGAAAGAAGCGTGTAGCGTTTCATGTCTGATCCCTCCGGGTCCGGTTTCTGCGTTCCATTGTAGCACGCCCCGGCGCGTTTTGCAAGCTTCTTGACACGGAACACCGTTCTTGTTATAATACAGAAAAGCGAAAAGAAACGGAGATGACCCCTATGAAAAAAGCGATTTCCCTGCTTCTTGTGTTTGTTCTGGCATTCTCCCTGCTGCTGCCCGCGTCGGCCTATGTGGATATCGACACGCGCCGCGGCCCCATGCCCGTGGTGCTGATCACCGGCGACGCCGCAGCGATCTATGACGCCGACGGCAACAAGGTCTTTAAAATCAGTGAGCTCGGCGACGTGTTCAAAAACGCGGGCGACGGCGACGGGGACCTGAAGGAGTCCGTCAAAAACGTTCTGCTGCCGTTTGTGAAGGGCCTCATCATCGGCAAATATGACGAATACTATGAACAGCTTGAAAAAGAGATCGGCGAGCTGTTTGAAAAAGTCCGGCTCGACAAGGACGGCAACCCGCAGTACGGCACCGGCATCAACCCGAACGACAAGATCGAAATGTCGCGCGAAACGCTGGACGACCGCAAAGACGCAAACGGCACCTACGGCTGCTATGATTACCACTTCTGGTACGACTGGCGGCTGGACCCGATGCAGATCGCGGACGACCTGCACGAGTATATTCTGAAGGTGCGCGCGGCAACTCATTCCGATAAGGTCGGCCTGATTTCCTCGTGCCTCGGCACCAACGTGTGCATGGCCTATATCGCAAAGTATCAGGATGCGTTCCCGCTGGAGCTCAACGGCTTCGGCGTCAACGCGGCGCTGATCAACGGCTCGGAATTCATGAGCGAAGCCATCAGCGGCAAATTCCATGTGGACGGCATCGCGCTGAACCGTCTGTTCATCGACGCGGGCGAATGGGGCTGGATCAATGTGCCCGAGGTCGTGACGGCCACGCTCGATCTTGCCGAAAAAAGCGGCATGATGGACAATATGGTCGGTCTGACGCGCGCAACGCTGTATAACAAAGTGGTGCAGGGCGTCACCTCGGCGCTCGCGCTGGCCACGTTCTTCACGATGCCCGGCTATTGGGGCTGCATCTCCAATGAGCGGTACGACGACGCGATCCGCTACGTCTTCGGCCCCGAGGGCAGCAAAAAGAGGCAGGAATACGCGGGCCTGATTGACAAGCTCGACAACTACCACAACACCGTTTCCGCGCATGTGCCGGAGCTGATGCAGTCGATCAAGGACGCGGACGTGAAGCTTTGCATCGAATCGAAATACGGCTTCCAGATGGTGGCCATCTGCGAATCGAACGAGGTGATCGGCGACCAGTTCTCCTCGGTGAAGAGCTCCTCCTTCGGCGCCACCACGTCGCCCTCGATCTATGAGACGCTGCCGGACGACTACATTGCGCAGCGCGAAGCCGAGGGCAAGGGCAAGTACATCTCGCCCGACAAGCTGATCGACGCTTCCACCTGCCAGTTCCCCGATTACACCTGGTTCGTCAAGGGCGCCAGCCATTCCGAGCGCACCGGCTTTGAGGACGACATTCTCTTTGCCGTGACGACGAACACGGAGCGCCAGCTGACCGTCGACGACATCAAATATACCCAGTTCATGGTCTATGACAAGAACGCGCATACCATGGAGCCGATGACGGAGGAAAACTGCCACACCGAACTTTGGACCGCCGACCGCGACGAGGATTACCCGAAGGGGATCTTCCAGAAGATCAAGGCGTTCTTCGCATCGTTCAAACGCTGGTGGCCGGTGTTCGTCGCCTTTGTCAAAGCGCAGCTCAACAAGTAACCCCGATTGAAATATGCCGCCGGATGCTTCCGGCGGTTTTCTTTTTCCTTAACCCCTTAACCCCTTAACCCCTTAGTCCCTTAGTCCCTTAGTCCCTTAGTCCCTCATCCCCTTGTTCCCTCAAAAATATTTCTCTGTTTCCTCGCTTCTATGTCTTTTCAAACGTGAAAAAGTGTGCTATAATAAAAAGAACAAATATTCTGTATGGAGCGCGACATGGATCATTTTGAACTTGTATCCAAATTTCAGCCCACCGGCGACCAGCCGGAAGCGATCGAAAAGCTGGTCGCGGGGCTCAAAAGCGGCGCCATGGAGCAGACGCTGCTCGGCGTCACCGGCTCGGGCAAGACGTTCACCATGGCCAACATCATTCAGCGCGTCAACCGGCCCACGCTGGTGCTGGCGCACAACAAGACGCTGGCGGCGCAGCTCTGCGCGGAATTCAAGGAGTTCTTTCCCAACAACGCCGTGGAATACTTCGTCAGCTATTACGACTACTACCAGCCCGAGGCCTATATTCCCACGACCGACACCTATATTGAAAAGGATTCCGCCATCAACGAAGAAATCGACAAGCTGCGCCATTCCGCCACATCGGCGCTGTCGGAGCGGCGCGACGTGATCATCG
>JAEEUW010000048.1 GCA_016290665.1 Clostridiaceae bacterium | reverse complement strand
CATTGTCCATTCTCAGTTAACAAGCCTCCCCGACGGGAGGCTTTTTCTGTTGACTGACGACTGACGACTGTCGACTTAACCGCCGAGATAGGCTTTTTTGATCTTGTCGGAGGCGGCCAGCTCCTTGCCGGTGCCGGTCACGGTGACGCTGCCGCTTTCCAGCACGTAGGCGCGGTCGGCGATCTTGAGCGCCATTTCGGCGTTCTGCTCCACCAGCAGGATCGTGGTGCCCGCCTTGTGCAGCTCCTTGATGATGTCGAAAATCTGCTCCACCAGAATCGGCGCAAGGCCCATGGAGGGCTCGTCGAGCATCAGCAGCTTCGGGTGGCTCATCAGCGCGCGGCCCATGGCCAGCATCTGCTGTTCGCCGCCGGAGAGCGTGCCGCCGATCTGGTTGCGGCGTTCCTTGAGCCGCGGAAAGCGCGCAAACACGTTTTCCAGATCCTCCCGCACGTCCGCCTTGCTGGTGAAGGCGCCCATCTGCAGGTTCTCGAGCACCGTCATCTGCAAAAAGATGCGGCGGCCCTCCGGCACCTGCGACAGACCCATGGCCACGCGCTTGTGGGGCGGGATCCTGTCGATGTTCTGGCCGAGGAAGGAGATGGAGCCCGTGCGCGAGGGCAGAAGGCCCGAAACGGTTTTCAGCGTGGTGCTCTTGCCCGCGCCGTTGGCGCCGATCAGCGCCACGACCTCGCCGTCGTTGACTTCGAACGAGACGTCGCGGATGGCGTGGATGTTGCCGTAAAAGACGTTGATGTTGTCTACCTTCAGCATCGCTTACGCCTCCTTCTTCTTGCCCAGATACGCCTCGATGACGACCGGGTTCGACTTGATGTCCTCGGGCGCACCCTTGGCAATGACCTTGCCGTAGTTGAGCACGCAAATGCCCTCGCAGATGCCCATGACAAGGTTCATGTCGTGCTCGATGAGCATGACGGCGATCTGGAAGGTGTCGCGGATCTTGCGGATGTTTTCCATCAGCTCCGCCGTTTCCGAGGGGTTCATGCCCGCGGCGGGCTCGTCCAGCAGCAAAATGCCGGGCTTCGTGGCCAGGGCGCGCACGATCTCCAGCCGGCGCTGGGCGCCGTAGGGCAGCGAGCCGGCCTCGTCATAGGCCACGTCGGTCATGTGCATGAAATCGAGCAGGCGCATGGCCTCTTCCTGCGCCAGCTTTTCCGCCTTGCGATAGCCGAACAGGTGCGTCATGCAGGCGAGGAAGCTCTCCTTCGTGCTGGAATTGAGGCCCACCTTCACGTTGTCGATGACACTCATCTTGTCGAACAGACGGATGTTCTGGAACGTGCGGGCAATGCCCATGCGGTTGACCTGGGCGGTCGTTTTGCCCGCGGTGCTGTAGCCGTCCAGCAGAATGTCGCCGCGCGTGGGCTGATAGACGTTGGTCAGAAGGTTGAACACGGTGGTCTTGCCGGCGCCGTTGGGGCCGATCAGACCGGCAATCTCGGTGCGGCCGATGGTCAGCGAAAAGTCGTCCACGGCGGTCAGGCCGCCGAAGTCGATGCCGAGGTGGCGCACCTCGAGAATCGGCGTTTTGCCGAGGTCGCGTTCCGGCACGAGCGCACCGGAGGGATAGGGCACCAGACGGGAACCGTCGTTCGGATCGTTAAACATTTGCCTGCACCTCCTTCTGCGCTTTTTTGCGTTTGATCAGGTTCTTCGGCGAAACCCGTTCGCGCAGGGCCACGAGCTTCGGCGACGCGTTGAACAGCATGATGACGATCAGCAGGATCGAATAGATCAGCATGCGGTAATCGGACAAGCCGCGCAGCAGCTCCGGCAGCGCCGTCAGGATGATGGCGGCGATCACCGAGCCGCGGATGGAGCCCACGCCGCCGAGCACGACCAGCAGCAGGATCGAGATGGACATGTTATAGCCGAAGTTGTTGGTGTTGGCGGTCAGCGTGGCCAGGTTGTGGGAATAGAGCACGCCCGCGAGACCCGCAAAGAACGCCGACAGCGAAAAGACGAAGAGCTTGTAGGTCGTGATGTTGATGCCGACCGACTCCGCGGCGATGCGGTTGTCGCGGATGGCCATGATGGCGCGTCCCTTGGCGGAGCGCACCAGATTGAGCGACACGAGCAGCGTGATCATCACGATGACGAAGCCGATTTCAAACGTGGAGCTTTTCGGCACGCCCGTGATGCCCAGCGCGCCCTTGATCAGGATTCTGCCGTCCTCCGCCAGCCGCAGCGCAGCCACCGATTCCGTGGAAAAATGCAGGCCGTGCTTGTCCACGCCGAGGTGCAGGATTGTGACGAGGTTCTTGATGATCTCGCCGAACGCGAGGGTCACGATGGCCAGATAGTCGCCCTTCAGACGCAGCACCGGGATGCCGATCAGAAGGCCGAACACCGCGGCCACGGCGCCGCCGATCAGAAACGCCAGCAGGAAGCGCAGCCACGTCATCGGGATCGCCTCTTTGGTCACCAGCGAAAACAGCGCGCTGGCATAGGCGCCCACGCACATGAAGCCCGCGTGGCCGAGCGACAGCTCGCCGAGGATGCCGACCACGAGGTTCAGCGAAACGGCGAGGGTGATATACATGCAGATGGGCACCAGCAGACCCGAAAGCAGGTTGCTGATATGCCCCGTGCCCTTGAGCACTTCGATGACGGCGAAGAGCGCCACAACGATCGAAACGGTGATCGCGCTGTTTTTGTCCACGGGGCGGCTGCCGCCGAGGAGCTTGATTGCTTTTTGACTCATGGCGCGCACCTCAGACTTTCTCGTTGATCTTCTTGCCGAGCAGACCCGTGGGCTTGACAAGCAGAACGATAATCAGCACCGCGAACACGATGGCGTCCGAGAGCTGGGTGGAAATGTAGCCGTTGGCCAGCATCTGGATGATGCCGATCAGCACGCCGCCGAGCATGGCGCCCGGGATGGAGCCGATGCCGCCGAACACCGCCGCCGTGAAGGCCTTGATGCCGGGCATCGCGCCCGTGTAGGGCGTCAGCGTGGGGTAGGACGAGCAAAGCAGAATGCCCGCCACGGCGGCCAGCGCCGAGCCGATGGCGAAGGTCAGCGTGATGGTGCGGTTGACGTTGATGCCCATCAGCTGGGCCGCGGCGCGGTCTTCCGAAACGGCGCGCATGGCCTTGCCCTGCTTCGACTTACTGATGAACACCGTCAGCGCAATCATGATCAGGATGGAAACGCTCAGGGTCAGGATCGCTTCCCACGAGATGACCAGATCGCCCGAAAACAGGCGGATCGGCTTGCGGTTGATGATGGAGGAAAAGCTCTTGGGCGATGAGCCGAAGATCAGCAGCGCCGCGTTCTGCAGGAAGTAGCTGACGCCGATGGCTGTGATCAGCACCGCCAGCGACTGCGCCCCGCGCAGCGGCTTATAGGCCAGGCGCTCGATCAGCATGCCCAGCGCCGTGCAGCCCAGAACCGAAGCGAGGATGCCGACCCAGACGGGCAGGCCCTGCATCGTGGACACCACGTAGATGATATAGGCGCCGACCATGATGACGTCGCCGTGGGCAAAGTTCAGCATCTTGGCAATACCGTAGACCATGGTATAGCCCAGCGCGATCAGCGCATAGACGCTGCCCAGGCTCAGGCCGGAAATGAGGAATGACAGAAACTGCATGGATGGGATCTCTCCTTTGCACGAAAGGTTTGGCACCGTTGATCGCATGGAACAATCCACGGGTTCGACTGTTCCAAACGGTCATCAAAAGGAAGGGTATGCTGTGCGACGCACAGCATACCCGCACTGCAAGAAAGCTTAGTCCATGGCCTTGTAAGCGCCGTCTTCAATGATGACGCCCTTGGGCTCCTTGTTGGGCTCGCCGTCGGCGGACCAGGTGATGCCTGCGCCGGTGACGCCGTCGATGGAGATTTCAGCCATGACCGGAACCAGCAGGTCGCAGATTTCGGACGCGGACATATCGGCCTTGATGTCGGCCTTTTCCGCCGCAGCCTTCACGGCATACAGGCAGTCATAGGCGTCGGCCGCGAACTGGATGAGATAGGTCTCGTCGTTGTTGTATTCGGCAAGATAGGCCTTCACGAAGTTCTGGGTCGCTTCGTCGGAAGCATCCTTCGCGAACGGGGTCAGCAGCATGACGCCTTCGGCCAGAGTGGTATCGAAGTTTTCCACGTTGAGCACGCCGTCCAGACCGTCGCAGCCGAAGAACTTGGCGTCAAGTCCGGCGGAAGCGGCCTGCGAAAGGATCAGCGCGGCCTCGGTGGCATAGATCGGCAGGAACACCAGCTCGGCGCCGGCGCTCTTGATCTTCTGAAGCTGGACGGAGAAGTCCTGCTTGGCGTCTTCGGTGAACGCTTCGGCGGCCACGATTTCAAGACCCTTGGCGGCGGCTTCGTCGGCAAACTTCGCATAGATGCCGCTGGAATAGGCGTCCTGGCTGTTATAGATCACGCCGATCTTCGTGGCAAGGCCCTTGGAGGCGATGTAGTCGGCCGAGGCGATGCCCTGGTTCGGGTCGGAGAAGCAGATGCGGAACGCCGTGGGGCTGGCAATGGATTCCACAGCCGTGGCGGACGGGGTCAGCAGGAACATATTGTCCTGTTCGCAAAGGGCCTGCACCGCGATGCAGGGTGTGCTCGTCACGGTACCGACAAGGATCTGCATACCCCAGTCTTTCAGGGTATTGTAGGCGTTGACGGATTTTTCGGCGTCATGGGTGTCGTCCTGTACGTTGACTTCCACCTGCATGCCGTTGATGCCGCCGGCCGCGTTGATCTCCTTGGCAGCCAGCTGGGCGCCGTATTTGACCGCGTTGCCGTAGAGGGCGGCGCCGCCGGTCATCGGGCCGATCACGCCGATTTTGAGGGTGCCGGCTTCGTCGGCGGGTTCAGTGGGCTCGGTGGGCTTCTTTTCGCCGCAGGCCGCAAAGCAGCAAAGGCAAAGAGCCGCAACAAGCAGGAGCGCGAGGACTTTTCTGAGGTGTTTCATCGTAATCATCCTTTCTGTTTTTCAATCCGTGACGTTTGCAATGTGTTCACGAATATGATAAAAAATTATAGCATTATGTTTGAGAGATGTCAATATTTTTTTGAGGGAATGAGGGATTGAGAGATTGAGGGATTGAGAATGAGCGCCGCGCTCCGCGCGGCTCAGTTGTCAGTCAACAGTCGACAGCAGTGCGCAGTGCGCACTAAAAAAGGGCGGCCACCCCTTCCGTCACTGCGCCTTCGACGCAGCGACACCTTCCCCGGCGGGGAAGGCTGCTTTGGTGGCCGCCTGCGGCGGCATTCTATTGGGCCGCCCCTACGGTTATTTATCTGTTAAAAATGCTGAACAGACTGCGGAACCAGTCGATGATCCGCTGAAGAAAAGCACGGAACGCACCCAGGCCGTTCTGCGGCTCGTCGGGCTGCCCCTCTTCGGACGGCAAAGGCGACCAGCGCGCGGTCAGCGTGATGTTTTCGGCTTTGTCAAACACCGTCTCCGCCGTCACGGGCGTCCCCTCGGCATCGTACCAGCCGTCGAACTGCATCCCCTCCATCGACGCCGCGGGCAGCAGACCGAAGGCGTCGCCGGTGTGCAGCAGCATCGTGTTGAACTGAACGACGCCGCCCGCCGGGTCAAAGGTCACGGTGAACTGCGGCTGCTCCCACTGGGCGTGGGCGGCAAAAACGTCGCCGTTCTTCGCGGTCAGATGATCCACCTGCGCCCGGTCGGGCAGCAGCGTGCGCACCGCGTCTTCGGGCTCCTTGCCGGTGCGGTACCAGTCCCGGGTGCCGTCCGGCAGCGTATAGAGCCACTTCTTGTCGGAGCTGCGGTAGAGGTTCCAGCCGCGGAAGATACTTCCCGCAGGCGGCAAAAAGGTGTTCGCGCGCAGGTTGGTCGGCGCGCCGTCGATATGCCGCGTCGGGTTCATACGGTTCCGGCCGTCCAGCGCGGTGTTCTCCCTGCCCCCGTTCGCCTTGTATTTGACCGTGTAGACCAGCGTGCTTTCGGTCACGAGCGGCGCCGCCGCAAAGCTGCCCGGAATGCAGTTTGTGATATAGATGCCCTCGGCGGCCGCGCTGCCGGCGTTGTTGTTGAACCAGAGCAGCAGCTCGCCGCCGCCCGGCGCAGCGCGGAAGGCGCAGGTTTCCACCTCAAACAGCGACAGATTCGGCTCGCGGACGCGGAACGCGACGTTCAGCGGGAACAGCACGTCGGCGCTGTCGTCCGCGGCGGTCATGGCCGCCGCCGTCAGGCGGGGTGAAACGTCATAGAGAAGGATCGCGTTGTCGTTGCCGCCGTTCCAGAGGGGCACGTAGAGCACGCTGCCCGCGGGGTCGAGCTCGCTGCCCTGATTGATCCACGTTTCCAGATTCGGCAGCCGGAAAACGCTGCCGTCGGCGTTGTAAAACTGCGCGTTGCGCGTGTCGATTTCGAACAGGCGCGGGCAGACGACCGGCGTCGGGTCAGCCGCCGTGCCGCCGGGCGCGGTCTCGTCAATCACGAAGCCGTAGAAGAAAAGGCCGCTTTTGGCAAGGAAGAAGAGTCTGCCGCCTTCACGGCGCACGAACGACAGCGACGAGACGGCAAACGGCGTGGTCCCGTCGGCGCGCAGCAGCCGGAACCAGCCGGTCAGAAAGGCGCAGCCGTCCCGCACGAGAAGGCGCGTCACCGCCGTCCCCTTCTGCACCGTGGCCGCAAACAGGGCGGTACCGTCTTCGGTTTCCACGGCGGCCAGGTCGTTGGCGTGGCTCAGCGCGGTGCAGGGCGTCGGTTCCGCCGCGTCCGGGCTTTCATAGAACGGCAGGTTGATCTGCGCGTCCGTGTCCGGGTCGGTACGGGTCAGCACGCAGCAGGCGTCGTCGGACGAAACCTTGGCCGTATAGAGATAGCGACTGTCGGCCGCCATGCCCTGCATGACGGAGCAGCGCGAACCGCCCACCCTGACGTCGGGCACGGTCCAGCCCAGCGACCACTGCAGCTCCCAGGGCTCCAGCGCAAAAACCGCCGACGCGCAGGAAAGCAGCAGCAGCGCGCAGAGCGCCGCCGAAAGCAGGCGTTTGATTCCGGTTTGTTTCATGGTGTTCCCCTTTCCCGTTGTCAGACGGAGGCCGCCGCGTCGTCCGCCGGCGGCGTTTCAGTGCGGCGCATGATGACGAACTTGTTCATCGGGAAGATGATCGCCATGGCAATCAGCATGGAGACCGCCTTCGGGATCCATTCGATCAGCAGCCGGTTCTGCGTCCAGCCGCCCACCCAGGGGGTGAGCACCGTCACGATCCACGTTTTGAGGCTGATGACGGCCAGCACCAGAAGCAGGTACATCACGGCGCTGCGCCAGAAATTGTTGTTTGCGTGGAAGGTCGCCTTGCGGTTGACCAGGAACGAAACGATCTCCGCAAGGATGGCGGACGCAAAGAACGCGATGAACAGGCCGAGATTCAGCTGCTTTTCGGCAGTGTAATGGAACACGAAGAAGTCAAAATCGGCCGTCAGCCGCGTGCCCAGCAGCGTGGACAGCAAAAAGAACGAAACCGTTTCGGTGATGCCCGCAAGCGACGACACCAGCGAAAACTTGATGAACTGCCAAAGGCCCTCGTGGCTTTGGGTAAAGGTCTTTTTTTCTTCCATGGCTAAGCTCCTTTCGTTATTCGCCGGCGGCAAACAGCAGCTTTTGCAGCAGGGCGTGCAGCGTGGCTGCTTCTTCGGGCGTCAGATGCACGCAGGCCGCGGCCTGCAGCGGAATCTGCAGCGCTTTTTCCCGGAGCGCGCGGCCCTTGTCGGTCAGGTCCACCAGCACGCTGCGTTCGTCCAGCTTGCTGCGCGTGCGGGTCAGGTAGCCCTGTGCCTCCATCTTTTTGAGCAGCGGCGTCAGCGTGCCGGAATCCAGCAGCAGCCGCTCGCCGATCTCGCTGACCGGCAGGTGATCCTCCTCCCACAGGACGAGAAACACGATGTACTGCGTATAGGTCAGACCGAGGGGCTTGAGATAGGGCGTATAGACGCCCGTCACGCGGCGCGCGGCGGCGTAGAGCGGAAAGCAAAGCTGGTTTTTCAGCTTGAGCGCTTCGTTGGGATCGTAGGTCATAACGGCACCTCGCAAAAGAAAAAGATCAGCACGCGCGGTGCGTACCGATCATATTATAGCGTAAAAGAAGATTTTTTGCAACTGTTTTTTATCCAATCGGACGGGGCTCAGATCAGCGCCTCCACCGCCTGCTTCACGGCGTCCATGCCCGCGGTCGGCTCAATGCGGTCCACCACGTTCCCCTGCCGGTCCACGATAAACTTGGTGAAGTTCCACTTGATATCGGGATTCTGCTTGTAATCCTTGTCAATCTTCTTGAGCATCACGCCCATCGCCAGCGCCTTGGGACCCTTGCCGAAGCCCTTGAAGCCCTGCTGACTTTTGAGGTAGTCATACAGCGGCAGCGCGTTGTCGCCGTTGACGTCGCTCTTTTTCATCTGCGGGAACTGCGTGTGATATTTCAGCGTGCAGAACTGGTGGATCTCGTCGTCGGTGCCCGGCGTCTGGCCGGCAAACTGGTTGCACGGGACGTCGATGATCTCCAGCCCCTTGTCGTGGAACTGCTCATAGAGCGCTTCCAGCTCCTTATAGTGGGGCGTGAAGCCGCAGCCGGTCGCCGTGTTGACGATGATCAGCACCTTGCCGGCATAGTCCTTCAGCGAAATTTCTTCGCCCTGCGGGGTAAAAACGGAATACTCGTAAATGCTCATGTCGGTCGCTCCTTTTATATTTTTTACGATTGTATTTTATCAAATCGAATCGGAGTTGTCAAGGGGTAACCGACGTTTTCATTCTTTTTTATTTTCCCTTTGCCGCAAGCTTGCCGAGGATCGCGTCGTAGCGGCGCAGCCAGGCGTCGACCTTGGGCTTGTCATAGCTTTCCGGAATCGAAAGCGCGGTCTTCTTCGCCCTTGCGGCGCGCAGCATCCACACCGCGGTCTGGCGGATCACGGCGGGCTTTTTCAGCACGATGGCGACCTTTTTGAGAATCTTGCCCACGGTCAGCTTGTTGGGGTTGTCGGGGTCGGTGGAAACCAGACCCATGTCCTCGTTCGTCACCGCGCCGCAGCCGAACAGCCAGTTGAGAAGATCGACGTCGATGTTCAGCACCCAGCGCTTGACGAGATCCACGAAGACGTAGCGCGCGCCGAACGTCCTGTAATACCACACCTGCCAGCCCCAGAGGTTGGCGGCGGAACAATCGGTCACGCCGTGTTCAACGATGTGCTGCGCGAGCCGGCTGCCCGCCTGCATGGCGCATTCCATGCCGCTGCCCATCATCGGCATGGTCATGAACGCGCTGTCGCCCACCGCGCAGTAGCCGTCGGCGACCAGCATCCCGAGGGGCCCCCGCAGGGAGATGAAGCCCCACAGCCCTTCGCGCAGAACTTCGGACGAGAAGAAGGCGTGGTTTTTGTGCAGCGCCGCCACGGCGGCGTCTTTTTCTTCTTCGGTCAGGCCGCCGATGCGTCCGACGAAGACGTCCACCTCTCCCCTGTCGTTGAGGTTGCACCAGCTTAGGCCCACGCTGCTCTGATGCTTGATATAGATGTTGCGGTCGGGGTCCGGCGCAGCGGTGCCGGGCGTCCATTTGTAAAAGGCGCGCCACGCGGTCATTACGTCGGTTTTGCCGGGCTGCGCCTGCACGTGAAACTGCTTCGGCACCTGCGCGCGGAAGGGCGAAAACAATCCCGACGCGTCGATCACGAGATCCGCGCGGACGGTCTCTCCCCCGCAGACGGCGCCGCAGACGCGGTCGTTTTCCACCAGCAGGTCGGTTGCTTTCGTTTCCCAGCGGATCACCACGCCCGCGGCTTCGCAGAGGCCGACGAGGTGGCGCAGCAGGGCGCGGCGGTCAATGGAGATTTCCTCCATCGGCCGGGCGGAAGGCACCCTGAGGCTGTTTTGTTCGTCGGGGGAAATAAACAGGCGCTTGCCCTTGTTCGTATAGCAGTCGCGCGGCGGCATCGGCAGGCCGCAGGCGGCGAACAGATCGGCGCGGATATCGTCATACCACGGCCAGCCGACGGTCCCGCGGCTCTTTTGCTCCGCAACCGTGACGGCAAAGCCGGCTTCGCGCAGCTTCAGCGCGGCGACCAGACCGCCGTGGCCAAGGCCGAGGACGAGGATTTGTTGGGACATGGGAACACCTCCGGGGGAAGGGATTGAGGGATTGAGGGATTGAGGGATTGAGGGATTGAGGGATTGAGGGATTGAGGGATTAAGGGATTGAGGGATTAAGGGATTAGAGGATTGGAGAATTGAAGGAGTGAAGAATTGAAGGAAAATAGCATTGGCGCCGCCGCAGGCGGCGCCCCTTATTCCCTTATTTCCTTATTCCCTTTTTCCCTTATTAAAAAGAGGCGCCGAAGCGCCTCTTTTTTTCAATCAGTTGTTGTTGGAAAAAATGTTTCTGCCCTTGAAGATCGGCAGCACGTCGCTTTCGTCCTCGGCGGGATCATCAAAGATGGAAGCGGGCTTCTTCGCCGGCGTCTCCACGGTGTCGAACGGCTGCGCCGGCTGCGCGGCGGGCGCTTCAGGCTGGGCGGCCGGTGCCGCGGTGCGGAAGATGTCTTCCGGGTTGGCGCTCTGCTGGGCGTTTTCAAACGCCGAAACAAACGAGCGGCCGAATTCCGACGAACGGAACTCCGCGGAGCCGCCGTTCATCGACGTGAAGATGGAGGCGCCTTCGCTCTTGGGCTTGTTGGAACGGCTGATGAAGCCGGGGCCCGCGTTCGGCGCGGCGGCCGGAGCCGGCTTTGCCGCGGCCGTGGGATAAGCGGCGGCGTCGTTTTCTTCCATGGTGCCGAAGCCCGTAGCAATGACGGTGATGAGCATTTCGTCGCCCATCTCTTCGTCGAACACGGAACCGAAGATGATGTTCGCGTCGGGATGCGTGGCCTGGGTGATCAGATCGCCGGCCTGTTCGATCATGTCGAGGGACATATCGGACGAGCAGGTCACGTTGATGATGACGCCGGAGGCGCCGTCGATGGCGGTTTCAAGCAGCGGGCTGGTGATCGCCTGCTTGGTGGCTTCCGCCGCGCAGTCCGCGCCGCGGCCGCGGCCGATGCCCATGTGAGCGCGGCCCGCGTCCTTCATGACGCTCTTGATGTCGGCGAAGTCAAGGTTGATATAGCCGGGCACCTTGATCGTGTCGGAAATGCTCTTGACGCCCTGCCACAGCACCTCGTTGGCCTTGCCGAACGCGTCGCGCATGGAAAGGGACTTGTCGCCCAGCAGCTTCAGGCGTTCGTTGGGAATCACGATCAGCGAGTCCACGTGCTTGACCAGCTCGCGGATGCCGTCTTCGGCCTGCTGCATGCGCTTTCTGCCTTCGAACTTGAAGGGCTTGGTCACGATGCCGACGGTCAGCGCGCCCAGCTCGCGGGCAACCTCTGCCACCACGGGGGCCGCGCCGGTGCCGGTGCCGCCGCCCATGCCTGCGGTAATGAACACCATGTCGGTGGAACGCAGGGCTTCGGCGATGACGTCGCGGCTCTCTTCGGCCGCCTTTTTGCCGACTGCGGGGTCGCCGCCGGCGCCCATCTGATTGGTCACCTTTTCGCCGATCAGGATCTTGTGGGTCGCTTTGGAATTTTCGAGGATCTGACGATCCGTGTTGATCGAAAGGAATTCCACGCCGAACACACCGGCGTCTACCATGCTGTTGACTGCGTTTCCGCCGCCGCCGCCGACGCCGACGACCTTGATCTGGTTATACGCAGCGTTTTCGTTGTCAATCGTAAAGCTCATTTTACTTCCTCCTGTATGATTGATTCTTATGAAGAAATATAAACTGAAAGAGCCCAATCACATGACCGGGATATTCAAGTTATTATAACACGCATTTTGCAAAAAGACAAGAAGCAAACGCAAGAAGTTTCAGGAAATTTATAAAATTTTTATTTTTGCGCCGCCGTCAGCCGTCCAGCGTCATGCTGCCCTGGTTGAAGAACGCGCGTTCTGCAAAGCGGCCGTCGATGTAGCCCTGGGAGCCGGGCGGGATCTCGTTTTTGAGGATGCCGGCGATCAGCGCGATCTTTTCTTCGGCGTCGTCGGTGCCGTTGAGATAGATGTTGATCCGCCCGTCATACTGGATCCGGATCAGGTGCAAATCGGCCAGATTCAGCACGTTCGCTTCGGGCAGCTCGCACGCCTCCAGCTCGGCGATCAGCGTTTTGGCCGCCTCATAGCGCGCTGCGTTGTCGCCCTCGGGCGCAAAAGCGGCGCCCTCCTTCGCGTCCTGCTGGTCAAAGCCCTCCAGCCGGAACTGACCGGCCTTGGCTTTTTTCTTCTTGAGTGAAAGGACCTTGCCCGCTTCGTTCAGGCAGATGTAGTGCTGCTTGCCCACGATCAGGTATTTTTCCTGGGTCTGGGTCACGCGCAGGTTCAGCGTGTCGGGAAGCTTGTATTCCACCTTGACGGCGGAGATATAGGGCAGTACGGCGGTGACCGTGCGGTTCACTTCCTTGGTGTGGACGCGCAGCATGTTGTCGCCCACGCGCACGCCGCTGGCGTTGATAATCTGTTCGTTCGTGTAGTTCGACTTGCCCGTCACGCTGATTTTGGCGATCGGGAAGCCGTAAGCGTAGCAATAGATCAGCGCGATCAGACCGGCGAGCAGCATGACGCCCGCCACGGTGGCAACGGCGATCACCCGCTTGTTGCGGCGTTTGCGCTTGGCCTTCTGGCGGCGGATGTCGTCGCTGGAATGACCTGCCGAGCGCGCCGAGGCAAAGCGCGCCAGATCGCGCTGGTACTGGCGGTTGTCGCTTTCCAGCGCGCGGCGGCTGCGGTCGGCGGCCGCGCGTTCCCGCCGGGGCGGCTCCTCTTTCAGAACGGGGCGCGCCATCGGGTCTGCCTGCGGCGCGGCTGCGGTCTGTTTCTTTTGCGGCCGGGCGGTTTTTTTGGCCGCGGGCTTTTTCTGCGCCGGCCTTTTCTGCGCCGGCCTGCTTTGGGGCGTCCTCTGGGGCGGCGCTTCGTTTTCGTCGTGCAGCTTGGGCGGCGGCGACACCGGCACGCCGGTGCTGATGGGCGTCCAGAGATCCGACGTGATGTCGCGCGGGCGGTTGATCTTGCTCTCGTCCAGACCGTAGGCGCCGAAGGGATTATTCTGATTTCGGTTGTTCTGGTCCACTGTCGGCACTCCTTTCGATCTGTGCGCCGAGCGTTTTGAAACACGCCTCGATTTTCTCGTATCCTCTGTCAATATGCCTGACGCCGCGGATCACCGTGACGCCCCGGGCACCGAGCCCGGCCACCACAAGGGACGCGCCCGCGCGCAGATCGCAGGCCGAAACGGCGGCGCCGCGCAAAAACGGCACGCCCTCCACCTCGGCCGTGCGCCCGTGCAGACGGATGCACGCGCCCATCTGCCGCAGGGCGGCAACGTGATGAAAGCGGTTTTCAAAGATGGTCTCTTCTATTTTCGTCGTGCCCTGCGCCGTGCAGAGCATGGCCATGACGGCGGCCTGCCCGTCGGTGGGAAACCCCGGGTGCGGCAGGGTGCGGATGCACGGCACGGCCCGCAGCCGCCCGGCGGCGGCAATGCGCAGCGTGTGTTCGCCGGGTTCCACCGAACAGCCCGCCCGGCGGAACACGCCGATGGCGGCCTCCAGAGGAGCGGGCGGCGCATCCTGCAGCAGCACGTCGCCGCCGGCGGCGCCCACGGCGGCCATCACGGTCAGCGCGGCAATCCGGTCGGGAATCACACGGTGGCGACAGCCGTGCAGCCACGGCGTTCCGCGCACAAACAAATCGCCCCGCGGCGTGCGTCTGACGGCGGCGCCGCAGCGGTTCAGAAACAAGACGAGGTCGTCGACCTCGGGCTCCCTGGCCGCGCCGCAAAGCAGGGTGTTGCCCCTGGCGGTCACAGCCGCAAGCAGGGCGTTTTCCGTGGCGCCCACGCTGGGAAACGGCAGCGATATCACCGCGCCGCAAAGCTGCCTTGCCCGGCAGCACAGCACGCCGTTTTGCTCGTCGATTTCTGCGCCGAGGGCGCGCAGGGCGGAAAGATGCAGGTCGATCGGCCGTCGGCCGATGGCGCACCCGCCGGGCGCGCAGAGCACGGCCTTGCCCGTCCGGGCCAGAACCGAGCCGAGGAAGACGATGGACGAGCGCATCTCGCGCATCAGTTCATTTGGTATAGTATAGCACGAAACGAAGCGGGAATCAACCGTCAATGTGTGTCCGCTTCGTTCCACAGTACAGCCAAGGCGTCTGAGAATCGCGCAGGCGGCGCGCACGTCGCTGAGATCGGGACAGTTTTCGATCGTCGTGACGCCGCTGAGCAGCACGCAGGCGGCCAGAATCGGCAACGCGGCGTTTTTCGCGCCCTGCACGCGCACGCTGCCGCGCAGGGGTTTGCCGCCGCAAACGATGATTTTTTCCATTGGGGACCCACCTTTTTTCTGTTTCTGCCTCATGGTATGCAGAAAACGGAAAAAGGGTGCGCCCGGTCAGTGCGCCAGCGAGAGGATGATGTCGGCGATGGCGCGCTTTGCTTCGGGCTTTGCCAGCCGCAGCGCGTTCTGTTCCATGGCGTGACGCTTTTCGTCGTTGGAGACGAGGTCCAGAAACAGCGCTTCCATGGCCTCCCTGGTGTAGTTCTTTTCTTCCAGAATGCAGGCGGCGTCCTCTTCCACCAGCGCCATCGCGTTGTGGTACTGGTGGTTTTCCGCCACGTTGGGCGACGGGATCAGAATCGACGCCTTGCCCATGGCCTCCAGCTCGGAAAGCGAGCTGGCGCCGGCGCGGCAGATCACGAGGTCGGCGGCACTCATGCAGCGGTCCATATCGCTGATATATTCGCGCAGTTCCACGTTGGGCGCCCGGTCGGGGTCCACCCCGCGTTCGCGCAGCGCGTCGGGCACCCACAGACCGAACTGGCCCATGGCGTGCAGGAAATAGAGGTTTTGCTCCGCCGCGTGGTCCGCAATCAGCTCCACCATGGCGCGGTTGATCGTTTCGGCGCCCAGAGAGCCGCCCATGGACAGCACCAGCACCTGATCGTCGCGCACGCCGAGCTCGGCGCGGCTGACGGCGCGGTTGGCCCGCAGCAGCTCGCCGCGCACGGGCAGACCCGTCACGGTGACGGGATTCTTCGGCCGGAGATACTGCGCGGCCTTTTCCACGGTCAGCATCACGCGGTCCACGCGCCTGGCCAGCGCCTTGTTGGTGACGCCGGGATAGGCGTTCTGCTCGTGAATCGCCGTGGGGATCTTCAGCTTGGCCGCCATGCGCAGCACGGGGCCGCTGACGTAGCCGCCGAAGCCGACCACGACGTCCGGCTGAAAGGCGCGCAGCAGCTTTTTCGCCTGCGAGGAGGCCCGCAGGAGCTTGAACACCGTGGCGATGTCGCGCTTGATATTTTCGAGCGTGAGCCCGCGGTAGAAGCCGGAAATATCGATCGTGGCAAAATCGAACCCGGCCGCGGGCACCAGCCTGGCTTCCATTTTATCCTTCGTGCCGACAAAGAGAATCTCTGCGTCGGGACAGCGCTCGCGGATCTCGCCGGCAGCGGCGAGCGCCGGGTTGATGTGTCCGCCGGTGCCGCCGGCGG
The DNA here is from genome assembly GCA_016290665.1 of Clostridiaceae bacterium. Classification (GTDB taxonomy): domain Bacteria; phylum Bacillota; class Clostridia; order Oscillospirales; family Acutalibacteraceae; genus UBA6857. Next base: position 2,953 of record JAEEUW010000048.1, on the reverse strand, counting down.
CAAACAGAATCTTCATAGGTTCTCTCCCCTTTTACGCTTGTACGTCCCGCTTCACCGCGCAGGTGCGCGAGACCGAAAGCACCACGCCCATTTCACACATAATCAGGAACAGCGCGGTGCCGCCGTAGCTGAAGAACGGCAGGCCGATGCCCGTGTTCGGAATCACGTCGGTGACCACGGCGATATTGAGAATTACCTGCAGGCCGACCTGCATCATGATGCCGATGACCAGCAGCGCGCCGAACAGGTCGCGCGTGCGCGTGGCAATCATGAAGCCGCGGATGACCAAAGCGGCAAAGATCAGCACGATGATGGCGCCGCCGACCCAGCCGAGCTCTTCCACCACGATGGGGAAGATGAAGTCGTTCTGCGGCTCGGGCAGCCAGAGGTGCTTTTGCTTGGAATTGCCGAAGCCCACGCCGAAGGGCCCGCCCGCGCCGATGGCGTAAAGGCCCTGCTGGGTCTGCCAGCGCGTGGTCCGGCCGAAGTCCGCCTTGGTCTTCCAGACCATGATGCGCTCATAGCCGTAGTTGCTGATGACCTTGACGATTTCGGGCTTGACGAACACGACCAGCACGACCGCGCCGGCCGCGGCAAGCAAAAGCAGCACGAACCACTTTTTATCCACGCCCGCAATCCACATCATGGAGATGCCCAGCAGGAACAAAAGAATCGTGCACGACAGGTGGCTTTCGATCAGCACCAGGCCGCAGAACAGCGCCACAATCAGCGCCAGCAGCACGGTGGCTTTCATTTTTGTGTCGATATAGCTGAAAAACACCTTTTCAAAAGGCGAAAGCTTTGCGATGTTGGGGCGCACGCGGCGGCGGCTGTCGCCGTTGAGCGTGCGGTACAGGATGCAGATCACATAGGAGAGCGTGAGCACCATGACGAATTTGGCGATCTCGGAAGGCTGGAGCTGGCCCACCTTGGGGATCACGATCCAGCGCTTGATCTCGTTGTGCTGCAGCACGTTCCACGCGAAGGTGAAGATCAGAAGGAACACGGTGGCGAAGAACGCGATGGGCGTCAGGGCGCTGTTGAGGATGCGGTAATCGATCTTTGAGATGATGGCCATGGCGGCAAAGCCCAGCAGCCCGTGGATCAGCTGGTTATAGAAATAGGCGTTGGGGCTGGAGGCGTGCGCGCTCGCATAGGGATACGAGGCGGAATACATCATCGTGACGCCGACGGCGAACAGAATCATCACCAGACAGGCAAACGCCACGTCCATGCCGCCCGTCTGGAACAGACCGGCAAAAAACGACTGCTGTTTGCGGGGCGCAGTCCGTCCCCTTTGCTGCATGGCACGTTCAGACATGGCTTTCTCCTTTGCGTCGGACGGATTAGGACTGAAGGGTCAGCTGCATGAGGATGACGCCGTTGAGGCAGCCCAGCAGACTGATCAGGGTGAAGACGAAGACGATCTTCTTTTCGCTCCAGCCCTTCATTTCAAAGTGGTGGTGGATCGGTGCCATCAGAAAGACCTGGCGGTGGAACAGCCGGACGGCCAGAATCTGCAGGATGTCGCTCAGCGCTTCGATCACATAGACGATGCCCACGGGGAGCAGGATGATCGGGCAGTCCAGCGCATAGGCCAGCGCCGCAATCAGGCCGCCCAGGAACATGGAGCCCGTGTCGCCCATCATGACCTTGGCCGGGAACCGGTTCCAGATCAGATAGCCCGCGCAGGCGCCGGCCAGCGCCGCGCCGAGGAAGGACACGGAGGTGTTCTTGAGCAGATAGCCCATGACGGCGAAGGCGGCGCCCACCGGCACGGTCACGTTGCCGCACAGGCCGTCGATGCCGTCGGTGAAGTTGACGGCGTTCACGGTGCCGTAGATCACGCAGGCGCCGAACACGTAGAAGAAGATGAGGCCGGGCACGGAATCCAGGCTGACGCGGCCGACCAGCGGAATCAGCATGGAACGGCTGCCCGCCAGCTGAATCGTGGTCAGGTAAGCCACGATCACCAGCAGCTGCGGCACCGTCTTCTGCACCTCGGTGAGGCCGAGGTTGCGCTGCTGCTTCACCTTGATATAGTCGTCGGCAAAGCCGACCAGACCCAGCAGAAGCGCCAGCAGGAGCCCCGCCCAGAGCTTGGTCATCTCTTGCGTGCCGACCGCCGTCACGGCGTTGAACGCCGGGGTGCCGGTCAGCTTGCAGACAAGCAGCGAAACGCCGCAGGCAACCAGAATGCCGATGATGAACATCAGACCGCCCATGGTGGGCGTGCCCTGCTTCCTTGCGTGCCAGCGCGGGCCGATGTCGGTCAGAATCGTCTGGCCGAACTTCAGCCGGTGCAGCGCCGGAATCAGCACGAAGCCGAGCAGCGCCGTGACAACGAAGGAGACGGCAAGCGAGATCAGAATCAGATAGACGGTGTTCATAAAAATATCCTTTCCTTCGGCGCCCTGTGAAGTCAGACGCCTTCTAACAGTTCCCGGACAACGGCGCGCTCGTCGAACGGCACGGTTCTGTCCGCATATTGCATGGTGGTTTCGTGGCCCTTGCCGCACAGCAGCACAAGGTCGTTTTCGCGTGCATGCTGCAGCGCGAGGGCAATGGCCTGCCGGCGGTCGGGCTTGAGCAGAAACGGCGTTTTGCTGCGGCCCGCGCCGGAGAGAATCTCTTCCAGAATCGCGTCGGGGTCTTCCGTGCGCGGATTGTCGTCGGTGAGAATGACCAGATCGGCGTTCTGCGCCGCAATGGCGCCCATTTCGCCCCGCTTGGGACGGTCGCGTTCGCCGCCGCAGCCGAACACGAGAATCAGCCGGCCGCGGCACACGCGCCGCAGCGTCAGCAGCACCTGCCGCAGACTGTCGGGCGTGTGGGCATAGTCGATCATGACCCGGTAGGGCGTGTCTGATTCCAGCAGCTCCATGCGCCCCTTGACGGCGTGGGACGAACTCAGAGCTTCGGCACCCCCTTCCGACGGGTCGCCTTACGCTTC
>JAEEUW010000047.1 GCA_016290665.1 Clostridiaceae bacterium | reverse complement strand
ACCGCCCCGGCGGCGCTGTGGTCGGCGGCCCAGAGCCACACGGGGTCGCCGTAGGTGTGCGGCAGCTTCGTCCCCTCCGCCGTGCGGGTGTCGGTCACGCCGCAGCCGCGGTCGCAGGAGGCCGTCTCCGTGCCGTCGGCGGTGCAGGTCGCGTCGTTATTGTAGGTGTAGGTCGTAAAGCTGTGGGACAGCATCGTGCCCGCCGCCGTGCGCGTGTCGCGCGCGCCGCAGCCGTGGTCACATTCGGCCGTTTCGGTGCCGTCCGCCGTACAGGTCGCGTTGTTGTTGTAGACGTAATCTGTAAAGCTGTGTTCCCGTGCGGGAATCGTCAGCGTTTCCGGATCGGCAGGCGTCGCGCCGGCCGCGTTCTCAAACACGGCGCCGCAGTAGTCGCAGGCAAAATGCGCTTGCATACCGGGTTCGGTGCAGGTCGGGTCAACGGCTTCAACCGCATGGATAAAATGGACATGATCGGCGGTGGAAAGCTGCACGGTCATCGTCGCCGCGCTGTTGTCCAAAAAGCGCAGTTTCAACCCGGACAATGTGCGCGACGCCCGGTTGTCCGCGTTGTTCCCCTCGCCGTAAAGTGGCAGATCCAGGGGCACGTTCTCTCCGAACATAGCCTCCATAGCCGATTGATCAAAGCATGGATATTCTGTATAGACATCTGAGCTGTTCCCAATAAATGTAAATACATCTTCTGCATCATCCCATTCCGGATACAGCGGCATGACCGCCGGTCGGTGGAAGGTGTCGTTGACCTGATTGGTTGCGTTGTATTGTTCAAACACAGCATCGTCAATATGCCATACGATTACGCCGGCACAATCGTAATACTCTGTCATGCCGGCATCCCATTTCGTGAACCGGCGGTTTTCCAGCAGATAATACTCCCCTTCGCGCTGCGTGGGCAAATATAACGCGGAATAAGCTTCATCCTCCGTATAGCTCTGCGCCGCGACCGTATAGTCGCCATTCTGATCCGCGGTCTGCGGCTCGATCCAGCCGAGCGCATAGCGGCTCCAGACGTCCATCGAATACGGGATATACCCACCTTCGGGATCGATGCCCCAGCAGCCGTCGGCCATCACGCTGCAATCCCGCACTTCATACAGGTGCCAGGCTGCCGAGGTGCTGTAACTGGTATCATAGAGATCCGGCAAGCCGAGATAGTGACCGAGCTCGTGGGCCAGCACGCTGATCGGTTCCTGCTGGTTGCTCTCCAAATATTCTGGGATGGCAATATAAGCATTGACTTCCGTGTTGTCCGGTTTCGGAACAGTCAGATTCACGTGGTGTTCGGAAATGATATCACCAATCGTCCAGGCATGCGCCCAAAGATAATTTTGGCCGCTCTTTCCCCCGGAAGCATCATATCCGGCAATCACAAAGGCAACTGCAAGTTCGTTTGTCGTGATGATTCTGTCTTCATTTGCATCGAAGGACGCAAAATCAACGTAAGCATCCGCCGCAGCAATGGCTTTGACGAGCGCATTCGCCCACGACGAATAGTCAGTTGAGCTATTCATCAGCCATTTCTGATGTGCCGTTGAAAGCTTAACGTGCACCACGCCGTCATTTTCGGCATCCTTTGTGTTGGTGTTGCCGCCGACGCCATAGGCGGACGTTTCCGCCGCGGGCGTGAAGGTGAACTTGCCGAAGGACATGTCGGAATAATAGGCCGCCAGCGATTTTTCGCCCGAAAAGACGGTCTCATGCCAATCGTAGCCGTTGTCATACGGCATATTGGAAAAGCCGACCACGATCGTCAGCAGCGGAATGTCCCTTGCCACCGGGTCGAGCGACGGCGCGCGGTTCGGTCCGGTTTTGCGCACCGGGATCCGGTCGAGCGTCACCAGCTCGCCGGTATGCGACCGGCAGGCGGCACTTTCTCCCGGCGCAGCAGTGCCCGGCCTTGCGGGAACCGCGGCGGCGCAGACCGCGGCGGCCGCGAGCAGAATTGCCGCGACACACAGGGTCAGAAGCGTTTTCCATATTCTCCTTGACTGCATAGGGATTCCTCCGAACGACATCCGTTTTCTGCGGACGCCGGATCTTTTTCTTTTGATTGATTATACCACATCGCCCGGCTTTTTTCAATGGGTTTTTTCTTCCCCGCCCGAAAACGCGCGGGCAAAAAAGCCCGCCGGACACGCAAGCAGCCGCACCCTTCGGGATGCGGCTGCCGTTTTCGGTTTGTCAGCTTTCGTTCTGCCGGCGGATCGCCTCCGACCAGCACTTGTGACACATGGCAACGTAGCTTTCGTTGCCGCCGAGGAACACCTGCGCGCCCTCGGTAACGATCCTGCCGTCCGGGCCGATGCGGGCGTTGACGATCGCCTTGGCCCCGCACGAGCAGATGGTCTTGATCTCCGTGATGGAATCGGCCACCTCAAAGAGCCGGGCGCTGCCCGGGAACATGTGCGTCAGAAAGTCGGTGCGCAGCCCGAAGCAGAGCACGGGAATGTTCTTTTCGTTCACAATCCGGCGGAACTGGTCGATGTGCGCCGCCGTGAAGAACTGGCACTCGTCGGCAATGATCACGTCGACCTTCCCCTGCCGCTCCAGCAGCGCGCAGACGTCGTCCTGCGGCGTTATCACGTCCGCTTCGGCCCAAAGGCCGATCCGTGAACGGATGCAGGCTCTGCCGTCGCGGTCGTCGGTGGAGGGCTTGAGCAGCCAGACCCGCATGCCGCGTTCCTCATAGTTGAACTTGGTGATCAGGGCGTTCGCCGATTTGGAGCTGCCCATCGCGCCGTATTTGAAATACAGTTTTGCCATTATGCTTCCACCCCGCCGATAAAGTTTGCAATCTTCTGATACAGCAGATCCAGCGCCACCGTGTTTTCGCCGCCGTGCAGGATCACGACGTCCGCGTTCTTCTTGGAGGGCTCCACGTAGAGCTCGTGGAGCGGTTTGACCGTGGTGAGGTACTGGGTCACGATGCTGTCGAACGAGCGGCCGCGCTGCTGCATATCGCGCCGGATGCGGCGGATGACGCGGACGTCGGCGTCGGCGTCCACGAACACCTTGACGTCGAACAGGTCGCAAAGCTGCTTGTCCTCCAGCACGAGAATGCCCTCCACGACGATGACCTTGGCCGGGCGGATCTCCTGCGTTTCGGGGCGGCGGTTATAGACGGCGAAGTCATAGACGGGCGCAAAGGCCGTCTGGCCCCGCTTCAGCAGCTCCAGATCGCGGACCAGCAGATCCGTGTCATAGGCGGACGGGATATCGTAGTTCAGCTGCGTGCGCTCCTCATAGCTCAGCTCGTCGTGCGCCTTGTAGTAATAGTCGTGCAGCAAAACGCTGACGTTGTCGCCGAACCGCTGTTTGATGTTCTCGGTCAGGGTGGATTTGCCGCTGCCGGTGCCGCCGGCGATACCGATGATCAGATTCTTCATAGCAGCCTCTTATCGCATGGATTTGTCGTAGGGGATGCCCTCCGCCTTGGGCGCTCTGGACTTCTTGGAGGTGAAGGCGAGCACCAGCAGGGAGATGATGTAGGGCATCATGTTGTAGACCGCGCTCGGGATATTGAGCGAAACCAGCCAGTCGAAGCCGAAATAGACGTTGGAAAGCGCACGGAAGAAGCCGAACAGCAGCGCCGCCAGCGCGATGCGCCCGGGCTTCCACTGGCCGAAGATCATGACAGCGAGCGACAGGAAGCCGAAGCCGGCCACGCCGTTTTCAAACTTCCATTCGGACACGCCGGCAAGGATGTAGCAGATGCCGCCGAGGCCGCCCAGCACGCCGGAGATCAGCACGCCGGCCCAGCGCATCTTGAACACGCTGATGCCCACGGAGTTGGCCGCCTGCGGATGCTCGCCGCAGGCCATCATGCGCAGACCGAACCTGGTCTTATAGAGCACGAACCAGGCGATGAGCAGAACAACGATCGTGATCAGCATGAACCAGTTGAATTCAAAGCCCTTGATGTTGACGATGAACGCTTTTTTGGGTTCCACATAGTTGATGGTGGAGGAAACGTCGTCGGGGTTCTTTGCCGTGTTGATCGCCTTGACGATGACCGTCGCCGCGGCCGTGCCGAGCATGTTCAGCGCGGTGCCCACGATGGTCTGGTCCGCCTTCAGGTTGATGCAGGCCACGGCAAGCAGCGTGGAATAGAGCAGGCCGAACAGAACGGCGCCGAGCAGCGTGAGCAGAACGATCAGAACGGCGGGCATCCCGACGGGCAGGTTCATCATCGTCAGCGCGCCGCCGAGCGCGCCGATCACCATGATGCCCTCGAGGCCGAGGTTGATGACGCCGGAGTGTTCCGCATAGCAGCCGCCGAGCGCGACAAGCGTCAGAACCGAGGCAAAAATCAGCGTGTATTGTACTGCCAGCATCATGCACGCTCACCGCCTTTCTCTTCCGCTGCTTTGTCGGGCGGCGCAGGCTCCTGTTTCGGTTTTGCGTTGTCTTTTTTGGCAAGATAAAGATTCAGCGCATACTTGATGAAGAAGACGAAACCGCACATATAGATGATCAAAGACGCGATCAGGTCGGAGATCTGGGAACAGTACATGGTCTTATCCACATAAGCGCCGCCGGAGGTGATGTGCTGGATGAAGTAGGACGAAAAGATCGTGCCGACCGGATCCAGACCGCCGAGGAAGGCGGCAGCGATACCGTTGAAGCCCATGCCGGGCACGGAGGAAGCCGTGACCTGCCACTGTTCATAGTCTGTCAGATAAAGCAGTGCGCCGCCCATGCCTGCCAGCGCGCCGCCGATCATCAGCGTGAGGATAATGTTGCGTTTTTCTGCCATACCGCAGTATTTGGCCGCGTTCTTATTGAAGCCTGTCGCCTTCAGCTCATAGCCGATCTTCGTCTTGTCAAGCAATATCTTGACGATGACCACGACCACGATAGCCAGAGGGATGGCGATGGAAACATAAGAATTGCCGGAAAACAGCTTGCTCAGACCAAGGGAAGGCAGAATCGCCTTCGGGTTCTCGGTGGCAATGTGGAAGGTATAGGGGCTGGTCGTTTCCTTGACCTTTGCCAGTATCATGTTGGTCGTATAAAGGGCGATCCAGTTGAGCATGATGCCCGAAATGACCTCGTTGACGTTGCAATAGGCCTTGAGCAGACCGACGATCAGCGAGATCGCCATACCGGCAACGACGGCGAACAGCAGGCACAGCGGCCAGCTCCAGCCCCAGGCAAGGGCGGCGTAGATGCCGGCGCAGGCGCCGGCGACATACTGACCGGCAACACCGATGTTGAACAGGCCGACCTTATAGCAGAACAGCACGGAGAGCGAGCACATCAGCAGCGGCGCCGTTTTGACCAGCGTGTTGCCGAGGTTTTTCAGCTGCAGCGCGGACTTGGAATAGTTCATGAAATTCTTCATGATGTCCACGATCGCCTGAAACGCGCCGTTCGGATTGATGAACAGCAGCACGATATAGCCGATCAGAAGGCCGAGCACGATGCACAGTAGCGACGCCAGAAGCGACTGCACGCCGTTGTTTTTCAATAGCTTTTTCATACGCGCACCTCGCTTCTCTTTGCGCCGGCCATATACAGGCCGAGCTCTTCCACCGTTGTTTGCTTCGGATCCAGCTCGCCCACGATCTCGCCCTCATACATGACGAGAATGCGGTCGGAAACGTCCATCACTTCGTCGAGCTCCAGCGAAACGAGCAGCACCGCTTTGCCCTCGTCGCGCTGGCGGATCAGCTCCTTGTGAACCATCTCGATGGCGCCGACGTCCAGGCCGCGGGTCGGCTGCACGGCGACGAGCAGTTCGGGGTTCTTGTCGATCTCTCGCGCGATGATCGCCTTTTGCTGGTTGCCGCCCGACATCTTGCGGGCCACGGTCACGGGACCTTCGCCGCTGCGCACGTCATAGGCGTCGATCAGCCTTTCGGCGTAGGCGCGGATGTTTTTGCGTTTCATGAAGCCGGCCTTGCTCGTGAATTCCGGCTCAAAGTAACGCTCGAGAATCAGGTTGTTTTCCAGCGAATAATCCAGCACCAGGCCGTGCTTGTGGCGGTCTTCGGGAATATGGCTCATGCCGCCGGTGTTGCGCTTGCGGATGGAATCGTGCGAAATCTCGCGGCCGAGCAGCTTGATGCTGCCGGCCTTGATCGGCTCCAGTCCGGTGATGCCGTAGGCCATCTCGCTCTGGCCGTTGCCGTCGATGCCGGCAATACAGACGATCTCGCCGCGCCGCACGTCGAAAGAAAGATCTTTGACAACTTCCTTCTTGTGGACCTTGGAAATCATTGTCAGATTCCGGACCGAAAGCACCACGTCGGCGGGCTTTGCTTCGTCTTTTTCCACGTGGAAATTCACGTTCCGGCCGACCATCAGCGCGGAAAGTTCTTCCGGCGTGGTTTCGGCCACATTGACCGTTGCGATATATTTGCCCTTGCGCAAAACGGTGCAGCGGTCTGCAACCTCCATGATCTCGTTGAGCTTATGGGAAATGAAGAGAATGGATTTGCCCTCCTTGGCAAGATTGCGCATGATCTCCATGAGTTCGGAGATTTCCTGCGGCGTCAGCACGGCGGTCGGCTCGTCAAAGATCAGGATCTCATTTTCCCGATAGAGCATTTTCAGAATCTCGGTTCGCTGCTGCATGCCGACGGTGATATCTTCAATCAGCGCGTCGCAGTCCACACGCAGACCGTAGCGTTCAGACAGCTCGTTGACTTTTTTGCGGGCAGCCGCCTTCTGCAGCACGCCGATCTTGTTCGGTTCCACGCCCAAAATAATGTTATCCAGAACGGAGAAGCATTCCACCAGCTTGAAATGCTGGTGCACCATACCGATGCCATAGCGGTTCGCGTCGTTCGGGTCCTTGATCTCGACCTTTTCGCCATCCTTCAGGATCTCGCCCTCTTCGGGATGATAGAGCCCGAAGAGCACAGACATCAGTGTGGATTTTCCCGCGCCGTTTTCGCCGAGCAGGGCGTGGATCTCACCCTTTTTCAGCCGCAGCGTCACATTGTCGTTTGCAATGATGCCCGGGAATTTTTTGGTGATGTTCAGCATTTCAATTGCATATTCGCTTGCCAAATACCACACATCCTTCCTGTTTATGATTCAAAAAAGCGCCTGCCAAGAGTATAAGCTTTTGGCAGGCGTTCTCTTTTATGGAGCAGCGAAACGCGCTGTCAGCGCTTTTGCTTGCTGTTTTTTTTATTTGAGGTTGCCGAGGTCGTTCACTTCAATGTTCTTGGCAAGGTCGGCGGCCTTCACGGAGATGTCGTTGGAAACGGTGATCTTGCCGCTGAACATATCGGCCACGAGCGCTTTGTAATCGTCGGCGGAGAAGCCATCGCCGAACTGGGTGGATTCCTCGGGCAGCTGGACATAGTTGTCAGCCGGGTTTTCGGAAACAAGGCCGAGGTTGTCGATCTTGCCGCCGTAATCGGCGAACTTGTCTTCCGCAACGGCGGTCAGGAGCGTCTTGACGGTCGGAGCAAGACCCTTCATCGCGGAGGTGACGGTCATGCCTTCGCCGTATTTGCCGTCGATGATGCCGGCCTGGTCAACGTCAACGCCGATGACCTTGCCGCCGACCTTGGCAGCCGCTTCGGCCGCGGACGCGAAGATGCCGCCGCCGCAGGCGAACACAACTTCGGTGCCGCCCTGATACCAGGTGTCCATGGCAGCCGTGATGTCGGCGTCGGGATAGAACTGGTTGCCGTAGGCATAGTTCATGGAAACCGTTGCGCCGGTTTCGGCAGCAGCGGCGTCAGCGCCCTGCACGAAGCCGTAGCCGTAACGGACAACGGCGGGAACCGCCATGCCGCCCAGGAAGCCGAGCTTCGTGTAGCCGAGCTTCACAGCCGCGTAGCCGGCCATGTAGCCGCAGAGCTCTTCCTGATAAACAGCGCAGTAAAGGTTCGAGGGCAGGACATAGTCTTCGCCGAGGTCGTCGGCAGAAACGTCAAGCGCGATGAATGTCACGTCGGCATAGTTGCCGGCGGTGGACTTGATGGCGGGCGCAAACGCAAAGCCGGGCATCACGATGACGTTGAAGCCTTCGTCGATCGCGGATTCGATCATGGCAACACGGTCTTCATCCGAGTCGGAAGCGGGCTTATAGTACTTGAACGTCACGCCTTTTTCGTCGCAGAAGGCTTTGCAGGCTTCATAGGTCGTCTGGTTGAACGACTGGTCGGTAATGTCGCCGTAGTCGGTGATCATGGCAACGGAATAGCTCACGTCTGCCGGGGCGGGCGTGTCGTTCGACGGTTCCGTGTTTCCGCCGTTGCCGCCGCAGGCAGCGAGCGCAAGAACCATGACAAGTGCCAGAATCAATGCGAGAATCTTTTTCATGTTGTTTTCCTCCAAATCTCTTTTTCAGCATTGCTGTAATGTAATTATAACAAATTCTTTTAAACATTTCAACATGATTGGTTCTGTTTTTGCGTTTTTTTCATGCGGAAAGCAAAGAAACCCCGTTCGTTTCAAAAGTGGTTTTTTTCATGGAAGAAAACCTTGTGCTTTTGAAAGATGTATGCTATAATAAACAGGTTAAACAAAGGGAGATGATCCATTTGCAATATTCGATTCTGGAAAAAGCCATCCGCTTTGCCGTTGACGCCCACGCCGGGCAAAAGCGCAAAGACGGATCCGCGTTCATCCTGCACCCGCTGGAGGACGCCGCCATCGTCGGCACGCTGACAGACGACCAGGAGATTCTGGCCGCCGCCGTGCTGCACGACACCGTGGAAGACACCGATACCACAGAGGAGGATATCCTGCGCGTTTTCGGACCGCGCGTGTGCGCCCTCGTGATGGGTGAAACCGAAGACAAACGCCCCGCCGCTCCGCCGGAAGAAACGTGGCGCGTGCGCAAGGAAGAATCGCTGCAGGCGCTTGTAAAAGCCGAAGATCCGGCCGTCCGCCTGCTGTGGCTGGGCGACAAGCTGGCCAATCTGCGGACGCTGGATCGGGAGCACGAAGCATTGGGCATTCGCGTGTTTGACCGGTTCAACAACAAGGACCCGCTGGATCAGAAATGGTATTACGGCACGATTCTGGAGCTGCTCGGCATGTTTGCCGGAACACCGGCCTACCGGGAATACAGCGCGCGGTTTCATCACATTTTTGACAGATACGAAGGAGAATAACGATGTTTCAGGTAACAGCGAAGAAAGAGAACGACAGCATGATCCTCTCCCTGGACGGGCGGATCGATTCCACAAACGCAGCGCAGGCGGAAGAAGCCATCCGCGCCGCGGCCGACGGCTTTTCCGGCGCCTGGGTGCTGGACGCGGCAAAGCTCGGCTATATTTCCAGCGCCGGTCTGCGCGTGATCCTGCGGCTGAAGAAGTCGAACGCGGACACAAAAATCATCAACGCCTCCCCCGAGGTGTATGAAATCTTCGATATGACCGGCTTCACCGAGATGATGTCCATCTCCAAGGCCTACCGCAAGCTCAGTGTGGAGGGCTGCGAGGTGATCGGCGAAGGCGCCAACGGCAAGGTCTACCGCATCGACGCGGACACCATTGTGAAGGTCTATAAGAACCACGACGCGCTGGCGGAAATCCACAACGAGCGCGAGCTCGCGCGCAAGGCGTTCGTCATGGGCGTGCCGACCGCGATCCCCTATGACGTGGTACAGATCGGCGACCTTTACGGTTCCGTGTTCGAGCTGCTCAACGCCAAATCGTTCGCCAAGATCATGATCGAGGATCCGTCGAAGACGGAAGAGCTGGCAAAAGCGAGCGTTGAGATTCTCAAGACCATGCACGCCACCGTGCTGCAGCCCGGCGAGCTGCCCGACAAAAAGGCCGAAGCGCTGGTCTGGGCGGAATACTGCCGCGACCATCTGCCGCAGGACGTGGGCGACAAGCTGGTTGCGCTGGTCCGGGCGATTCCCGAAACGAACAACATGCTGCACGGCGACTACCACGTCAAGAACATCATGCAGCAGAACGGCGAAAACCTGCTGATCGACATGGATACCCTCGCCATGGGCCACCCGATCTTTGAGTTTGCGGCCATCTATCTCGCCTACATCGGCTTTTCCTGCATCGACCCGGACAACGTCAAAGCGTTTCTCGGCATTCCCGGCGAGCAGGCGAAAGCGTTCTGGAAGGCCACGCTGCGCGATTATTTCGGAACCGACGACGAGGCCGTGCTGCAGGACATCGAAAACAAAGCCGCCGTCATCGGCTATTCCCGGCTGCTGCGGCGCACCTTCCGCAAGGCAGCGGAAAACGAGGACTACAAGACCCGTCTGATCGCCTATTGCAAGCAGGCGCTCTGCACGCTGGTTCCCCAAACGGATTCCCTTTCATTCTAAGCAAGGAGTGCACGCGACATGAACATTGCAACCGAAAAAGAAAACGGCACGCTGACGATTATGCTTTCCGGCAAGCTGGACTCCACGTCGGCTCCGGAGCTGGAAAAGGCGCTGACCGAACAGGCCGACGGCGTCACCTCGCTGGTTTTTGACCTCGGGGAGCTGAGCTATACCTCCTCGGCCGGTCTGCGGGTCTTTTTAAAGGCCCGGAAGATGATGCGCAGCCGGGACGACGTCAGGCTGATCCATACGGCCCCGTCGGTCCTGGAGGTGCTGGAAATGACCGGCTTCACCGAGATCATGACCGTTGAGGCGGCAGAATAAAACAAAGCCGGATGCGGCAGGATCCGGCGTTTCGTACAATCGACTGAATCAAAAGGCAGGTGATTTCAACATGCAGAAACTGACTGTGGAGGCAAAGGCGGACCGACTGGACGAGGTCATCGCCTTTGTGGATTCGTTTCTGGAGGCGCAGAACTGTCCGATGAAGGCGCAGATGCAGATCGATCTCTGCGTGGAAGAGATCTTTGTCAACATTGCAAACTACGCTTACCCCGACACGACAGGCACAGCCGAAATCCGGATTGCAGCGGAAAACGGGGTCGCCGTGCTGACCTTCATCGACGCGGGCCTGCCGTATGACCCGCTGCAAAGAGACGCGCCGGACATCACCCTTTCCGCAGAGGAGCGTGAGATCGGCGGGCTCGGCATCTTCCTTGTCAGAAAGAACACGGACACGGTCTTTTATTGCTATGAAGACGGCAAAAACGTGCTGACGATCACAAAGGCGATCTGACGCCGCAACGCAGAAAAGCTGCCCGGGACGAACCGTCCCGGGCAGCTGCTTTTTTTATTCGGCGGGTTCCGGAATCTCCGGCGCCTTCAGAATGCCGGTGCGGCGCAGCACGTAGGCGTCGCTCCAGTCGTCGCCCTCTGTCCGCCAGGCGTCCGGCCCGTGCCAAAGCCGCTTTTCGTCCACAAGGTGCAGCGGCCCAAAGGTGTTGTAGCGGTGCAGATACAGCTCCAGCACGATTTCGTGTTCGCCGTCTGCAAGACCGGTGATCGTCAGGTCGTAGGGCGGATAGATGATTGCGCCGACGTCCGTTCCGTCGCAGTACACCTTGATCAGCCCGCCGCGGTAGCAGGAGGCGTGCACGGTGAGCGCGCCGTTCCTCGCTTTTGCCCGGAAGCCGTAGCGCACGGTGCCGCCGTAGAACGGCAGGCCCTGCGTTGTCAGGTCGCCGAACGCAAGCTGCTGCGGCAGCGCGGTGACGACGGCCTTTGCGCCGACGACCTTCACGCCGAAGCCGCCCAGCAGATACATCGCCTCGGGATTGGTGCGTTCGCCGAACGGCTGCGTCACGGTGAGCACGTTTTCACCCGGGTGCAGCGGCGGCAGCGGCACTTTTTTGATCGCGATGTCGACGAATCGGCCCTGCGGCTTGTTGTCGACCGAGACGCCGTTCAGCGTGATGGCAGACACCTCTGCGTCCTCCAGCGCGAGAAAGGCGCCAGTAACTTCAATCTCGCTTTGAATGCGGCAGCGCAGCGTGATCGTGTGCGTCGGCGGCACGTCCTCAAGCGTATACGGCTGCGCCACATGGCCGCCGCGCCGCGGCAGACCGAGCGTGTCGCGCAGGCGGTCGTCCAGCCGCAGAATATTGTCTGCCGGCGCGAAGGCTCCGCCGTCGAGTGCATATTCCGCCGTGTCGAGCAGCAGCACGTTCTCTTCGCCGATGCTCCAGAAGGACGGCTGCGCAATCACCGCGGCGGTTTTCCTGCGCCGCGGCACGGCTTCGGCGGGTCGGGCCGCCCTGCCGGGAACAAGCTTGAGCAGCAGCGAATCATAGTCCCAGAGCGCGGTGCGGATCACGGTGCAGCCGTCTGCATAGTCGGCGCCGAGCGGCCGGATTTCGCCGGTTGCGGTGTCGTAAAGGACGGGCGCAAAGTCGCCTTTGACCGTCAGCTCCAGCTCCTGCCGCCGCGGCAGATCCTTGTTGGCAGGTTCCCCCGTGTGCGCAAGGAAGAGCCAGTCGCCGTCCGTATCTGCGCGCAGCTGATGCAGCAGGCCGTCGGCCAGGCGGCCGTCCGGCGTGCGCGCCGTCAGGAAACGGTCGCATTCCAGCGCAGAAAGAACCGCTGCGCGCGCAAACGGCACGCGCTCGCTTTTTTGGAACAGCGCCTTGCCGCGGGCGGAGGGTTCGGCATCTGCCAGCGTCGGCGCTTCGCCGAGAAACAGCAGTCTGCCCCCGGCGGCCGCAAAGGCCTCCAAGCGTTCCAGCGTGGAGGAACGCAGCGTTTCGCAGCCGGGCACGATGACGGTGTCGTACTGCATCTCGCCCACGCGCAGCGGGGCGCCGCCCGCCGGACAGAGGCCGGGCAGCAGCGCTTCGCTGATAAAGTCGAAGTCGATCAGGCCCTGAACCAGCCAGTCCGTCAGGTTGCGGAAACGGTCGTCCAGATCCGCGCGGATGCCGGCGGTCTTGTCGTTGGGGCCCCAGTGCAGCCAGAAGGATTCGATGGGGTGCACCACGGCAACCTTCACCTTCGCTCTGCCGCGGGTCAGCGCGGTGTTGACGCGGGCAAAGTGATCCTCGAGCAAATGCCACTGCGTATGCCACGCCGACTGATAGCTGATCGAGGCGGGATAGTCGCGTTTGGCTTCGCCCTGCATGGAATACCACGACAAATGCGGCACGCGCACGGTGATGCCGAGCGCCGCCTGCCAGTCGCCCTGGTGCTTATACAGCCGGAAGTCGGCGTCCCAGCTTGTCACGCCGTAAAGCTCGCTGAGCACGCCCTCGCGGCCGAACTGCCGCGCGGCGGACTGCGCCTGCTTGGCCGTGGTGAATTCGTGATAATTGCACAGCAGGTCGATGCCGGGAATGCCGAACGAGCGGTAGGAGCGCATCGCTTCGCCGATGATCGCCGTCTGGCTGCGCAGACTGGGTTCTTCCATCATGTGCCCGGTCAGGGCGATGCCGTTTCGGTCGCACCACTGACCGACGGTGTCGGCAAACGAGGAGGCAAACAGTTCCGTGATGAAATCGTGATAGCGATATCGGGTCACGGAAGCCCTGCCCTGCGGCAGCTCCCAGACCAGCTCCGGCAGCTTGTCGAGCAGATCCTCGCCGTATTGCTTTTCATACAAGTCCGGCACGCGGTCGGTCCACGGCAGACGCACCCAGACGTTCCCCTGCGGCACGGCGGTTTTCAGCGTCGTTTTGCTCGTGAACTGCGGCTCGTCGGTGAAAATGGCCGGAATCGTTTCGCCGAATTCGTCGCCGACGACCGCTTGATACCGCTCGTGTGTCACTTCCACGAACCGTTCGACCGCCGCCTTGTTCAGCGTGTCAAGATAGGTCTGGCCGTTGAACCAGGTGGAGGGGGTGCTGAGCCGAAGCACGGCGAACCACTTCATCCCCGCGGCCGCGTCGTCCTTGCCGATTCTGCGGTACGCGGCCAGCGAGCCGTCGCCATGCAGCGCCACGTCGTAGCAGGCAATCAGCCTGTCGCCGGCGCCGAGAGTCATGGCGTCCTGCGCGTCGTTGGTGAAATACACGGCGCGGGCGCGATAGCGCAGCTCCTTTGTGACAAGGCCGCCCGCCGCGCCGGAGGCCCAGCGGTCCTCGTCATAAAGCCAGGCGAGCATTCCGTTCTGCTTTGCCTTGTCCACGCAGGCGCGCACGAGCGCCATGTACGCGTCGCTCAGATAGCGGTTTTTGAGCCCGGTGCGCACGTGCATGTGGAAGCCGCCGAGACCCATCCCGCGGAACACGTCGATCTGCCGCGCGAGTTCGTCCTTTTCCAGCAGATCGTTCCAGGCCCAGAAGGGCGCGCCGCGGTATTCCGAAGTCGGATTGCGAAACAGATCGTCCGACAACGACGGCGCCCGGTTCTTTTTATAGAGCATAATCATTTCCCTCCATCATGATTTCTGTTTTCTTCCGCGCAGCAGACGCCGCGCCGGCAGCCAGACCGAAACCGGACCGTTCCGCTCCGCCCAGCGCTTGCCGCAGGAGGCATAGTCTGTGAGCAGCACGGGGCCGCTCTCGGTTTCCAGAGTCAGACGCACGCTTTCGCCCTCTTCGCAGGGCAAAACCGCAAAGCACAGCGCGCCGTCTTTTTCCTTCGGCCGCACGGGACGGGTGAGGTCGCCGTCCTCCTTTGCCGCGTCGCGGGCCAGCACATAGGGCCCGTAGGTAAAGGCAATGCAGCCGTTCAGCCGGTGCACGCGCAGCGTTGGCGCCGGCTGCGGCGTCTGCCGCAGCGAGCGGATCAGCGGCCAAAGGCCGAGCCCGGCCGCGCCGATGGCGGCGCAGCAGCCGTAGAACGTGCCGTCGTCAAAGTATTTGAGCCCGCCGACGCCCAGCCCGCGGCGGTTCCGGCACAGCGGGCTGTAGCTGTCAAACGGCAGCGGCGGCAGGGTTTCGCCGGTTTTCGGAATCGTGCCCGGCTGAAGAAAGAGGTTTACGCTGCCGTACAGCGCGTTCAGCGCGGACTGCTCCACCCGCGCGGCAAAGCGGTCCTCGCCCGTGAGCAGGAACAAGCGGGCGCAAAGGCGCATCCACGTCACGGTGACGCAGGTCTCCTGCATCCCCTTTTCGCTGTATTTCGTCTGGCGGACGGCGGCGTGATCAAACAGCTCGTCCGTGCAGCCCGCGCAGCCGATCAGCGTAATGTCGGTTGCGGCAACCTGTTCGGCAAAGCGGAGCGCCGCGTCCAGATACCGCCGCTCCCCCGTCGTTTCATAGAAGGCCAGCACGCCCTCAAAGAACGACATGGTCTCATAGGCCTTGGTTTCGGGGTACTGATAGGGCGCTTTTTTATCCTCCAGCGCCAGCCGAATCAGGTCGCCGCCGCGGCAGCCCCCGGTGGAGACAATATAGCGCGCAAAGGCAAGAAAGCGTTCCCGCGGCCGGCGGCGGTAAAGATCGAGCACCGGCTCCAGAATGCTGCAGGCGTTCACCCCGAGCCACTAGTCGGAGGTTTCGGTGATCTCCGTCTGGTCCTTTCCCGGGCCGACCCGTTCGATCAGGCGATCGAGATGGCGTTCCATGCCGTCGAGGATCCGCTCCCGCAGCGCCGCGTCCGGGCAGATGTCGCAAAAATGAAGCATCCCCGTCAGCACGTACTTGCGGCACCAGAGATCCCAGCCGGTGCATTCGCGCGCGCGGTCATAGGTGGAAAGCCGTCCGTCTTCGTCCGCGGCGGCCAGCAGCGAAAGCACGGTTTCGCGCAGCAAGGCGTAAAGCCGCGCGTCTTCGGTGCAGCGGTAAACAAGGCAGGCTCCGCGCATCATCTTGCCCCAGTATTCACCCCGCCAGCCGCGGTCGTCCGCGTCGGCTTTGGTCTTGAAAACGCGGACAAAGCGTTCCCAGAGCGAAGCGTCCAGCAGCTGGGTTTCGGTGATGAAGGTCAGGTAGCGCTTTTCGGTCTCCGGCAGGTCGACCGTGCCGGGCTGCGGCAAGTGCAGGACATACGGTATCATAAGTCACCTCATTTCGGCGCGTCGGCGCCGTAGAACAGCAGATAGGCGTGCGGCTTTTCCGCGGTTTGCAGCGTCACGCCGGTTTCCATCAGCGTCCGCCCGGTTTCCGCGAAGCAGCGTTCCGGATCGTCCGCGTCACAGAGCGTATAGGATTGATCGGGAATCAGACCGTTGAGGCGCAGAACAAAGCTGTCCGGCGCACCCTCGCGCACGTAGACCGCCGCCGCGCCGCGCCGTTCGCTGCCGAACTGCATGGCAAGCGTTTTTTCGCGGTCGGCCCCGCCTGTCAACGGGAAACAGTGCTCCGTCAGGAAGGCGCGCGCCTGCTCCAGCGCAGGATCCTCCGGGCCGTCCGGCGTCTTGATCAGAGGATGGGTCAACAGACCGCTGCGGAAGACGTAGTCGGACGACGCGAGCTGCATGGTGCCGCTCATCGGCAGCCAGCAGGAAAGCCCGTACGTCATCGCCTGCGTCGCCTCGGCGATGTCCGCCGGAACCGTGCCGTCGGCGGGCACGCAGTTGTAGTCGCTGCGCCAGAGCGGCACGCTGCGGCGGCACATCTCCTGATCCAGCCGCTTGCCGCCGCTGGCGCAGTTGTCGATGATCAGCCCCGGCACGCGCGCGCACAGCGCGTCCAGATAGCGGTAAAGATTCGTCACGTAGTGGTTTTCGGTAATGCCCCGGCGGCCGCCGCAAAACGCTTTGTCGGCCTTATGCCAGTATTCCAGCGGCCAGAAGTTGAAGTCCTGGCGGTAAACGCTCACGCCGTTTTCCAAGAGGGACGCGGCAATATAGTCCGTCAGACAGCGGCACGCTTCATCGTCGGCGAGGTTCCAAAGCAGATTGTCGCCCTGCCGCACGATCCAGCCCGCATGGCGGCTGCCCTCTTCAAAAAGAATCGTTCCCTCGCGCACCCGCTCCGGTTCGTACCAGAGCAGAAAGCGCTTGCCTTTGGCCTTGATCGCGTCGGAAAGCGGCCGCAGACCGTCCGGAAAGCGGGCGGCGTCCGGCGTCCAGTTGCCCACGCCGTCGTACCAGCTTTTCTCATAGGTATACCAGCCGGCATCCATCCAGAACGTATCGATCGACCGCAGCGTTTCGGCCGGCATGGCGTTGATCTGTCGGATCAGCTCGTCGCCCGTCGCGGTGCAGAATTCATCGGCGAAAAGATAGCTGCGCATCGGCTGCAGCGACGCGGGATACACGCAGTGCAGCATCATCTGGCGGAAGCGGTCGAACCCCTTCAGCGCGTTGCCGCCCTCATAGAAGGTCAGCGAGCAAAGCGGCGAACGCACCTCCTCCCCCGGCTCCAGCGGCGCGCGGAAGTATTCCTGCCCGGCGCGCACGCGCACGCCGTTTGCCGTCTGGCGCAAAGCAGTGAACCATTGGCCCGTCCAGCCGACGGAGAGCACCGCACCGCCCGTATTGCCGCAAAGATTGAAAAACGGCAAAACCGATTCCGTGCGCCCGCAGGTGGCGCTGAAGCGCATCTGCGTCGGCGGAACGGCGGAGCAGAGCAGTTCGAAATCGTCGGCGGCAGACGCGCTGCCCCGGCTGAACAGCACGTTTGTCCGTCCGGTTTCCAGCGTGCAGTCGGCGCAAAGAAAGCGGCGGATGACGGGCGACATGGCGTCCCCCTTGTTTTGGAGGAACACCGTCCATTCGCAGGCGGCCTGCGCTTCAAAGATCACGGCTTCCACGCGGGCGCAAAGGCCGCTTTTTTTGTGGCGCAGCAAAACGGTCGTCGGCTTGCCGCCGCGGTCATCCGGCGCGCCTTCTTCGCCCACGGCGATTTCCCAGTCGCGCAGATGGTTCTGCAGCGACCGGCCGCCGACGGAAAAATCATATGCGGGGCTTTGCGCCGTGCGGATATGGCTGTCGTACCATCGGCGGCAGCGGCTGCGCTCGGCGTCGCTCACCTGCAGCGCATCGGCGTCGATCGGCGCAAACGAGACGTCGCTGACGCTTGTCAGACCGAGCGCCGCACGGTCGGCCTTCTGTTTGAACCCGTAGTGATAAACCGCAAACTGCGGCAGCACCAGCAGCAGCGCCTGCAGCCAGCAAAGCAGCAGCCTCCATCTCGGCGCCATCGTCATCGCCTCCTTTTTCATTCTAACCGGATTATAGCACAGCGGGCTGAAGAATTCAATGCAAAAAACGGGGGATCGCCGAAAAACACCGCCCCTTTTTGTTGAAAACCGCGGGCCGGTGTGGTATAATACCAAATGAATTTCAAAAGCGAAGGAACGTGCGACACCATGAAACTCACGGAACTGAAAGCGGGCGAAGCCGCCGTTATCGAAGCGGTGGGCGGCGAAGGCGCGCTGCGGCAGCACTTCTTGGATATGGGCGTGATTCCCGGCGCGGAAATCCGGCTGGTCAAGCTGGCGCCGATGGGCGACCCGGCGGAATACCGGATCCACGGCTATGAGCTGACGCTGCGGCTGGCCGACGCGGAAAAGATCGCCGTGCAAAAAACGGCGGCCGCGGGCGAGCCGGAAGAGCCGGAACGGGCGGAGGACACCGAGCACCCCGGTCTGGGCGAAGGCGGCAGATTCCACGAAAAGCGCAGCGAGAACCCCCTGCCCGACGGCACGGTGCTGTCGTTTGCGCTGGCGGGCAACCAGAACAGCGGCAAGACCACGCTGTTCAACCAGCTCACCGGCTCCAACCAGCACGTGGGCAATTTCCCCGGGGTCACCGTGGACCGCAAGGACGGGGTCATCAGGGGATATCCCCAGACCCTCATCACGGATCTGCCGGGCATCTATTCCCTGTCTCCCTACACCAGCGAGGAGATCGTCTCCCGGGAATTCATCCTGGA
>JAEEUW010000131.1 GCA_016290665.1 Clostridiaceae bacterium | reverse complement strand
CTGCCAGTGGGATGCGTTCAACAACTATCACATGGGCACCACCGCCGAGAACATCTGCGACGTGTGGGGCATCACCCGCGAAGAGCTCGACGCCTTCGGCGTTGCCTCCCAGCAGAAGACCGAGGCCGCGCAGGCTGCCGGCCGTTTTGACGACGAGATCGTTCCCGTCATGGTCAAGGTCAAGAAGGAAATGGTCGAGTTCAAGCGCGACGAGTTCCCCCGTCCCGGCTCCTCCATGGAAGGCATGGCCAAGCTCCGCGGCGCGTTCCCTGTCGGTCCCGAGGGCGTTGAGGACGAGGTCGTCCACACCTTCGAGCCCACCGGCATCCACGAAGCTGACACCCGCAAGCACGTTCAGCGCGTGACCGCCGGCCAGGCCTCCGGCATCAACGACGGCGCTGCCGCCATCGTTCTCGCCTCCGGCGAGGCCGTGGAGAAGTACGGTCTCAAGCCCATGGCCAAGCTGATCGGCTGGGGCCAGGGCGGCGTCGATCCCAAGATCATGGGCGTCGGTCCCGTTCCTGCTTCCCGTCAGGCTATGGCCAAGGCCGGCGTGACCATCGACGATATCGACCTCGTCGAGGCCAACGAAGCCTTCGCCGCTCAGTCCATCGCCGTCGCCCGCGAGCTCGGCTTTGACATGAGCAAGGTCAACGTCAACGGCGGCGCGATCTCCATCGGCCACCCCGTCGGCGCTTCCGGCGCCCGCATCATCGTCACGCTGCTGCACGAGATGCTCAAGCGCGACAACGTCAAGAAGGGCCTTGCCACCCTCTGCATCGGCGGCGGCCAGGGCGTTGCCACCGTGTTCGAAAAGTGCTAATCTGACCTGTAAAAAGGATCGGCTCATGAGAGCCGATCCTTTTTTAACCGCCGTTCCAACCCGTGGTTGGAAAGAAAGTTTTCTGATTCAACTACGCCGTCATTGAAAAACGGCGGCAGCTAAGCGTACACTGAGGGTGCAGCTGCAAGAAACCGCAAGGAGGCTTCGGCAGGAAAAATCGTGCCGAAAAAGATGCCGTTTCGCTCGCCGCTGACGCGGCAGCCGCGAAACACGACGATCATCCTCCATGCCGGGGGATGACCGATATCTGTTTGCACGCGAAAGCGTATGGAGGAATGATCTATGGAAATGATTTGCTTCGGCGCGCGCATCGCACAGCGCCGCCGCGAAAAAGAAATGACCCAGGAGGCGCTGGCAAACGCCCTGGGCGTGACCAACCAGGCGGTCTCCAAATGGGAGGCGGATCAGTGCTGTCCCGACGTGCAGCTTTTGCCCGCGCTGGCCGACACGCTGGGCTTCACCCTCGACGAGCTGTTTGGCCGTGAGACTCCCCATACCGATGCCGCGCCGGAGAGCGCGGTCGGCGGTCTGCCCTGGGCGGATGACGATTCGCTCCACGCGGTGCTCTTCCGCGGGCACTCTCTGCTCATGCCGCGCGACGGGACGGTCCGCTTCGACCGCTACGACCGCGAGCGCGACCGGGTGGAGCTGCACTTCACCGGCAGCGTGCGCGACATCGAAAGCGACTTTGCCGTGGTGTGCAAAGACTGCACGATTGCCGGCGACGTGCGCGCCAATGAGAGTGTAAGCTGCGGCGACGTCGGCGGCAGCGTCACCGCAGGCGACGGTGTGAACTGCGGCAGCGTCGGCGGCGACGCGCACGCAAACGACGGTATGAACTGCGGCGACGTGACCGGCAGCGTCAGCGCGGGCGACAGCGTGTACTGCGGCAATGTGGGCGGCAGCGTGCGCGCCGGGGACGGCGTGACCTGCGGCAACGTGGGCGGCGACGTAACCGCGGGCGACGGTGTCCGCTGCGCCAGTATTCACGGTAATGTGTCCTCGTCGGACGGCGTCCGTGCCGTGATGGACAGCGTCTCGGACACCCTCTCGTCGGTTGCAGAGCGTCTTCGCCGCAGCGGACTGTGATCTTCCGATAAAAAAGGGCCTGCTTTGCAGTTGCAAAGCCGGCCCTTTCTGCCGGATTCATTGTTCTTCGCCGCTTTCCTCCGTCACGCGGCGGTAAAAGCCCGCCAGGGCTAGGCCCAGATATGGCTGGAGAAAGGCGCGCAGGCAGCCGATCAGCACCCCTTCAAGCGCCAGCGCCGCAAGCGAACCCGCCAGAGAGTCGGGAAACAGCGGCCAGATCAGCGTCTCCACCGCCACGCCTGCCACGAGCACGCCGAGCACCTGCGGCAAAAAGCCGACCGTCAGCGCCAGCAGCTCCAGCTTGTGCCCCACCATCCGCTCCCGGCTGCGGCGCATGGCCGTCAGCGCGTTCGCATCCGGCTCCTCACAAAGGATCAGCGGGGCAAGGGCATAGCACATGCCGAAATACAGGCCCGGCAGGAAAAACATCGACGCGCCGAGGATCACCAGACCGTTGATCATGATCTGCAGCAGCACCACCTGCCCGGCAAAGGAGAGGGGATCAAAGATGCTGCGCGCGCCCGGTCCCTCGCCGCGATGCAGGCGCAGGCAGTAGTGCTGGTAGCCGGTGAGCAGCACGAGGCTGACCAGGCTTGCCAGAATGCCGAGGAAGGAAAAGGAAAAGCTCATGCCCCGGATCGGGCCGATCTCCTTGCCCAGCAGGCTGTCCGAAGCGGCGCCGATCTCCGAGAGCAGCAGCGTAACGGCAAGATAGAGCGCCGTCGCCTTCACGCTGGCATAGCCGTTCGCGCGCATCAGCGCCCACGCCTCTTTCCGGATATTCTGCAAGTCCATGCGCTGCTGCATCCCGCTCCCTCCCTGTCCGCCGCAGCGGTATTGTTCGTTTTGATTTTACCATGGGAGGTGAGGAGCGTCAAGCGCTGCGCCGAGTCTGCTTTCTTTTCCGCGTCCGGCACATCATAAGGCTTTTCTTTTTTTGCTCCGTGACTCATATAAACTTAACAAACATGTGCAAATAGCAAAAGATGTGTCTGGACATTTTGCGCGAAGTGTTGTATAATTTCGATGATTATGGGGTATTTTGCGTTCCCCGAGCAGTAAATGAGGTGAAGTCTATGGCAAAAGCATTCTTTGGCGGCGTTCATCCCAACGATATGAAGGCTGCCACCAATGAAAAAGCTATCGAGCAGCTTGCGCCGCCGGCTCAGGTCGTCATTCCGATGTCCATGCACTTCGGCGCACCATGTACTCCGCTGGTCAAGAAGGGCGATCACGTGAAGATCGGCCAGAAGATCGGCGAGTTCAAGGGGCTGGGTGCCCCGATCCATGCCAGCGTTTCCGGCACGGTCGCAGCAGTCGAGCCGCGTCCCTACTCCATGGGCGGCAAGATCACGTCCGTGGTGATCGACAACGATTTCCTCGATGAGATCAGCGAAGAGGTCCAGGCCCCGGCCGATCCCGACGCGCTGAGCGTGGAGGAAATGATCGAGATCGTGAAAAACGCCGGTATCGTCGGTATGGGCGGCGCCACGTTCCCGACCCACGTGAAGATCTCCGGCGGTATCGGCCAGGTCGACACGGTGATCATCAACGGCGCCGAGTGCGAACCCTACATCACCGGCGACCATCGCGCGATGCTCGAGCGCCCCGAGGAGATCATCGGCGGCTGCTGCTATCTCGCCAAGATGTTCGGCGTGGAGAAGGTCATCATCGGCGTGGAGGACAACAAGCAGAACGGCATCGACGCGCTCAATAAGGTCATTGCCGAGCAGAAGGCGCCCGTCGTGGTCCAGCCGCTGCACTGCCGTTACCCCCAGGGCGGTGAAAAGCAGCTCTGTCAGGCGATTACGGGCAAGCAGGTGCCTCCCGGCGGCCTGCCCTCCGCGATCGGCTGCGCGGTGTTCAACATCAACACCACCTGCGCGATCTATCGCGCTATCACCACCGGCATGCCCGTCGTGCGCAAGGTGGTGACGGTCTCCGGCTCCGGTGTGATCGAGCCGAAGAACCTCGCGTGCCACATCGGCACTCCCGTCTCCCTGCTGTTTGACGCCTGAGGAGGCCTGAAGGGCACCCACTACAAGCT
>JAEEUW010000046.1 GCA_016290665.1 Clostridiaceae bacterium | reverse complement strand
CGAGCGTTTCAATCTCGGTGTTCAGCGTATCGGCCTTTTTCTGCACGATGTCGATCTGATCCTGCAGCGTATCGAGATAGGCCTGCTCCTCTTCCTTCTTGCCGGCAAAGTCTTTCAGCTTTTGCTTGTTCGCCGCAATCTCGGCTTCGATGCGGCTGACCTCCTGTTCCAGCTCCGCCATGGTGGCGGCATGCGCCGCAGGCAGACGCAAAGCCGGCGTGCCGACGCCGAGAAGCAGCAGCACACCGAGCAGAACACAAAGGCATTTTTTCATGGAAAGACCTTCTTCGTCGGGAATTACAGATAGTTGGACGGGTTGACCTTCACGCCGTTTTTGCGGATCTCAAAATGCAGGTGCGGACCGGTGGAATTGCCGGTGGAGCCCACGTTCGCGATCTGCTGGCCCTTGCTGACCGTCTGGCCGGTGGAGACGCACAGATTCGAGCAGTGACCGTAAAGGCTGGCGTAGCCGTCGCCGTGGTCGATGATGACGTAGTTGCCGTAGCCGGTGTTGCCCCAGTTGGCCGCAATCACCGTGCCGCCGCGCGAGGCGTAGACGGGTCTGCCGTAGATGCCGCCGCCGGCAATGTCGATGCCGCCGTGGAAGCTCCAGCCGGAGATCGACGCGCTGCGGTTGCCGTAGCCGGAGGAAATGCAGGTGCCGCCGCCCACGGGGTAGCCCCAGGAGCCGCCGCCCGAAGGCGCGGGCTCGGACGACTGGGTCGTCTGACCGCCCTGCTGCGCCTGCTGGCGGGCCAGCTCTTCGGCGCGCTTGCGGGCCGCTTCTTCGGCCGCCCGGCGGATGATGGCGTCAATCTCGCGGTCGGCTGCGGCGCGCTCGTTCTGCAGCTTGCTGATGTAGTTCTTATAGACGGCGCTGTCGCGGTCGAGCTTTGCAATGACGTTGTTGACCGCACGGTAGTTCTTTTCCAGATTGGCGATGGTGCGCTTGAACTCGTTTTGCTTGGCTTTGAGTTCGTTTTTCTTTTCGATCTTTTCGTCCTTGGTCGCGTGGACGGCGTCTTTCTTTTCCTTGAGCGCAACCTTCTTTTCCTTCAGCTCGGCGCGGGCCGCCTTGAGCTTCTGAACGATGGCCTTGAAGTGGTCGATGGCCTTCTTGTCGTTTTCGCTCATGCGCTTCATCATTTCCAGATGGGTCAGAAAGCTCGCCAGCGAATTGGAGCCCATGAGAATCTTGAGGTTCGATTCATTGCCGTTGACGTAGGAATTGCGCAGCTTGGTGGAAAGCTCGCCCTTGGACGCGTCAATCTCTTCGCGCGTTTTGACGATACGTTTATTCAGCTTGTCAATTTCGCTTTGCAGCTTTGCCATCTCTTCGCGCAGCTTGATGATCTGCTTGTTGAGCACGTCGATTTCCTGATCGATGCCGTCGATCTGTTCGCCCAACGCGTTGGCCTTGGCCTGGTTCGCGTCGATCTGGGTCTGCAGCGCGTCGAGGTATTCCTGCTGCTTGTCCTGTTGTTCTTTGAGTTCGTTGAGCTTACTTCTGTTCGCGGAGATCTCTTTGTCGATCTCATCGATCCGGTCTTCCAGCTCCGCCTTTGTGGCCGCCGAGGCCAGCTGCGGCGCGGCAAAGATCGCCGTGAAAAGAAGAACAAGGCATAACAGTGCCGCAAGGGCTCGTTTTTGCATCGTTGTTCGCTCCTTTCTTTTTATGCAGTCCTGCCCCGCGTTACAGATTCAGCGCGGATTCGCTGCCCTCTTTTTTCAGATAGCGCAGCAGCGACATCACGCTGCCGAACGAGCCGAGCAGAATGCCCGAGACGATGTAGCCGCCGATGAAATAGGGCAAAAAGTCTGTGATGGAAAACGTTTTGGACCCGAACAGGCCGAACAGGGACGACAGCGCGTCGCCCTCGGTAACCTGCAGCACGTAGGTCAGGCCCATGGCCAGCAGGCCGGAGATGAAGCCGATGAAGATACCCTCGATCATGAACGGCCAGCTGATGAACGCGTTGGTGGCGCCCACGGACTTCATGACCTGAATGTCGATCTTGCGCGAGGCCATGGTGATGCGGATCGTGTTGGCGATGATGAACAGCGACACAACGATGAGCACCGCCACCAGCACCAGACAGATCAGCGTGATGCTTTTTTGCAGCGTGGAGATCTGGTTCACGATCTCCTGGCTTTCGCGCACGGCGTCGACGTTGGTCACCGTCTTGATCTGCGCCAGCGTTTCGTCAAACAGGTCGATGTTGCTCACCGTGACGCGGAACGAATCGGGCAGCGGGTTTTCGATCACGCCCTCGAGCAGATCGCGGTCCACGCCGAACTCGTTGAGCTGTTCGTTGAAGCCCTCTTCCTTGCTGACGTAATCGACGTCAGTGACGTTTTCGATGGCGCGCAGGTCGTTGCCGACCTGTTCCACGGCGCCGCGTTCGATGTCGTCCTTGACGAAGACGACCACGACGTTCTGGCTTTCCACGTCGTTGACGAGGTTGCGGATATTGAGCACGAGGATGAACGACACGCCGATCAGCAAAAGACACGCGGTCAGAACGCTGATGGACGAAAGCGACATGGTGCTGTTGTTGAAGACGTTGCGCACGCCCATCTTTGTCAGATAGGTCGTGTTGAGACCGCCGTTGCGGTTCTTTTTGCGGGCAGCTCTGTCCATTTTAGCCATTGTCGTCACCTGCTTTCTCTTCGGTTTCGTCCGGGACCGGCAGCTCCTCCGGCGGCAGGAACGCTTCCGCCGGCGCCGCTTCGGCGGGCAGATCGAAATCGGGCTGCGGCGCTTCTTCGGCGAATTCCGCGTCGAACGTTTCCACCGTCTGGCTGGTCTCCAGCGTCTGCGCCGCCTCCTGCGCGGCCATGGCGGCCTTCATCTCGGCAAAGCGCTTTTCGGCGGCCTCCTGGGCCTGCTTCTCGCGGACCTGGGCGGCCAGCGCTTCGGCCTTCAGCTTTTTCTGTTCGGCGCGCGAGGGCATATCGGAGACGATCTTGCCGCTTTCAATGGTCACGATGCGGTGGTCGAACTGATGCACCAGCTCGAGGTCGTGGGTCACGACGACGACCGTGGCGCCCAGGGAGTTGATCTTGTCGAACAGGCTCATGATTTCGCCTGAAAGCACGGGGTCGAGGTTGCCCGTCGGCTCGTCGGCAATGATATAGCTGGGGTTGTTGACCAGCGCGCGGGCGATGGCGACGCGCTGCCGTTCGCCGGTGGAAAGCTGGTTGGGCAGATGCTTGGCCTTGGCGGAAAGATCCACCAGCTTGAGCACGTAGCGCACGCGCTTGCGGATGATGCGCTCGCCCAGACCGATCACGCGCAGCGCGAACGCCACGTTGTCATAGACGGTCATCTTCGGAATCAGGCGGAAATCCTGGAACACGATGCCGAGCATACGCCGCAGATAAGGCAGCTGCTTTTTGCGGATTTTGGAAAGATTATAGGGACCGACGATCACGGAGCCGGAATCGACTTTCTCCTGCCCCATGATCACGTTCAGAAACGAGCTTTTGCCCGCGCCGGACGCGCCCACGATAAAGACGAATTCGCCGTCGCCGATCTTGACGGAAACGTCGTCGAGGGCGACCACTTCGTTCGTCTTGTATTTCATTGAGACATTTTTAAATTCAATCATAACAGAATCACTTTCAAATCATCAGGTATTTCGCATGTCTGGTGTTTCGTATTTCAACGTTTCGATCAGTATTTGACCGGCTTGGCGTCCAGATACTTTTTGACCATGAGGGCCACTTTGAACACGATCGCGTCGTCGAATTCGCGCAGATCGAGCCCGGTGAGCTTCTTGATCTTTTCCAGACGGTAAACCAGCGTATTGCGGTGGACAAACAGTTTGCGGGAGGTTTCGGACACGTTCAGGTTGTTTTCAAAGAATTTCTGAATCGTAAAGAGCGTCTCGTGGTCGAGGCCGGAGATGGAGCCCTTTTTAAAGATCTCCTTGAGGAACATGTCGCACAGCGTGGTGGGCAGCTGATAGATCAGCCGCGCGATGCCGAGGTTCTCATAGGTGATAATGATCTTCTCGGTGTCGAAGACCTTGCCGACCTCCAGCGCGATCTGCGCTTCCTTGAAGGAGCGCGGCAGATCCTTGAGGCCGACCACGATGGAGCCGATGCCGATGACGGTGTTGACGAAATATTCCGTGTGCAGCGTGTCGACGATGGAGCGCGCCAGCTTTTCAAGATCCTTGATATCGTTGCCGGTGCGCAGCTCCTTGACAAGCGCAAGATCGGTCTCGTTGATGTTGATCACGAGATCCTTCTGCTTGTCGGGGAAGAGCTTCTGCACCGATTCGTTGACGGGCACCTCGGGGCGCTCCTTGGTGCGGATAAGCAGCACGCAGCGCGGCACCTCGTTGTTGAAGCCGAACTCGCGGGTCTTCAGATAGATGTCGCCCGGGAGGATGTTGTCGAGGATCACGTTCTTGACGAAGTTGATGCGGTCATACTTTTCGTCGTAATACTGTTTGATCCCGTTGAGCGACACGGCGATCAGGCGGGCATAGTTGAGCGCGGGCTCATCGTCGCCGTCCACGAACACGGCGGAATCGGGATGCATCTGCACGCCGATGGGCATATAGGTCTTTCCGCCGATGACCTTCGCGTCGGACGACGCGAGCTCCTCGCGGATATCGACCTGGGCGGATTCGCCGATTCTGCGCAGATCGCTGCAGCAGATGATGGTGCCGCTCGCGTCGACCACGCCGATGGTCCGGTCAATCGCGTCCTTCATCTGGTGGATGATTCCCTGAAAAAGCCTGTTAGACATAACTGCATGTCCTCCTATCATGGATTCGTTTGCCTTTGTATCTCGGTTTAGACAATTTGACTATCGTCACTTTTACCATTATACAAAATCTATCGGCAATTTGCAATATAAATCCGTAATTTTTTTAGGTATTTTTTCAGTTTTTGCTTTTTCAAAGAGCTTTTTTTGTGCGATACGGCTTTTTTAGGGGCTGTTTTTGGAGTTTTTTTCGTCAACTTACCATTGTGAAAATGTTACAACAAATCAGCCAAATCCGCCAGACACAGCGGATTGCGGGGCCGGGTTTGTGCAGTCTGTGCAATAAACCAATAAAAATCTTAAGATATTGACTTTAAACCTGGTTTAATTCTGCGCCTTTGTGTTTTCGGCGCAAAAAGAAAACGCCCGGGCGTTCCGGGCGCTGAAAAGGGCTCAGTGCTTAAAGCAGGCGTTATAGTTTTTGACCCAGCGCAGGACCTTTTCGGGGTCATACGCTTTCGGCATAGCGGCTGTGACGGCCGAGACCACGCCGATCTCGCGGCCGAGCCGCAGAATCTTTTTGAGCACGGCGGGGTTCTTGACAAGGCCGCCCGCCTTGGTGCGCAGGTCGTCCATCGTCATGCCGGAGAACATCGCCGCCAGGGATGTGGAATCGGCGTCGATGGTCATATCGTCGGCGTTGAGGATGCCGGTTTCGAAGATATAGTCGAGGTCGGCGGGCACGAGCCGCGTCAGCAGAAGCTTGACGCAGGCCAGCGGCGCAAGGTTCGCGCCGATCTTATTGTAGAAGTCGCACTGGTACTTCCACAGCGTGCGGGCGCTGTATGCGCAGTCGGCGTCGGCCGTCACGGCGTCGCACAGAAGCTTTGCCGCCTTGAGGCTGTTGGCGATGCCGGAGCCGATGATGGGCACCGTCATGAACGCCGCGTCGCCGATGGCGGCATATCCGTCGGCCACAAGCACGCCCAGCGGCTGCCGCACGGGGATGCGGACGAACTGGCCGCCGCGCACGATTTCCGTGCCGATGGCGGGATTGTCGCGCCGCAGCGATTCGAGCGAACGCTCCACCTCGGCAAGATCGAACGGCTCAAACCGGCCGATCAGCACGTCTGTGTGCGTCTCCTCGGCGGCCACCCAGCAGATGCCGAGCTTGCCCTCGCGCAGAAGCTGCACCTTGAATTTGTCTTCCTTCGTTTCGCAGGCTTTGTTGAAGAACGCGCGGTAGACGAAGAACTGCTCATAGGGCTCCACCTCGTTCTGGATGCCGAGGAAGGCCGGCAGCTGAGACCGCACCGGCGACGCGACGCCGCAGGCGTCGATCACCAGATCGGCATAAACCGCGCCCTGCGGCGTGCGGATGCCGACCACGCGGTTGCCGAGCAGGATGGGGCCCTCCACCTCGCAGCCGAACACGAACCGCGCGCCGGAGCGCTCGGCATGGTCGATCAGATGGTCGTAGATTGCGGTGCGCTCCATCTGGATTTCGAGCTTATCGGGATCGGTGTGTTGCTGCAGCCGGACCGTTTCGCCCGGACCGAGGAAGGTCATGTCCTGCTTCAGGCAGAACTTGTCGGGCGCAGGAAGATCCATCTCCGCGGCATAGAAGCCCTTTTTATCGAAGATATCCGTCCAGTCATAGCCCATGCGGTCGCGGGTATTCTTTTCATAAACCGTAACGTCGTAGCCGCGCTTGGCCAGCAGATGCGCCGTGGCAATACCGCCGTGACCGCCGCCGGCAACGATGATGGATGGCGCCATGGAAACAACCTCCTCGCGGGCGGCTGCGCCGCCCCTTCTGTTTGGTTTCATTGTAGCACAGGCCGCCGCGAAAATCAACGATTTATGAACGAATTTTTAATGAAAACTTACAAGATAATGCAGATCAGGCCGCTGCAGCCCTCGTTGATGACACGCTCCAGCGTTTCCTGCAGCTTGCGGCGGGCCTCAGCGGGCATTTTGAACAGCTTGTTGTGGAGCCCCTCGTTGACCAGCGCGCTGAGCTTTTTGCCGAAGATGTCGGACGCCCAGATCTTCTGCGGGTCCTCCTCGAACTCCTTGAGCAGATACATAATCAGCTCCTCCGACTGGCTTTCGCTGCCGACCACGGGCGCAACAACCGTGTTGATCTGCGCCTTCATCATGTGGATGGACGGCGCGGACGCCTTGAGCCGCACGCCGTAGCGGCCCCCCTGCTTCATGATTTCGGGTTCCTCGAGCGTCATCTCCTCCGGCGTGGGCAGAACAATGCCGTAGCCCTCGCGCTCCACGTCGTCCAGCGCGGCGCGGAAGCGGGCAAAATCGCGGTTGGCGCGGGCAAGCTCGCAGACCGTGCGCAGCAGCTGCGCCTCGTCGGCAATCTCCAGCTCCGCCGATTCCGAAAGCACGGCATAGAACAGCGCCGGGTCGAGCTGCAGCACCGCGGTGACGCTGCCGGCGGAAAGGTCTGTGCCGCGCACCGCGCCCGCAGCGACGTTTTCATGGCCGCAAAGGCGCTGCACAAACGGCGCCACGTCGCGGACCAGACGCAGGGAGGCCGCCTCCTCGCGCACGGCCGCGGTCAGCGCCGCCCGCAGCGGATGACTGCGCGGCAAAGAGAGCAGCCACGGCGGCAGATCCAGCCGCACCTCGGCAAGCGGGAAGGAATACAGCAGCGTCTTCATGACGGCGCAGATCTCGTCCTCCGTCAGCGCCGTGCAGTCCACGGGCATCACGGCGGCGCCGTAGCGCTGCGAAAGCGCGGCGGCCAGCGCAACGGTCTCGTCCGCCGCGGGAACGGCGGAATTCAGCAGAATGATAAAAGGCTTTTGCAGCGTCTGCAGCTCCGAGACAACGCGCGCTTCGGCCTCCTCGTAATCGCTGCGCGGAATTTCGCCGAACGAGCCGTCGGTCGTGACGACCAGGCCGATGGTGGAATGCTCCGAGATCACCTTCTGCGTACCGATCTCCGCCGCGAGGTTAAACGGAATCTCGCGCTCAAACCACGGGGTGTGTACCATGCGCGGCTGCTCGTTTTCCAGATAGCCGACCGATCCGGGCACGATATAGCCCACGCAGTCGATCAGGCGCACGCGCGGGGTCACGCCGGGCTCCAGCGTCACCTCGGCCGCCTGCTCCGGGATGAACTTCGGTTCGGTGGTCATGATGGTCTTGCCGGTGGCGCTCTGCGGCAGCTCGTCCGCGGCGCGCTGCTTTTTTGCGCCGTCTTCCATGTGCGGCAGAACCAGCACGTCCATAAAGCGTTTGATG
This sequence comes from Clostridiaceae bacterium, assembly GCA_016290665.1. Classification (GTDB taxonomy): domain Bacteria; phylum Bacillota; class Clostridia; order Oscillospirales; family Acutalibacteraceae; genus UBA6857. Next base: position 11,093 of record JAEEUW010000046.1, on the reverse strand, counting down.
AACGACGATTTGCCGGTGCGCACCGGACCGACGACGCCGATGTAGATGTCTCCCTGCGTGCGCTTGGCAATTGATTGATAGATGGATTCCGGCATACACATTCCTCCGCCTGGCATTTTATTGTTGCTAATGAGTATGCGGCGCGAAGGAAGAATATGAAAGGCCGTCGGAGATTTCAAAGGAAGAAGTCATACGCCGGCATCTGCTGTATTCCGGGAACATATGGGCGCGCCTGTTCAAAGAAGGCAAAAAAGAACAGGACGCACTTGCTTTGGAGCCGGCGTTGCAACCTTGCGACGCCGACCCCTTTGCGTCCTGTTGATTTGATGATGTAGTTTGCTCTGCGCGGAAAGCAACAGCCCCATGGCGTCCCTTCCGTCAGGAAGCGCGCGGATCAGGCATTCACCAGCACAAGCAGGCCGAGATCCAGCACAAGCATGGTCATAAACGCAAGCGGGCCCATAAAGAACGCCAAAATATTCGCGCCGGCAACGACCTTGACCGGCATGGTGGTTTCGGCGTGCGAGATATTCTGCCAGACGAAACGGACGTCCGCACCGCTGCGGCAGAATTGGTCGAGGCCGAGGTTGCCGTCGGGCGCTTCCGTGAAGCCGCATTGCGCAATGGCGTCGCAGAACAGCCTTGCCATCTCTTCGTTTTTCAAGGTGATTCTGCTTTCCATGCGAAGCTCCGTTGCCGGCTCTTCGCGGCGCAGATGGCCGGGCTTGAAGCCGGTGCACCACCAATAGGTATCATAGGGACGGGTGAACTGCCGTTCATAGGTGTCGAAGCCGGTGGTATCATGATACAGCGTCATCTCCATCGGCATCCAGTCGCCGCTGCCCGCGCACTGATAGGTGGTGAAGGTTCCGTCGGCCCGGCCCGTGTGGCGCTTGGTATAAATGCCCATTTCGCTGCCGTAAAAGACAAAGCCGTACTGCCCCTTCCAGAACTGGAACAGCCAGTCCTTCCCGTCATAGGTAAACTTGACGCGAACATAGTCTGTTTCCAGCATTGCATAAGGCGCAACCAGATCATAAAACGCAGAAAAGCCCATCGCCTTTTGCCAGGCCTGCTTATCGTTAGCATAATAATAATCATCCTGATAGCTGTATTGATAGCTGAGGATCTGACGGTTTTTCAGATAATCTCGAATCGCATTGCCGCGCTTGACCACATAGAGATCCACGCTGGCGGAAGCTTCTTTGCCGTCGCCGGAGGCTGTTACGCTGATCGTCACCTTGCCGACCGCAAGGCCGGTGACCTTGCCGGAACGGCTGACAGCGGCTTTCAGCGGATCGCTGCTCTTCCACCGCAGCGAGGGTTCGCCGGAAAACCCGGCTGTCTGCGCCCGCAGCTGAAGAGAATCGAACACGGGCACTTCAATGCCGTCGGAAGAGATGGCAACCGAAGCCTCGCCCTGCGCCTGCGCCTGCAGCGAAGGCCCGAACGCGGCAAACAGCGCCGCAGACAAAACAAGCAGCGCAAGCGCGTATACAGTCAGTTTTTGAAAATGCTTCATCGTCTTATCCTCCTTATCTGATCGGGATACAAAAACCCCGTTTTATACTTCGTCAAAGGCCAGCGGACGGCAATAGAGCTTTGTGCGCGCAGGGTCGGCGCAGGACGGCGGGGCAAGGGTGATGTCATGCGGCTCGCCCGGCGGCAGCAGACCGCTGTCAAGCTGCCCGTTGAGATAGAGCTTAAGCACGCCGCTGTCTTCGCGCACGGCGCAAAGCTGCACCATGTCGCGCACGTCGGCCCGCGAGCGCAGGCAGCTTTGTCCCACGCGGAACAGCACGTGATTCTGGTCGATCGTGACCGCCGCGTCGCCGCCCTGGCGGAACAGCTGCTTATCGAGCAGCGGATCGAAGGTGATCTTCACGGAAAAGCCGCCCTTCCCCTGCAGGCCGCCGCTGCGCAGAACGCCGTCTTCGGCAAACGGAAAGCGCAGCAGAAGCGTCTGCGGCTGCCCCAGCGGATCGCGCAGCCCGCAGAGCGTCTGCTCGCTGCGCTCGTTGAAGGCGTAGCGGAAACGCAGCACGGCCGTGCAGCCGTCGCAGGTCGGCGCGGCCGACTCCACCGGATTCGATTCGCACCGCGCGTTCTGCCAGAACAGCGGCCGGTCGGTCTGCACCTCAACGGTGTGCGCGTCTCTGGCGCGGACGCGCGTCACCTGCGGCGCGGGAATTGCGCCGAAGCGCAGGATCTTTGTCTGATACGGCGCCAGAGAGACGGTCAACTCGTCGCCGAAGCTGAATGCCCCGAGTTCGCCGGTCTCTTCAAGCGGCAGCAGCTGCGCCGCCGGCGAAAGCGCAAAGCTCTTTTTCACGCCGAGCGTTTCATCCAGCGCGCCCGACCACGTCTGCGGCTTGTCAGCGGGGTTGCGCAGCGTCAGAAGGCCCGCGTTGGCGTCGAAGGCCGCATAGCCGCAGATTTCTCCCTGCAGCGGGTCGCCGCCGAAGAAGACCGTATGCCGCAGCAGCGGGCGGTTCTGCGCCGCGAAGGCTTCCGCGGCGCGGCAGACGCGCCACTTCTGCGGGGTCATTTTGCCGCAGCCGAAATAGAACTCGCCGAGGTTCGACCCGCGGGCGGCCACCGCGAACAGATAGGCGAAGAATTCCTCGTCCGTCATCTCCAGCTTCGCGTGTGCGCCGTAGATCGGGTCGTGGTGATAGAGCCGCGCGGGCGGCACGCAGAACTGCCGCACGGCGTAGAAATCGTAATAGCGGCCGTCGCGGTAGGTCAGGGCAGTGCTGAACGCAGGCTCCCCTTTTTTGCCCTTGGTGAAGCCGATATCCAGGCTGTTCTGGATCCAGAGGCTTTGCACCCACTGAAACAGCCACGGGCTCGGCGTTGCATAGCTGGTCAGGTTGAGAAAAAGGGGCCGCGGGCTGCTTTGGTGCAGCCGCTCAAACAGATCGATCCAGGATTCCCACAGATCGCTGTAGTAATAGAGGTCGTCCTCGCCGCCCACGGCGTGGTCGTGCAGCTTGCTGCGGCAGGGCTCCGCAGCCATGCCGTCGATCTTCCAGTAGCTGAGGCCGCCCTCGCGGTTCTGCGTCTGCATGAACTGCGCCAGCTTGTCGCAGTAGCGGCGGGAAGCCACGCAGATATCGCGGCTCTTTTTGTGATAAAAGCCGTTGTGCGCCGCCTCGATCCGCTTGCCGAAGGACGCCGTCTTGCCATTGTAGCCGCCGCGCGGACCGATCCACAGGCCGAGCGACGCCCCCGTGGCGCCGACCTTCTGCGCCAGCGGCGCAAGTCCCTGCGGGAATTTTTCGTTCATGGTCCAGAACGGGGCGTCGTAATCGTTCCAGCCGTCGTCGATCACGAAGGCGTCCATGGCCGGACAGCCCGCTTCGTTGCGGTCGCGGTCGAGCTGCAGCACGTCCTGCTCCAGCGTTGTTTCGTCAATGTCCAGCATATGGTCGAACCAGCCGTTATACTGCACGCGCGGCCTTGCGGGGCGGGCAATCCTTTCGATATAGCCGAAGAACGCGGCGCGCACCGCCTCGATCACGGCGGAGGAGGCCGCGCCGTAGACGCAGCGGTCGGTTGCAAGGCTCCCCTCCTGCCCCAGCAGGCGCAGAAGCGGCTTGCCGTAATAGCGGCGGGCTGAGGCCACGCCGTCGCGGATCGTGTTGTGCGCGGCGGGGAATTCACAGCCGAAGAAGCAGTTGTCGATGAAGACCGGCTGACCGAGCGACAGCGGCACGGGGCCGACGAGCGCCTTTTTCTGCGCGGGCAGGCACCAGCCCGCAGCGCCCTGCGGCATGACGAACGGCGCGAAGTCGATGGAATCGAGCACCGCGGGGCCCTTGACGCGGTCGCTTTGCAGAATCAGCCGGGCGCGCACAAAGCCGTCGGCGTCGCCGAGCGCGGCTTCATAGGTCAGCGCGAGCCTGCACCCGCGCACACGGAACGGCGCGAAGAAAAGCCGAAGCGTCTGCGTTCCGCCCTGCCGATCCAATGCGGCGTCGCGCACCTTCAGCTCGTCGGCGCGGATCGTTTCGCCGCCGAGCAGGCTTTTGAACCGCAGCGCAAACAGCGCGGAGCCCTCGGCCGGCGTGAACGCAAGCCCGCGGGTTGCTTCGCGCAGCGTGAACACGCCCGCGCGCCCCTTTTGCACAGGAAGAGAGAACGAAACGAAGTCGTTGCGCAGGATATAAACCGGCTGACTGACAATCTGTGCCATGGCGGCACCTCCTTTGAAACGCAGAAAAAGCTGCCCGTTGCGGACAGCTTTTGAAGCAGACTCAGATGACGCCGTTTGCCCAGTCGATCACGTCTTCGCAGACCTTGTCGAACAGCGCGGATTCGTTGAGAATCTCGTGGCGGCCGCCCTCATAGATATGCATGGTGATATTCTTCTTGCCGTTGGCGGCCAGCAGATCGCGCACCTTCTTGACGCCGTCGCCGTAGGGGCCCACCGGGTCGTCGCCGCCGCAGATCAGCAGCACGGGCAGTTCCTTATCGAACGACGCGAACCACTCCTTGCCGGAAACGTAGCTCAAAAGCTCAAACATGTCGCGGTAGCCGTAGGCGGTGAACAGGAAGCCGCAATAGGGATCGGCGATGTATTTGTCAACCTGCCAGTCGTCGCGGCTCAGCCAGTCGAACGGCGTTCTGCCCGGCGTGCGCTTGTTATAGGTGCCGAACGCAATGTTGTCGATCATCTTGCTGCGGTAGTGGTCGCCCTTGAGCGCGGCAATCGTTTTGGCAACGAGGATGCCGGCGGCCGCGGCCGGATTCGGGCCGGCGGTGCCGCAGAAGACGGCGCCCGCAAGGTCGGACGCGTATTTGGCCGCAAAGGCGCGGGCCACAAACGAGCCCATGGAATGGCCGAAGAAGATGTAAGGCTTGCCCGGGAACTCGCTCTGCGCGGTCTCCATCAGCTTGCGGCAGTCGCCGATAAAGCTCTGCCAGCCGTCCTTCTTGCCGAAATAGCCGAGCTCGTCGTCGTTCTTCACGCTCTTGCCGTGGCCCACGTGGTCGTTGATATAGACCGCAAAGCCGTTTTGGCAAAGCACGTCGGCGAACGGCTCATAGCGCTCCAGATGCTCGGCCATGCCGTGGGCGATCTGGATCACCGCCTTGACGGCCGAGGGATCCTCAGGCAGATATTTCGCCGCGTGGATGTCACAAAGCCCCGAGACGGACGGGAAAGAGAATTCAGTTTTGACGCTCATAACAGTAGTCCTCCGTTGTTTCCATATTTTTATTCATTATAACATACTGTTACAAAGATTTCACGCGTTTTGCGGCTTTTCGTTTATGGCAGAATGCACAAATTGTGTCGAACATTTTTGACAGACGAGCCCGCGCGGCGCGGTTCTGTTCGGCCGGATGCGCGCATGAAATGGAATAAAGGCCGCAAAGGAAAGGCAAAAAAGCAGAAAAAACCGACTGTTTTTCACTAAGTCCTTTTAAACGGACACGAAAACGAAAATTTCTGAACATTTGTCTTGACATTTGCGGAGAATCTGCTATAATGATATCAGAAATCAAGAACGAATGTTCTCCGGGAGGTTTTTTACCATGTTCGAAACCATGCATGCTTTTTACGCTTTCTTCTTCCCCACCCTCGCGCTCATCATTCTCGGCATTGTGTTTGAAGAAAAGCTGGTCGCGTTCGAGCAGCGCGTGCTGGCAAAGCTGCGCGGAAAGACGCGCCAGCCCGCCCCCGCACGTCCGGCGCTGCGCCGGGTGGAACGCAAGAGCGCTTCCCGCGCGGCGGGCACGCACACGAACCGCGCCGCCTGAGCGCGCCGCCATTCGCCTTTCATCTCTTTCTCTATCCCCATATACGCGAAGCGCCGTTCCCTTTCGGGGCGGCGCTTCGTCGTTGTATACGGGTGCTCAGCTGCAAAAGCGGTGGTTGCCGATCGTGACGATCACCGGGCGCGAGAGCATATAGGCGTTGCTTGTTTTGGCGGGGTTGTAATAATAGATCGCGCCGCCGCTGGGGTCCCAGCCGTTGATCGCGTCCTGCGCCGCCTTGCGCGAGGTGGCGTTGGGCGAAACGCTCCAGTTGGAGTCGTTGACGGCAGAGAACGCGCCCTTCTGATAGATCACGCCGGCGATGGTGTCGGGGAACGAGGGATGGCGCACACGGTTGAGCACGACCGCGCCGACGGCCACCTGGCCGGTGTAGCTCTCTCCCCTGGCCTCCGCAGCGATCAGCTTTGCCAGCAGCGTGACGTCGGAGCTGCTGTAGCCGCCGGTGGAGGACCCGCTCCCCCCGCCGGAAAGGCCGAGATAAAGCAGCGTCTTGGGCCCGGCTACGCCGTCGGCGGTGATGCCGACGCTCTTTTGGAACGCAACAACCGCGCGGCGCGTCTGGGCGCCGAAGATCCCGTCCACCGAGCCGCCGTAGAAGCCGAGCTGTTTCAGCTTCTGCTGCACGGCGCGCACCTCCTGCCCGCGGGAGCCGAGCTGCGAGAGCGCCTGAATCGGCGCTTTAGTTTCGGGCTGCAGACGGGAAAGCGCCGCCCCGCCGGTGAGGAACATGATGAGCGCGAGGAAGAAGACGAGCACGCGTTTCGTTTGCATGGTATCAGACCTTTCCGTGAAGTCAAGGGTAGTGTTTGCAGAAAGGATGGATTTATGCATGGAGCGGGATCAAGGCGCCCCAATTCTCCATTCTCCATAAAAAAACGCCCCCATAGGGGCGTCTTTTTACTGCGCCAGCAGCGTCTTGATCAGCTGCGTGCAAAGCTTGTTGATTTCGGTCTGCGTCGGATCGGCCTCCAGCTTGTCGAGCGCGGCGTCATAGGTCGGGCGGACGGTCTCGTCCAGCTGATTCAGCAGGTAATACAGGGTGTCGGTATAAAGGCCCATCATCGGCGAAAAGCTCTTCTTGCCCCAGACGGTGTTGCCGCGGTCGCCGCGGCCGGTGAAGGTCAGCGCGGCCTTTTCCAGCTCCCAGTCCCAGGCGACGACCGGATAGACCACAAAGGTTTCGCCGTTGAGCCGGAGCTCAAACGAGCGGCTGTCGCGCTTTGCAAACCAGAGCTTGTCGAGCTTGGCACTCTTTTCGCGGTTCTCCTTGGTGATCGCCACGCCGGAAAGGATCGACACGGTCTGCGAATGGTTGCAGCCCACGGAACCGGGCGCGGCGCCCTCCTCCTTGTCGAAGATCACGACGTCCCATTCGCCGTACATCTGACTTGCCTTGAACTTCTGCCTGACCTGCTCATTGTCATAGGCCTCAGGCACGGCCAGCGGCCAGCCCTCCGCGTCCCAGAGCAGCTGACGCATCTCCATGGCGGGCTTGGCGTCATAGGATTCCTCCAGGTCGCGCGCGCCCTCCCAGCCGGTCTCCAGATTGCCGTCGACCTTATAATAGATCTGGGAATGGGTCGCCATGATCCAGCGGTCGTCGGCGGTCTTGAAGATGCTCGGCGACGCCGCGGCTGCCTTGCCGGCGTTGCCGTAGGCCACGCCGCCGTCGTTGGAGCGGTCGAAGTTATAGCCGGCCAGAACCACGTCGCCCTTCTGAAACTGGCTGCGGTTCGTCAGCGATTCAAACTTCGACACGTTGTTGCCCATGGAATCGAAATAGGGGCCGGCGGGGCTTTCGCTGCGCGCCACGCGCACGCTGCTGTTGCGCTCGTCCGTGCCGTAGGTCATAAACAGATAGTAGTAGTTGCCGCGGCGCACGACCTCGGCGCCCCAGACAAGGCTCCCCTCTTTTTTGGGCAGATCGGGAATGGAGCCCGGGCGGGCGATCAGCACGCCGGTGCGGTAGCGCTTGGCGCCGTGCACCGTGGAGACCGCGTCGCCGGAGGCGTTGATTTCACTGTTCTGCTTGAGCAGTCCCGTCTTGGGGTCAAGCTCGAGCAGCCAGAGGGCGCCGTTCACTTCGGCGCGGCCCCAGGACCCGCCGTAGGCCATGTAAAGCCCGCCGTCTGCCCCGCGGAACACCGAGGGGTGCACGGCGTAGGATGCGTCGTAATGGGTCTTTTCGGCCTTCTTTTCGCCCTGATTGACAACGCTGCCCGCATGATAGCCGCAGGTGGAAAGCACCAGACCGACCTCGGTCCACTTTTTGTTTTTGATCGCGGTTTCCAGATCGTTCGTCTTCACGCAGAAGATGGCGGCCTCGTTGGCCTCCTCAGCCTTGGAGACAGCGAAATAGAGATAATACGTCTTCCCCAGACGGATGATCTCGGGCGAAAGGACGCTGCGGTTACTGGTGGGCGAAGAATAGCGGCGGTCCTTTTCATAGCCGTGCTCGGCGGCCCAGGCCTTGACGCACTCGAACTGGTCAAAGTCGAGCGCCAGCGTGCCGTCATCGGTGGAAACGGTCTTGAAATAGTTGGTCTTGGCGGTCCAGTTGATCAGGTCTTTGGAATGGACCACAACGTTGTCGGAGCAAAAGGCGTAGTAGTATTCGCTCTCTTCGTCATAGACGACGGCGGGATCCTTCATATTGTAGGCGCCGAGCGAGCCGAGATAGGGCGTGTTGTTGGTCACGTCGAGCGACGGGCCGGGCAGCGACAGCTTTTCTTCCACGGTCTGGCTGTCACGCGAGGGCTCGCCGGGCCGGAAGGTCGCGGTGATGGTCATCTTGTGCGTGACCTTGGTGTGGTACTGCAGCATGGAAACGTCGTTCGTCACGTTTTCTCCGTTGACGGTCAGACGCTCCAGGTCATAGTAGCCGCGCTCGCTGCGCGAGGGGTTGATGTGCACGGTGAGGAATTCGCCGTATTTGCACAGCACGCGGAACTTGCGGTCCGTGCCCTCGGTGCGGATGCTGTCGACCGTCAGAAGGCCGTTGTCGAAGCTTTCGACAAAGACCACATAGTCCTGCAGCAGATAGAAATGAATGAACACGCCCGCCGCGCCGGCAAGCAGCACCAGCGCCAGCAGCATGAGCACAAAGAATTTTTTCATGGGGTCCCTCCGTGGTTATGCAACAGTCAGCGAGGCCAGAACGTCGGAATACAGCTCGACGGCGTGGTCATAGAAATTGCGTTTGACGGTCTCGATCTGCTCGGGCTCCGCCACATAGAGCGTGAGCTTCATCAGCTCGGTGTCCACGTCGAACACCGTGAACGTGACGTGATAGCCGCCGGCGGGCAGCTGTGTGACCTCGACCTTGCTTTCGCGGCGAATGCGCTCGCGCGAGAGCACCGTCCACGCGGCGCGGACCGCCTTTTCGCGGATGGTGCGCGGCAGGGACGATTCAATGGCGGCCACGTCGAACCGCGCGCGGGCCGAAAGCTGCATGGTCTCGTCTTCGCCGCAAAGCTCGCTGATGATGTTGCCGCTTTTGATAAGGTCGCTCATGGCCTGGTTCACTTCAAAATAGTTTGCAATCGGATATTCCTGCAATATCTCGTTGATCTGCGCGCGCGAAAGCGGGCGGTCGAGCGATTTGAGCAGATAGCAGACGAGCAGCTTGATTTCGGCGCCTTCCCTGAGGCCGCCCGGGGCGATCCCTTCGCTGAATGATTGCCGTTCCATAACAACGCCTCGTTTCAATACAAAAATACATGCTAATCATACCATATCGCGGCGGAAAAAGATATAGCTATTTTTTGAATTTTTTGTCGCAATCCATTGATTTTTTTGATCGGATTGACAAGAAGCGACGATTCGGCTAAAATGAAGAAAAAGACGAAGGGAGAGACCGCCTGTGCCGATTCGCTATACCACGCTGCTCCTTGACGCGGACGAAACGATTTTTGATTTTCTCAAGGGCGAACGCACTTCGCTGCAGACCGTGCTCGGGGCGCGCAGGCTGCCGCACGGCGACGACGTTCTGGCGCGCTACCACCGGATCAACGACGGGCTCTGGCACGCGTTTGAGCGCGGCGAAGTGACCAAGGAGCAGATCAAGCACGAGCGCTTCGCCCGGCTGGCGGCGGAAAGCGGCTTTCCCGCGTCGTTCGACCCGGACGAGATCAACGTCGACTATCTGCAAAACCTCGGCGAAAGCGACTATCTGCTCCCCGGTGCAAGGGCGTTTTTGCACAAGCTCAAAGACGGCGGGTTCGACCTCGTGCTGATCACCAACGGCGTGGCGCGTACCCAGCTTCGGCGGCTGGAAAAAAGCGGCCTATCTTCCTTGTTCAGCGGCGTGTTCGTGTCGGAGGCGGTGGGCGCGCAAAAGCCCCTCAAGGCCTATTTCGACGTCGTGCTGGGCGCAATCGCGGAAAAGGATCCGGCGAAGGTGCTCGTGATCGGCGACTCTCTGGGCTCCGACATTCAGGGCGCGGCCAACGCGGGGCTCGACTGCGTCTGGTTCAACCCGAAGGGACTGGAGAACGACCGTGGCCTGCCGGTGACGAAGGAAGCGAAAACCTACGCCGAGATCGAAGCGTTTCTCGGACTGTGACATTTGTGTGAAATCTTTTGAACCTCTTGACAAGAGCGCCGGCGCAAAGGTATAATAGAAGCGGAAAGAAACGGAGAAGACGTCCGTTTTGCTCAAGAAATACGAAGGAGGACTGATTCCAATGAAAAAGTATTACTGCCCTGTATGCGGGTATGAAAGCGACGAACCGATCGAGGTCTGCCCGATCTGCAAGGCAAAGATGAAGGAGCGCGAAAGCGCGGAGATGACCTGGGCTGCCGAACACATCGTCGGCGTGGCCAAGGACGTGGATGAAGACATCAAGGAAGACCTGCGTGCCAACTTCAACGGCGAATGCAGCGAAGTCGGCATGTATCTCGCGATGAGCCGCGTGGCGTTCCGCGAAGGCTATCCCGAGATCGGTCTCTATTGGGAAAAGGCCGCTTTTGAAGAGGCGGTGCACGCCGCAAAGTTTGCGGAGCTGCTGGGCGAAGTGCTCACCGACAGCACCAAGAAGAATCTTGAAATGCGCGTGGCCGCCGAAAACGGCGCGACCCTGGGCAAGACCGAGCTTGCCAAGAAAGCGAAAGCCCTCGGCCTTGACGCCATTCACGACACGGTCCATGAAATGGCCCGCGACGAAGCCAGACACGGCAAAGCCTTCAAGGGTCTGCTCGACAGATATTTCGGCGAATAAGAACACAAACAAAAGACGCTGTCCGCAAGGGCAGCGTTTTTTAGTGTGCAGTTTGCAGTGTGCAGTGTGCAGTGACGCGGGCGGGCGCGG
>JAEEUW010000130.1 GCA_016290665.1 Clostridiaceae bacterium | reverse complement strand
CTGATCGAATTTGCCGACAAAAAGGAGCTGCAGGAGGCCTATCTGGAAACGCTGCAGGAGCAGATCGACACCGTGCAGAAAAAGGCCGATACCCTCAACACTCAGATTCAGACGCTCGACAACGAGATTGTCGGCTATGACAACCGCCTCAAGCAGCTTTCCAACGAGATCAGCGTGCTGGAGGACGAGGTCAGGATCGCCAACCGCCAGATCCGCGAAACGCGCACGAAGATCGAGGACAGCAAGGAAGCGCTTTCGGGCAAGCTGCGCTCCAACTATATGAACCGCCGCGAAACTACGCTCAAAATCCTCATGGGCGCCGATTCGCTGGCCAGCTTTCTGACCCGGCTCGAAATGATGCGCCGCATCAGCGAAAGCGAAAAGAAGGTCATCAACGAATTCCGCGAAGAGGTGCAGCAGCTCAAGGCCGCAAAACAAAGCCTCGAAAAGAAGCAGGGCGAGCTTGAAGAAAAGCACGCCTCCGTGGAGGAGACCCGCGCCCTCGCCGTGGAAAAGAAGGCCGAACTGACAAAAAAGCAGCAGGATTACCGCGACACGATCGACGAGCTGGATGAGCAGTATAAGGAATCGCAGGACTACATCAAAAAGCTCGACAAGGATTCCGCGGCCTATCAGAACTATGTCAAACAGCTGGAGGCCGAGCGCGTTGCCGCCGACAAGGAGATCGACGACCTGGTCCGTTCGCTGACAGCCACCACCGCACCCCCGACCACCACGGGCTCCGCGCCCTATTCCATCGGCAACGGCGACCCGAGCGACCTGACCACCACGACCGAGCAGCCCACCGTGCCGCCCGGCTATATCCAGACCGAGATCTGGGCGTGGCCGCTGGGCAACTATCCGTGCTATATTTCCAGCCCCTTCGGCTACCGCGACTGGCGCATCGGCGGCAACGCCTTCCACGGCGGCACCGACATTGCCGGCAGCGGCATCTACGGCCAGCCGGTCTTCGCCTCGCGCAGCGGCTATGTGGCCGCGGCTGTCTGGGGCACCACGGGCTACGGCCGCTACGTGCTGCTCGATCACTGCGACGGCTTTGTCACGATCTACGGCCATTGCTCCAACCTGACGGTGACGCAGGGCCAGTACGTCGTGCAGGGCCAGCAGATCGGCAACGTCGGCTCCACCGGCAATTCCACCGGCCCGCACCTGCATTTTGAGGTGCGCTACAACGGTGTGAAGCAAAACCCGATGAACTTCGTGCAAAAACCGTAATTTGAAATAGAGGGATGGCTTCATCCCTCTGTTTGTCTATAGGAGAACTTCTGATGAGCAAACGAATCGCCCTTGGCCCCGTCATCGCGCTGCTTTGCGCCGTCGCCGTGCTTTCCGCCGTCGTCACCGGGGTCGCGCTGCGAAAAACCTATAACGCCATGCTGGCCGGCCTGCCCGATCAGGCCGCGCGCTATGCCGTGCTGGACGAGCTGGAGGGCATTCTGCGCGAGCACTACTACGGCAGCAGCGACGAAGCCGTTCTGCGCGCCGCCGTTGCCCGCGGCTACGTCTCCGGCCTCAACGACGGCTATTCCCGCTATCTCACCGCCGAAGAGCTGCGCGCCCATGAGCGCGAGGCAAACGGCGAAATGCAGGGCGTCGGTCTGCGCTGCAGCCGCACCGCCCAGAGCCGCATCCGCGTGGACGAGGTAATTGACGGCTCGCCCGCACAGCAGCAGGGGATCGTTCCCGGCGACGTGATCAGCGCGGTGGATTCCATCCCCGTCAACGCCTCCAATTATGACGAATCGGCTGAAAAGCTGCAAAGCGGCAAAAGCAGCGTGGAGCTGACCGTGCGCGGCAGCGCCGGCGAACGTACGCTGCAGCTTCCGCTCGGCTTTGAGGCTGCGTCTGTGGTCAGCGACAACTACGGCGACGTCGGCTATCTCCGCCTGACGGCCTTCTATGCGGGCACCGCCGCACAGGTCCGCGCTGCCGTGGACGCCTTCGTGCAGTCCGGCGTGCGCTCGCTTGTGATCGATCTGCGCCGGAACGGCAGCGAAAACGTCAAATACGCCATGCAGACGCTCGACGTCTTTGTGCCTCTCAGCGACGAACCGGCTGCCCGCCTGATTGATCAGAGCGGCGAAACCGTGGAAGCCTTTGTGACCGACGCGGCGGCGGTCAATTTGCCGCTTGCCGTTCTGGTCGGCGAAAACACACAGGCCGCGGCGGAGCTGTTTGCCTGCGATCTGCGCAATTACGGCAAAGCGACGCTCGTCGGCACGCCAACGGCCGGCCTCGGCCTTGTGCGGCAGGCGTTCCGCCTTTCCACCGGCGACGCCGTGCTGCTGTGCGTCGGCGAAATGCTGCCCTACCGGGGCGAAAGCTTCAACGGAACCGGGCTGGAGCCCGACGTGGCCGCAGCCGCCGGGGCGCAGACGGCCTCCATTCAAAAGGACAGCCAGTTTTTGTCGGCCGTTGCGGTTCTGCGCGGCGAAAACCAACAAACGGAAGGGGAGAGCGGCTCATGAGCGCTGTGATCCGATTGCTCAAACGCATCAAACGCGCGCTGACGCGCTTTGCCGTGGCGGCTTTTCTTGCGTGCTGCAGGCGTCTGCCGCTGCGCAGCCGCGCGTTCTTCTATACCATCCGCGCCGACGGGCGGCTGCTGGAAAACCTCGCCTGCGTCTATGACGCCCTCGACTGCGAGAAGGTTGTCTTCGCCCACATGCTGCCCCACGGCTTTCTGCTGTCGCTGCGGGCGCGCCGCCTGATGCTCACCTCGCGCGTCATCGTCACCGACGATTATCTCAAATATTGCCGCGACACGACCCTGCGTCCCGGCCAGAAGCTCGTGCAGCTCTGGCACGCGCCCGGCGCGTTCAAATGCTTCGGGCTCGACGCCCCCTCGCGTCTGACGCAGGACGAGGAGCGCCGCACCCACGCGCAGTACACCGACGTCTGCGTGTCGGCCGACGCCGTGCGCCCTTTCTATGCCCGCGCGTTCGGCATTCCGCTTGAATCGGTCCGCGCGCTCGGCGTGCCGCGCACCGATCTGCTGCTGGACGACCGGCGCCGCGCCGCTGCAAAAGAAGCGCTGCTGTCGCGTTGCCCCTCGCTGCGGGGCAAGACGGTCTATCTCTATGCGCCGACGTTCCGCGAAAGCGGCGGAACGGTGCAGCCGTTTGATCCGAAACTCGATTTTGCCGCGCTGGACGCTTCTTTGCGCGACGATGAGATTCTTGCCGTCACGCGCCACCCCGTGATGAAAACGCCGTTTTTCGCCCCCGGGGCCTATGCGCACGTCTGCGACCTGACCGCGGAACCGACGGGCGATCTGCTGTGCGCGGCCGATGTGCTTTTGACCGACTATTCCTCCGTGCTGTTCGACGCGAGCCTGCTGGGCGTCCCGACGGTGTTCTATTGCCCCGACAGGCGTACCTATGAGCGGTCGTTCTATCTGGATCTTGACCGCGATCTTCCCGGCCCGCTGACCGAAAGCGCCGATGAAGTTCTGCCGCTGCTGCGGCAGGTGCGCGAAGCGCCGCCCGTCGAACGGATCCGCGCTTTCTGCGCGCGTCAGACGGCGGCCTGCGACGGGCGTTCCACCGCGCGTGTTGCCGCGCTGATCCGCGCTTATCTCGAATAAAACGGCAAAAACTGACAAAAGACCACAGCATCGCACGTTTCGGCGCGCGGTGCTTTTTTCATCGGATAACCGTTTTGCGTCGGAATATGCTAACCCTGCACGAGTTTTCGTGCGGAGGTGAAAACATGCAAAAAATGATTGTTCAGACCAAACGCGCCTGCTGTCTGCTGGTGCTTTTGCTGCTGCTTTTGCTGGTCTACGGCAGCCTGACGGTGCCGGACGCCATCGTTCGGATCGAAGATGAAAACGCGCCGCGGTCGATCTATACCCTGACGGCGCTGACCGCGCAGAGCGACAGCGAACGCCCGTCGATCCGTACCTACGACGCGCAGGTCAGCCTGTTCCGCGTGCTGCCGGTCACACGTACGAAGCTGACGGTCAGCGAAC
>JAEEUW010000129.1 GCA_016290665.1 Clostridiaceae bacterium | reverse complement strand
TTCGAGGATGCTGACTTTATACGGCGCGTTGACGTCGCCGCCGGAGCCGTAGCCGACATAAAAGGTGTCGATCTGGACACGGCCGAACACGCTGACCGTTTCGTCTTTTCGAAACGGCAGCGTCCCCTTTTCGTTTTTCAGCAGCACGATCCCCTCCGCGCCGGTCTGCCTAGCAAGGCTGCGCAGCGCTTCGCTCGAAGCCGCGCCCTCAATCCGCTCCACGCCTTTTTGCGCAACGGAGTTGACCGCCATCGAGATCAGGCGGTTCGCTTTTGTGCTGATTGTTTTTCGAAGACTCATTTAGACGACCTCCCCGGAGCCTTTGGAACGTTCGCAGTTCCTTTGTCCTTGTTTTTGTTTATTATAAAGGAACGGCGCAGAAAAGTCAATCGTCTGTCTTGCGGATCGGACGCGGAACGCCCATGAAATCGATCAGCCGGCTTTGCTGCGTCAGGCGGCAGGTATCGTTGTCCGTTTGAACACGCACTTCGCCTGACAGCAGAAGCGTTCGAAGATACGCGTCGTTCAGCGCACACACAAAAGAATCGAACAGCACCGGCACAAGATCGGCTTGCCGCGTCTGCCAATAGACGCGGGTCTTCGTCTCGAGCGAAAACGGCAGCGTCACACCGCGCAGAGACACGCTTCTGACGTCGTCAAACGCCGTATAGTCTCCGCCGCGCGGAAAGAACCACAGCGGCAAAGAAAGATGCCAAAGATGCAAGACCGGCACCGTGCGCACGGTTTTGACGGCTTTGACAGTGTCTGAAGGCGGCGACGAGAGTTCGCGGACGTCATCGTGCAATGCCGTCACAACGCCCCGCGCTTCGTAGTAATAGGGCTTTCCATCACGGTCCTTGCGCACGCCGCTGATTAAAAGGTCGCCTGTTTTGACGCCGTTGCCTTCGCGATTCGCTTTGACGCCGCTGAACACCTCGATCGAAAGCAGCTCTCCGCTGAAATCCGCGACAAGATCACACGGATCGCCGTAAGGCGGGTCAGTCGATGGCAGTTCAGGCGCCTTCTCGCGGACTTCGAGCATCACCCGCGTACCGATGATATTGACCGCCGCCCAGCTGAGTTTTCCGTCGAGCAGGTGCACAAGCTCCGACGCGAGGGCTTCGCCGCTCTTTTGCGGCTTTTTCGCCCCGGAATACAGCCCGAGCTGCGCCGCGGCGGCGAGGATCTCCGCTTTACCGAGCGTTTCTGCGCCGGTCGTCTCGACTGACCAGAGAAAACCCGAGGAGAACACCGCAAGCGCAACGCAGACCGCCGCTCCGACGGGCAACCCGATCCTCGCGCGGTGACGCCGGAGAAAGAACGGCAGACCGCGCTTTTCTCTCGCGCAAAGGCGCATGCCGGCGTTTTTCGCGGCGCGGCGCAAGGCGCGGTAGTCGCGGGGCGAGACATAGCCCGTCACACCCGTTTCGTCCTGCCGCAGATCCCACACGTGAAAGCCGCCGCTTTCGCAAAGATTCAGAAACCGCGCCGGAAAACCGCCGCAGGCGCGGAACCGGACCGCGCCGCGCAGCAGCGCAGGCAAAGAGAACGCCGTCATCGCTTTTCTCCTTTCAAACCGGCTGAAACGCGAGCGAAACGATCTTGCCACTGACGCTGACCAGCCCGCCGGACAGATGGTTGAGGCACAGGTCGAACCCGTCGAGCCGCAAAACCAGCGTCTTGCAGTTGAGCCGCACGCTCGTATCGTTATAGGACAGCACGCCGTCGCAGCCCTCTATCACGGCGCTGCGGTCGGCGGAAAGCTCCACGTGGGGCGCCGCCAGTTCGTTCTGTGCGCCGAGGGTACGCAGCAGCGTCAGCCGCTGTCTCCATATATGCCGCATTGCGCTCTCCCCTTTCTGTTCATACCTATGCCGTTTTGTTTCTACTTATCCCACAACGCGCATATATCTTATCGGTGATCGCATGCAAAAGAAAGCGTTGTTTTCCGTCCGCTCCGCGTCGTTTCTCACTGAGGCAGGGTGTCTTTGTGCGCTGATGGCGCTGCTGCTCGTGTTCCCGAAAGAGAGCGCCGCCGGCGTCGCGCAGGGGCTGCGCCTGTGCTATACGTCGCTGATCGGATCGCTGCTACCGTTTCTCGTGCTGTCAAGGCTGTTTCTTTTGCGCGGACTGCACTGCCGTCTGCCGCCCCGCTGCACTTTTCTCACGCGAAAGCTGTTCCGGCTGCCGCCGTGCTGCGCGGGCGTCGTCGCGTTTTCGATGGTCGGCGGCTACCCGGTCGGCGCGTCGATGACGGCGCAGCTGTTTACGGCGGGCGAGATCACGCGAAAACAGGGTCAGCGGATGCTGCTGTTCTGCGTCGGACCGGGACCGGCGTTCGTCGTCTCGGCAGTCGGTGCGGGTCTTTGCGGCACCGCGAAGGCGGGCGCAGTACTCTATTTCGCCGTCGTCCTCGGGGCGATGCTGAGCGGCGTAGTGACGCGGTTTTTCTTTCGCGAACCGATACAGGAAACGAGGTCACAATCGCCTTCTGCGCCGCCGTTTGCGGTCTGTGTCAGTGAGGCGGTCAGGCAAAGCGCGGACGCGATGCTATTGATTTGTGCGTTTGTCGCGCTGTTTTCGGCGCTGCTCGGCGTCCTCGACGCGCTTTCTCTGCCTGCGGCGGTCCGCAGCGGGACGGCGGCTTTGCTCGAGGTGACGAACGCGTGCGACGTGTACGCAAAGAAGGGGCCTCTTCCCTTACTCGCAGCGATCATCGCGTGGGGCGGCGTCTGCACCCACTGTCAGCTTGCCCCGTCCTGTGCGGCGCTGGGACTGCCGTACTGGCGGTTTGCCCTCGGGCGGGCGCTGCACGCCGGCCTCAGCTTTCTTTGCTGCCGCGTGATGCTGTGCTTCATCCGGCTGCCTGTGAACGTTTTGGCGCAAAACGCGGCGTTTCGTCCCGCGGCGAAGGACAGCGGCCTGCTGTCGTTTTGCATGATCATGATGTGCGCGCTGCTCCTGTTCGGGTCGCATCTGTCGATCCGACTGCAAAAGGGCGCTTGCTTTTTGCGCACGGATGTGCTACAATAGACGCAGACAAGATGAGAAATGAGGGTTTCGTATGAAGCAGAAGCTGTTCCGTCCCAAGGATTATCCGCCCTGCTGCGCCCTGTGCGCTGTCGGCGTGATTGTGGAGGGAGACACCGAGGTGCTCTGTCCGTACAATGGAGTCATGCAGCCGGACGACCGCTGCGGCGAATACTGCTACGACCCGCTCAAGCGCAAACCGAAACGCGAGAAGATCGAGACGGATTACAAGCCGGAGGAGTTTTCTTTGTAATTATCAGTGCACAGAATGTCGTTCTTAAATAGTGAAGCGCCCTCACGGGCGCTTTTTCTTTTTGTTAAATCGAACATCTTTCCTCCCACATCTTACATCCAATAAACCCGACAAACAGCGACATACTATTTGCGAGAAAAACAAAAAGGATGTCGCATTATGGATCTTTCCGCTTACTTTCCCAACGAGGGCAAACAACGCGCGATCACAACGTCGTTCGGCGTGTTTGACCGCTACCCCGTCCGTACCCATGTGATCCGGCGGGGCGAAGATCTCTCGGAGGTTCTGCGCCGCTATGTTCCAGATGAAACCGCGGCGGAGGATTATCTGTTTATCAGCGAAAAGATCGTCGCGATCAGTCAGGGTCGCGCGTGGGATATCAGCGAGATCCGGCCGTCGCTGCCGGCGAAGGTACTTTGCCGCTTTGTGTACCGCTCCCCCTACGGGATCGGGCTCGGCTCGCCCTGGACGATGCAGCTCGCGCTCGAGGAAGTGCGGCTGCCGCGGCTGCTGCTGGCGGCAACGTGTTCCGCGCTGACAAAGCCGTTCGGCGTCCGCGGCGTGTTCTACCGCGTGGCGGGTACGGCGGCGCGCGCAATCGACGGCCCGTGCGACTGCACGATCCCGCCGTATAACCATTACGCGAAAAAGGCGCCAAAGGACCCCGACCGCGTGGCACGCCAACTGGCATTGCAGTTCGGCTGTCCGGTGGTGATCATCGACGCGAACGATCTCGGCGT
>JAEEUW010000128.1 GCA_016290665.1 Clostridiaceae bacterium | reverse complement strand
AACCACATATCGCTTTGAAATCCGGGTATATAGCAAATCCGCAAACGGAAAAGTTTATAGTAATTACTCCAATCCGATCAATGTGAAGACAAAGTAACATAGGAGGAATACACATGAAAAAACTCATCAGCATCTTCCTCGCCGCCGTGCTGCTTTGCACGCTGGCGCCCGCCGCCCTTGCCGCGGCGGAGGAACCGTTCGTGCCGGTGCTGCGGTTTATCGCGTGCAGCGACAGCCACGTCAAGGCCGACAGCGACCGCACCTTTGACCGCATCGGCGCCATGCTTTCGCAGGCCTACGCCCTCGCCGACGGGGACAGCGTCTATTCGAACCTCGACGCGCTCCTGATGGCCGGCGACCTGACCCACAACGGCACCAAAGAGGAGTTTCGAAAATACTGGAACGCCGTTTCCGCCGCCAAGCGCGACGAAACGGAATATCTGGGCCTCGTGGCCAAGAACCACGACGGCTGGCACATGACCCGCAAGCAGATGCGCGCCTGCTTTTCCGACCTGACGGGCGGAACGCCGGACTTCCATAAGGTCGTCTGCGGCTACCACTTCATCGGCCTTTCCGCCTCCGATACCGACGGCGTGCACTACACCAAGGCGCAGCTTTCGTGGCTGCGCGAGCAGCTCGATCTTGCCGTGGCCGACACGCCGGGCAAGCCCGTCTTCTTTGCCCACCACGAGCATAACCGGAACACCGTCTACGGTTCCTCGACCTATGACGGCTGGGGCGTCAAATTCTTCAACAAGATTCTGAAGGACTACCCGCAGGTCGTCGACTTCTCGGGCCATTCCCACTATCCGCTGAACGACCCGCGCTCCGTCTGGCAGGGCGACTTCACCGCCATCGGCACCGGCGCGCTGTTCTATGCGGAGTTCACGATCGACGACGACCGCGCCTACGACCCGCCCGACTGCGAGGACGCCGGCACCTACTGGATCGTGGAGGTCAACGAGCAGGGCGATCTGCACCTGCGCGGCTTCGACGTGGACGCGGACAAGCTGCTTTGCGAATATACGCTGCCGAACCCCGCCGACCCGCAGAACCGCCCCTTTGACCAGAAGAAGCTGAAGGCCGCCTCCCTGCCGCCCGTGTTCGCCGCCGACGCCGCGGTGACCGCGAAAGAGACCGGCAGGGGCGAGATCGGCGTTGCAGCTCCGGCGGCAGCCTCCGCCGACGGGCAGCCGGTCGTACTCTATCGCGTCATCGTCAAGAACAAGCTCGGCCTCACCGTGGAAAAGCAGTGGTATCTGCCGCATTACTACGTGGCCGACAAGCTGGAAGAGACGATCCCCTTCACGGTGACCGGCCTTGCCAGGGGCAGCTACACGGTGCGCGTCGTGGCCGAAACCGCCTACGGCGTGCAGTCCGCTCCGCTGGAAACCGAACTCAGAGTGGAAAACGGCGTGGGCGCCGTGGGGGCGTTCTTCCGCCTTTTGGCCCGCCCCTTTAAGCTTCTGATCGCCGCGATCAAGCACATTTTCTGAGAAAAGGAGCGCGGCCCATGGACGGAAAGACCCTGCAATCCACAATCTATATCGGCCTGAACGACGCCGAAACCGGCGTGCAGAAGTTCGACACCGAAAAATACGTTTCCATTCTCAAAAACGTCTGCCGCAGCTATCAGGTGGCGTTTTCCATGCACCGGCTGGGCGGCGGCTATTTCCATGAGGACGGCCGCTATACCGAGGAAAATACGCTGGCGCTGATGCTGCTGGACGTGCCGCAGGAGACCGTGACCGAGATCGCGAAGGACCTTTGCGCGTTCTTCCATCAGGAAAGCGTGATGGTCACGTCGTCGCCCTGCAGCGTGGTGTTTGTGAAAGAGAGTCTGGAATAAAAGGAGAACCGTGATGAAAAAAGTTCTTGCGCTGCTGCTCTCTGCGGTTCTGGTTCTGACCCTCTTTGCCGGCTGCGGCGGGCGGGCCGTCACCACCGGCGAGATCGGCGTGATCTATGACGGGGAGTTCGGCAACATCTACATTGACAAAACGATTGAGGACTTCAACGCCCTCGGCTTCGCGTTCGGCGACAGCGTCGACGTGGCGTTCGGCACCGGCGAAACGCTGCGGGACGTGCCCTATTATTCCGGCTATTATGTGCCGGTGGGCGAGCTGCTGCTGTGCGGCTATCCGGGCTATCCCCATCCGGTCATCGCCCGCAACTACGGCGCATCCGCCTGGGAAGAATACAAAATGACCGACGACGCGACCGTGACGGTCACGCTGAACCAAAAGGGCAAATACCTTGCCACACAGGAGCTGTTTTCGCTCCGATACTCCGACGACCGCGCCGACTTTGATTCCGACGTCGTGTTCGCCAATTTCCGCGAGGTGCAGGGCGGCAGCCTCAAGCCGAAAACGCTTTACCGCTCCGCGTCCCCCTGCGACAACCAGCACGGCCGCGCCGCCTATGCCAACCGCTTTGCAGAAGAAGCCGGCGTCCGCTTTGTGCTGAACCTTTCGGATAACGAAGAAAAGTACAAGGGCTATACCGAAGCCGAAGACTTCGATTCGGCCTACTATGATTCCCTCTACAACGAAGGACTGGTGCTGCTGCTGGCCATGAACGCCAACTACCGCGCCGACGCGTTTGCCAAAACGCTGGCGGAGGCGCTCTATGCCATGGCGGTGCATGAGGGCCCCGCGCTGGTTCACTGCGTGGAGGGCAAGGACCGCACGGGCTTCGTCTGCGCGCTGCTGCTGGCGCTGTCCTACGCCACGGCCGACGAGATCACGGACGATTATATGATTACCTATGACAACTACTACGGCGTGACGAAGGAGAGCAACCCCGACAAATACGAAGCGATCCGCGCCAACGCGGACGACTTCCTGCTTTGCATCTGCGAAGCCGAAAAGGGCACGCCGGTCGAATCGCTCGACCTGCACGGCGGTGCCGTGTCCTATCTGCGCCGCGGCGGACTCACCGATTCGCAGATTGCCGCCGTTGAAACGTGGCTGACGAAATGAACGGCAAGGATATCCGCCTGATTGCGCTGGATCTGGACGGCACGCTGATGGGGCCCGACCATGTGACGGTCAGCGCCGCCAACCGCGCCGCGCTGCGGGCCGCCCACGACAAAGGCGTTGCCGTGGCTGCCGCCACGGGGCGCACGCTGTCGATCCTCGGCGACGTCTGCGAGCAGGTGCCGCAAATCGATTATATCCTGTATTCCAACGGCGCCGCCGCGGCAAAGCGCAGCGGCGAGGTGCTCTATGAAAACGCGCTTTCGTGGCCCGAGGCCGAACGGCTGCTCGATTATTTTGACCGCTGCCCGGTGTTTCTCGAGGTTTACGCCGGGGGCGTCAGCTATGCGCAGGCCGACAAGGAGCGCTTTTTCCCGCACGGCGTGTTTCCGAAGATCTTTGTGGAAGAAGCCCTCAAGGGCATGACGGTGGTGGAAAGCTTCCGCGCGGCGCTGCGGGGAAGGCCGGTGGAAAAGTTTACCGTCTATATCCCCGATCCGGCGCTGCTGCGCGCCGTGTGGAACGAGCTCGCGGCAGACGACAGCCTGGCTGTGACCTCCTCGTTCCCGATCAGTATCGACGTGACGAAGGCGGGCGCCGACAAGGGCGCCGCGCTGCGGGGCTTATGCGAATCGCTGGGGCTTTTGCCCGCGCAGTGTGTTGCCTTCGGCGACGCGGAAAACGACGTCCCCATGCTGCAGGCAGCCGGCATCGGCGTCGCCATGGGCAACGCGAGCGACGTCTGCAAGGCCGCGGCGGATTTCGTGACGAAGTCCAACGCCGAAGACGGCGTGGCCCTCGCGCTGCGGGCGCTGTTGGACCTATAACTGCAAAAAAGAAGAGACGCTCGTGGGGCCCTTTCCGCAAGGAAGAATCGGTTTTTGAAGACTAATTTTCTCAAATGCTGTGCCGGAATCCTTGAAAACCGCCAGGTTTCCTGCGGCTTCCGGCTTTGCCTTATGAAAAAATTTGTTCTTCAAAAACTGCTGCGCACCCTAAAATCAGATTATTTTTCGTGAGAACAATGCACAAAATCCGCGCAAGGC
>JAEEUW010000045.1 GCA_016290665.1 Clostridiaceae bacterium | reverse complement strand
CTGTCGGGCGTGTGGGCATAGTCGATCATGACCAGGTAGGGCGTGTCGGTCTCCAGCAGCTCCATGCGCCCCTTGACGGCGTGGAACGAACGCAGGGCTTCGGCACCCTCTTCCGGCGGGACGCCGAGCGCTTCGGCGGCAAGGATGGCCGCCATGGCGTTTTCAACGTTGAACGTACCGAACAGGTGCAGCTTGACCCGGTGGATAAAGCCCTCGCTGACCAGCGCAAAGTCCTGTCCGTCGTCAAACCGGCGCAGGCTTTTTGCGCTGTAGGTCGCGTCGTCCGTGCGCAGAGAATAGGTCACGATCCGCCCCGCGCACGCCTGCGCGAGCGCCTGCCAGTGCGGGTCGTCGCGGTTGAGCACGGCCGTATCGCATTGGCGAAAGAGCTTCTTTTTGGCGTCCAGATAGCTTTCAAACGAGCCGTGATAATCAAGATGGTCGCGCGTCAGATTGGTGAACACGCCGACCTTGAAATGAAGCCCGAGCAGCCGCTCCTGCTGCAGCCCCTGCGACGAGGCTTCCATCACGCAGCAGTCCTTGCCCCTTCGGGCAAAGTCGGCGAACGCCGCGTGCAGTGCAAAGGGGTCCGGGGTGGTTTTTCCGCCCGAAGCGGCCCCGTTGGTCACGGTGGAAAGCAGAGCCGCCCCCGCGCCGTGCAGCGACAGGATGTGGTGCAGCATGCTTGCCACGGTGGTTTTGCCGTTGGTCCCGGTCACGGCGGCAAGGGTCAGCTTTCTGTCCGCTTCGCCGAAAAAGCGGCGGCACAGCAGCGCATAGGCCTGTCTGGTGTCGGGCACGACGTAGCAGCCCTCCAGCGGCTTTGCGGCCACAACGGCCGCGGCGCCGTTTGCTCTCGCTTCGCGCAGAAACGGTTCCGCCGCGTCGTGGCAGACGAACAGACTTCTCCGCTCGCAGGAGCGGGAATCCTCGGTGATCCGGGTGATTTCAACGTCCGTTCCCTGCAACGTCCGGCTGACAGCCTGCAGCAGCGTGGAAAGCTTCATGGGGTCCTCCTGGCAGATAAGGGATCAGTCGTCCATATTGGCGGTGGCCTGGAACTGGACGGTCACGGTGGTGCCGGCCAGAATCTCAGTGCCTTCGGGTATGCTCTGCTTCACCGCGGTGGCGCCGGCGGAGCCGGACGGGCCGGTGAAGGAAACGTTGAGTCCGAGCGAAAGCGCGGTCTGTTTGACGGAAGACGCCGTCATGCCGAGGAACGACGGAACGGTCACCTTCTGGGCGCCGGCGTTTTCGGTATAGACCACGATCACGCCGTTTTCGCTGATGCTCTGGCCCGCCGTCGGCACCTGCGAAAGCACCTTGTCGCCGTTGCCGACCACGCGGATCGTCAGCTGGGCTTCGCTTGCCCTGGACCGCGCCATGGCCAGCGTTTCGCCCACCAGCGAGGGCGCGGTGCGGCTGACCTTTTTCAGCTCGTCCGCGGTGTACTGCGGCTCCACGTTCATGTATTTCAGCGTGGCTTCCATCACTTCCTTGGCGATGGGCGCGGCCAGCACGCCGCCGCCGCGGTAGTTTCCGGGCGGTTCGTCCACGCCGACGAGAATGGCGACCTGCGGGTCGTTGGCCGGCGCAAAGCAAAGGAACGACGCGATATAGCGCAGCTGTTTGGCGCCGCCCTTGGCGTCCAGCTTTTCGCTGGTGGCCGTTTTGCCCGCCACGCGGTAGCCTTCGATATAGGCGTTTTTGCCGGTACCGCCTTCGACCACGGCCTCCATCATGCGGCGCACGGTGGCGGCGGTGCCTTCGGAGATCACCTGGCGTTTGACGGTCGGCTCGGTCTTGTGGACCACGTTGCCCTTGTCGTCCACGATGCTGTCGACCACATAGGGAGTCATCAGCTTGCCGCCGTTGGCGATGGCGCAGCCCGCCGTGATCATCTGGATCGGGCTGACGCGGAACGACTGGCCGAACGAGGTACTGGCAAGGTCCACGATGCTCATTTTGTCGAACGGGTGATAGATCGGATAGGCTTCGCCCGTCAGGTCGATGCCGGTGCGCTCGGTGAAGCCGAACGCCTCAAAGTATTTGTTGAAGGTGTCGCGGCCGAGCATCTGGCCGATATGGATGAAGAACGGGTTGCAGGAATTCATCAGGCCCTGCGTCAGCGTCTGATAGCCGTGGCCGCTGGTGTTGGCGCAGTGGATCACCGTGTCGCGCGCCACCTGATAGGCGCCGTTGCAGGTGTAGGTCGTGTTGAGGTCGACCTTGCCCTCCTCCAGCGCGGCCGCGGCGGTGAAGATCTTGAACGTGGAGCCGGGCTCATAGGTGCTGGTCACGCAGAAGGAGTTCCACTGGTCAAACAGCTTTTCGGAAAGCTTCTGGTTGTATTCGTCGGTGCCCTCGTATTCCTTCAGCTCCTCTTCGGCTTTGGCGTCCAGGAGCTTGCGCGGGTCGTTGAGGTCGAAGTCGGGCTTGTCGCTCATGGCCTTCACCGCGCCGGTGTGCACGTCCATCACGATGCCGTAGACCCCGCGGGCGCGGGTGGCGTCCAGCGCGGCGGTCAGCGCGTTTTCCAGATAGTGCTGGATGTTCTGGTCGAGCGTGAGCACGACGCCCTTGCCGCTTTCGGCGTTGAAGATGGTCTCATAGCTGGAATCGAGCGACTGGCCGTTGGCGTTGCGCGCCGTCACGATGCGGCCCGGCTTGCCCGCCAGAACGTCGTTGTAATACTTTTCCACGCCGGTGACGCCGTTGCCGTCGGAGTCGGTAACGCCGATGACCGTGGAAACAAAGTTGTTGTCGGGATACAGCCGCAGCGAGTCGGATTCATAGGTGAAGAACACGCGCGGACGGACGGTCAGGTCCTTGCCCTTGGCGTTCTTGCCGTAGACGTAGGGCTCCGCGAGCAGCTCGTCGAGCTTGAGCCGCTGGGCGGCGTCCACCTTTTTCTTGATGCGCTGATAGGTTTTTTCGGAATCGCGCAGCATGCGCACGACCTGCTTTTTGGACATGCCGAGCGTATTCGCGATTTTGACGCCGATCTCCTTGGTGAACTGTTTGAGCACGGCGTCGCGGTCGGTGACCTTGCTGTCGAAGAAGGTGAAAATCGATTTCGGCGCGGTGCAGAGGATGTAGGCGGACGCGCTGGTGACCATGGCGTTCTTGTTGCAGTCGTAGATCGTGCCGCGGATCGGCTGCAGCACGGTGTCATAGAGCTGGTTCGCCTCTGCCTGCGACCGGTATTCGTCGCCGTGCGCCACGATGATATAGCCCACACGAACAAATCCGAGCAGCAGCAAAACCACCAGGGTCAGCCCGGTGATCTGTCGTACTCGGATCTTGAACGGCAGGGTGCTTTTGCCCTGCACTTTGTTTTTCGGAAACTCCGCCATGCGCTTTTCCCACCCGTTCGTCGCTTCGTAATAATAGGCAACTCGGCGGATCGCTTCATTCCCCTTTCGGGAACAAAACGTCCGCCCGTTTTATCGTTGTCATGTATATGCGCCGCAATCGGCGATTATCAGTTTTTGCTTTGATTGAACAGAACCTGATTGCCCTCGTCCAGCTCCAGAAAGCTTTCGTTGCCGCTGGCCACCTTCACAAGGCCGAGCCGCTGGGTGGCGATTCTGTCGATGTTGTCGGCGCTGATCAGCTTGGACAGCTTGTTTTCCAGCACGACGTTGGCGTCGCTGTAATCCTGCAGCGTCTTGCGGGCGCTTTCCAGATTCTGGCGGCTGCCCTGCCGCACCACAAAGGAATTGCAGAACACGCCGAACAGCGCGATTGCCAGCGCCATCACCACGAAGAGCTTTGCAATCTTCAGATTGCTTTTGCGCTCCTGGGCCCTGCGGTTCACCGGCGCGCGGCGCGGCTTCGGCGGCTTGGGCACCACGTAGGGACGCGGCATCGTTTCCGGTTGGCGGGCCGGCGCCGGCCGGGTTGCCGGAACTGCCGACTGATACAGTTGATACGCGTATTCTGCCATTTCTCTTTCTCTCCCCGATGATACGATACGAAACGTTACGTTTCGTCTTTCAGTTTCTCAATCACGCGCAGCCTCGCCGAACGGGCGCGCGGGTTTTCTTTCAGCTCGTCTTCGCCCGGCTCCGCCGCCTTTTGGGGCAGGAAGCCGCACGGTGTTTTGCCGCAGACGCAGACCGGAAAGTCCGGCGGGCAGGTGCACCCCTTGCACAGGGACGCAAACTTTTGCTTTACCATCCTGTCTTCCAGTGAGTGGAACGTGATAACAGCGAGCCGCCCGCCGACTGAAAGGCAGCCGAACATGTCGTCGAGTGCCGTTTTCAGGTGATCCAATTCCCCGTTGACCGCAATGCGCAGCGCCTGAAACGCGCGTCTTGCGGGGTGGCCGCCCGTGCGGCGCATTCTGGCGGGGATGGAGCTTTTGACCAGCTCGGCCAGCTCCAGGGTCGTTTCTATGGGCTTGTCCTCGCGGGCGAGGACGATGTTTCTTGCAATGGCCTTGGCGCATTTTTCTTCGCCGTACTGCCAGAAGATCCGCGAGAGTTCCTGCTCGGTGCAGGTGTTCACAAGATCGGCGGCCGAAACGCCGCTTTGCGACATGCGCATATCCAGCGGCGCGTCCGTATGAAACGAAAAGCCGCGTTCGGCGGTGTCCAGCTGATGGGAGCTGACGCCGAGGTCAGCCAGAACGCCGTCGGCCCGGTCGATCTCCAGCCGTTGCAGCACGTCGCGCAGGGCGGAAAAGTTTGTCTGCACCACGCTGACGCGGGGATCCTCTCCGAAGCGGTCACGCAGCGTTTCGATCGCGTCGGGATCCTGATCCAGAAGGACCAGTCTTCCCGCTTTGCCGAGCCGGCTGAGGATCTCGGCGCTGTGGCCGCCGCCGCCCGCCGTGCAGTCGAGATACACGCCGTCGGGCCTTATGTTGAGCGCGTCCACCGCTTCGCGCAGCAGCACGCTTTTATGGCTGAATTCCATTGGGGCGCCTCAATAGCCGATCTCTTCGCCCTGCGCCTTGCGCTGCAGCGCGAGCTTTGCGGCGTCCTCGGAGGCCTTTTCGTTTTCTTCGCCCCAGGCGTCCACCGTTTCGTTATAGGCGGCGAACAGCGCCGGGTTCCAGATTTCCACGTGGTCGCCCATGCCGACGACCAGCGCTTCTTTTTCAATTTTTGCTTTTTCCAGCAGAGGCTGCGGAATATTGATTCTGCCCTGGGAATCCGCCGTGACGTCGGCCGCAAACGCGAGGTACCACATGGAAAGCTTGCGGCGGATGTTGGCGTCGGGCCCGCGGGCGATCTGCGCTTCCACATAGGGACGGAAGACGTCTTCGCGGAAGCACTGGATGCACGGGTAGGCTTCGGACCGGTAGACGCAGATGTTGAACGCGCTCGTGAGCCCGTCGCGAAACTTGGACGGAACAAACAAACGGTTCTTCGGGTCGACGTTGTGTTCATAGCTGCCGACGAAGAATTCCATACCGCACATCCTCCTTTTTTCTCAGATTGAAATATGGAGCCAAAAACCGCTCCACAATTCCCCACGGCGATTGTATTTCGCTCCACCTGGGCTTTTATTATAATATATTCACCCCCAAATGTCAACGGTTTTCGAAAGAAAAAATCTTGTTTTTTCAAGAAAAAAGGCGGCGAAAGCCGCCGCATCGGAGAAAGAAAAAAGCCCCCGCAAAAGCGGGGGCCAAAGAGGCCAAACCGACGGCGAAAACAAGTATAAAACCGCCGGTTTGTTTTTGATCAATACTTCGCGCCGAAGAGTTTGGCGAAGATGCGGTGGAAGAAGCCGATGATGCCCTGGAAGAAGCCCTCGTGCTGGCCGCCGCACCACGGGCAGACGTTTTCGGGCTCAGAAGGCGTCGGGTCGTCCGTGCCGGTGCCGGGGTCTGTGGGGTCGGCCTCTTTTTCAAACTTCGCCGTGAGCGTCACGTCCTTCGTTACGGTGAAGCTATAGCTTGCGCTGTCGTTGACCAAGGTTTCACCCTCGAACCAGCCGACGAAGCGGTAGCCCTCGTTCGGGGTGGCGGTCAGAACTGCGGTCATGCCTTCGTCATAGGTGTTGCCGCCGGCAGTTGTGCCGCCGTCGGAGGCGTTGGCAGTGACGGTGTAGCTGGTCGCGGCGTTCTGTTCAAAGATTGCGGTCAGGGTCACATTGCCGGCAGCGGGGAAGCTGTAGATCGCGTCTGTCGATACGTCGCCACTTCCGTCATTCCAGCAAACGAAGTGGTAGCCGCTGTTGGGCGTTGCGGTCAAAACCACGTTGGAGCCATGGCCATAGGTGCCGCTGCCGCTCGCGGTGCCGCCCGCGCCTGCGTTTGCTGTCACAGTGTATGTGATCCATTCAAAGTTCGCAGTCAGGGTCACATTTTCAGTCACGGTGAAGGAATAGGTTGCGCTGGTTGAAACTCTGGTATTCCCCTTGTACCAGCCGGCGAAGCGGTAGCCGGGGTCAGGCGTTGCCTCCACCGTCACCCCGGTGCTGTAGGCAAAGCGGCCGCTGCCGGAGGAGGCGCCGTTCAGGTTCACTGTGCCGCCGGTGCCTGCGTTTGCCGTCACAGTGTAATAGTGCGGAAGGAAGGAAGCATAATACTCTCTGTCTTCGGCCACAGTTATCGTATAAGTGGAATTCTCTGATACGGTCCATTTTCGATTATTGTAGTAATAATACCAGGAGTCAAAATCATAACCGTATTTGGCGGTTGCGGTCAAGGTGATTTTCTCTCCCAGACCGTAGATACCGCCGCCGCTGACTGAGCCGCCCGCCGCCGGATTGGCGGAAACCGTGATTGTGTGAAGGTCCGGCTGTGAAGTGTCGGAGGTCAAGTCCGTCAGTTTGCAGGCAGGGCGAATGCCGGATTCCGTATAGTCTACAGACCGATCGGTGAACGAGTAGGAACCATACTGATCGGCGTAAACTGCGCCGGTGGAGGCAATTTGACAGCTTAGGTAGGACTCGCTGCCCGCGGTTCTCAGATGCCAGAAAACAGCTCCATCAGTAGTTGAAGCATAGAGGCCCTGACATCTTGCATAATCAGTACCATACGCTTTTCTGGAAGAATCGGAGGAGAAACCATAGCTGCTGTTTCGTACTTCACTATAGGAAAGCAGAAAGATTTTATCGCTGGTCGACGCCGAATTATACTGGGAATAGCTGGAAGAATACGCGGCGTTGTTGATCGTTGTGGATTTGATCTTCGCTTTTTGCGCATCATTGAACGCAGTATAATAGAACGCATTCTTACTGTTATTACCATTCAACCATTTGCGGATCGACGACGATGAATAGTTGTTCGCATAGGTTGTTGAGTTGATGTTATTATAGGAACCGTTGCCGTTTTCCCAAACCACATTCTGATAGGCTTGGGCATCAATGATTTTTTCACATAAAATGAGACCGGAGGACGGATCAAGCACACGCCAGGTCAGCGGTTCATATTTGAAATAGTATACCTTGTTCAACGAATAGCGATTATCATCTTGCCAGGAGTTGTCACTGCTGGAGGTATCGCTCGTTCTCCTTGCTCGATATTGTGTAAACTTCACGGCGCGGTATTTGACGCCGTTTGAATAAAAATCGGCGTATTTCATATAGGTGTCCTGTTCCATTTCACCGTCAAAGCTGCCGGTGCCGATATAATAGTTATAACTCTCCCACGTCGCAGCATCCGCGGCGTTTTTCAGCGCCGTGGTCTCGTTGACCTTCGTCTGCGGATAGGAACCGAACTGAATGGTGTCGCCGACGTTCAGCGCGCTCACCGGCGTTGCCGCCAGCGCAAAGCAGCCCGCTGCCAGCAGCACGGCCAACAGAACCGATAACACTCTTTTACTTGTTTTCATGGAATGATACCTTCTTTCTTTGAAATAAAAAGCGCAGACCACCCAAACGGGCGCACTGCGCTTTCAGTTACGTAACGTTGCGGAAAAGGACAGAGTGGTGCTGCCCGACAGAATTGCCGCACGGTTCGCCACGCCTGCCAACCCCTTTCCGTAAAGCTTACAGAAACAGTATAGCACGCTGAAAAATCGTCTGTATATCACCCAAAAGTATGATTTTGCAGGTTTCGGTGTAGAAAAACCGGCGTCGTTTTTGTGCAGGGTGACGAGAGGCGCCTCTTCCGTCATCGCACTCGCTGGCTTTTGATATGGCAGAATGGCCGGGGCGCGACGCCGCTGTTCCCTGTGCCCTGTCGACTTACCCTTTCGCGTCGTACCACGTTTTGCCGCAGTGCACGTCGCACAGCAGCCGCACGGAAAGCGTGACCGCGCCTTCCATCTCTTCGCGCAGCAGCGCGGCGGCCCTGTCGGCCTGCGCTTCGGGGCATTCCACGATCAGTTCGTCGTGGACCTGCATGAGCAGCCGCGCGTCGGGCAGCTCCCGCTTCAGGCGGGCGTTCACGCGCACCATGGCCAGCTTGATGATGTCGGCGGCGGTGCCCTGCACGGGCATGTTGCGCGCCACGCGCTCGCCGAACGCCTGCAGCATCTTGTTGCTGGCGGTCAGCTCCGGCAGATAGCGCCGGCGGCGGAAGATCGTTTCGGCATAGCCGCTTTCGCGCGCCTTCTGCACCACGTCGTGCATATAGCGGTCGATGCCGCTGTAATGGCTGAGGTAGCCTTTGATATAGGCGTCCGCCTCCTTGCGCGTAACGCCGATGTCCTTGGCCAGCGAGAACGCGCCGATGCCGTAGACGATGCCGAAATTGACCGCCTTGGCGCGGGAACGCAGCAGCGGGGTCACCATCTGGAGCGGGAGACCGAATACCTGTGAGGCCGTGATGGCGTGGATATCGTCGCCGTTGTTGAACGCGGCCTTCATCGTCTCGTCGTCGGCGATGGCGGCAAGCACGCGCAGCTCGATCTGGGAATAGTCGGCGTCAACCAGCACGTTTCCCTCCCCCGCCGTGAAGAAGCGGCGCAGCTCGCGGCCCTCGGGCCGGCGCACGGGGATGTTCTGCAGGTTCGGCTCCAGCGAGGAGATGCGGCCCGTTCTCGTTTCGGTCTGGTTCAATCGCGAGCGGATGCGGCCGTCGGGCTCAATCTCCTTGAGCAGCCCGTCGCAGTAGGTCGATTTCAGCTTTGCCAGCATCCGGTACTGCAGAATATCCGCCACAATCGGGAAGTCATACGACAGCTCCTCCAGCACCTCGGCGTTGGTGGACCAGCCGCTTTTGGTCTTTTTCTTTGCCGGCAGGCCGAGCCGTTCAAACAGCGCCGCGCCGAGCTGCTTGGGCGAATTCAGGTTGAATTCGAACCCCGCCGCGTCAAAGATCTTTTGCGTGATCTCGTCAATCCGTTCGCCGAGCACCCTGCCGTAGGCTTCGATCTGCCCGCGGTCCACAAGGAAGCCGGTGTGTTCCATCCCGGCCAGCACTCTGCACAGCGGCTGCTCCATCTCGAACAGCAAAAAGTCCTGATCGTTTTCGTGAATCTGTTCCAGCTGCAGCGCGCTCACCCTGCGCAGCACCGCCGCGCTTTGCGCCGCCGGCAGCAGCACCTCGCTGCACGCCAGCGCCGGCACGGGCACCGCCAGCTCGCCCGCCAGCCGCAGCAGATCGTAGGCGTTGGACGAGGGGTTCAGGATATAGCCCGCCAGGGTCGTGTCGAGCGCAAGGTGTTCCATCGTGTAGCCCTTGCGCAGGCAGTAGCGGTAAAGCTCCTTCGCGTCGCAGGTGTATTTCTTCCACGGGCCGGCGAAGAACGCTTCGCAGAACGTGTCGAAATCAAAGCAGTCCGACGGCACGTAAGCCACGGTTTCGCCGTCGGCGTCAAGCAGCGAGAAGCAGAACGCGGCCGGGCTTTCTCCCCGGAAGACGGCGGTGAAATAGGCTTCGCCCTCGTTTTTCAGCCTGCCGAGCAGGCCGGGCAGGTCGCGCTCCTCGCGGAACACCACGGCCTGCTTTTCGGCTTGAGCCGCTTGCTGCGGCACGGGGATCTGCGAAAGACCGAGCTTTTCGATGGTGGAAAACATCTCGAGCTTTGCCAAAAGGCGGATCGCCGCGGGGGCGTCGCCGGGCCCGGGCACGTAGGACGCGGGGTCGGTATCGATCGGCGCGTTCAGGCAGATCGTGCCGAGGGTGCGGCTCAGAAAGGCGCTGTCTTTGCCCGCGCGCAGCTTTTCGCGCACGCCGTCCTTGATATCCAGTTCGTCGAGGTGGTCATAGATATAGTCGATCGTGCCGTACTGCTGAATCAGCGCGCCGGCGGTCTTCTGGCCGACGCCCGCCACGCCGGGGATGTTGTCGGAGCTGTCGCCCATGAGCGCCTTGATCTCGATCATGCCGGCGGGATCGACGCCATATTCCGCGCGCAGGGTCTCTTTGTCATAGGCCGTGGTCACGGCGCGTCCCATCTTGGTGGCGGCGAGCAGCACGGTGGTGTTGTCGCTGACCAGTTGCAGCGCGTCGCGGTCGCCCGTGGCAACGAAGCATTTGTCGTCGCCTTTGCACTGCGCCGAAAGCGTGCCGAGGATATCGTCGGCCTCAAAGCCCTCCTGCTCCACGATGGCGTAGCCGAGGTCGCGCAGCAGCTCCTTGAGCAGCGGCATCTGGCTGCGCAGCTCGGGCGGCATGCCCTTGCGGCCGGCCTTGTAGCCGTCGTACATCTTGTGGCGGAACGTGGGCGCGTGCAGGTCGAACGCCACGGCCACGTGGTCGGGCGCGCAGTCCTCCCTGAGGCGCAGCAGGATATTCATGAAGCCGTAGATGCCGTTGGTGAACTGCCCGTCCTTGGTGGTGAGCAGCTTGATGCCGTAAAACGCGCGGTTGACGATGCTGTTGCCGTCGATGACCAGAAAACGCATCCCGATCCCTCCCGTGAAAACACTTTTTTATAGTATAACATATTTTTCGCAAAAGAGGTGCATTTTTTGAAACTTTGTGGTAAAATGTTTTGCAGCAAAACGAAAGGGAGGCGATCGCATGAAGCTCGGCAAGCTGGAGCTTGACGGCCGCACGGCGGGTCTCGCGCCGATGGCGGGCGTGGCGGATATGGCGTTCCGCGAGCTGTGCGTCGCCTACGGCGCCACCTACGTGGTCAGCGAGATGGTCAGCAGCAAGGGGCTGACCATGCACGACCGCAAGAGCAGGCAGCTGCTCGTCCTTTCCGACAAGGAGCGCCCCGCGGCGGCGCAGCTGTTCGGCAGCGACCCCGCAACGATGGCGGAATCGGCCAGACGCGCGCTGCAGTTCGCGCCCGACGCGATCGACATCAACATGGGCTGCCCCGCCCCGAAAATCGCCGGCAACGGCGGGGGCAGCGCCCTGCTGAAGGATCCGCCGCTGGCCGAAGCGATCATCCGCGCGGTGGTGCAGGCGGTCGATCTGCCCGTGACGGTGAAGATCCGCCTCGGCTGGGACGACGAAAGCATCAACGCGGTGGAAATGGCAAAGCGCGCCGAACAAGCCGGCGCGGCGGCCATCGCCGTTCACGGCCGCACGCGGCAGCAGATGTATGCCCCGCCGGTGCGCACCGATCTGATTGCCCTGGTGAAGCGCAGCGTTTCGATTCCGGTCATGGCCAACGGCGACGTTGTCGACGGCCCTTCGGCAGCAAAGATGCTGGAAGAGACCAACGCCGACTATCTTTTGGTCGGACGCGGCGCGTTAGGCCGCCCGTGGGTCTTCCACCAGATTGAAGCGTATCTCAGGCACGGCGTGCTGCTGCCCGAACCGCCCGTGGCGGAGCGCATGCGCGTGATGGTGCAGCACATCAAAACGATCTGCGACTATAAAGGCGAACGTATCGGCATCCGCGAAGCGAGAAAGCACGCCGCGTGGTACATCCGCGGCATCCGCGGCGCGGCGGCCTACCGCCAGCGCGTGGGCGCGCTGGCCTCCATTGAAGAGTTGGAGAGGTTGGCATATGAGATCGCCTGCGGCGATCAGCAGTGAGCGCAGCGCCGCCGAATCGGCTGCTCAGCGGCCAGCGGTCAGTCGTGAGCCCTCGGTCTTTTTCAATAGTAAAACCGCCCCAAGGGGCGGTTTTGTTTGTCGTGTTTTATCCTCTGAAGATGCTGATTGACTTTTTCTACGGCATTTGATATAGTACTCATAAATCCTGCTGAAATACAATCTGAATGATTCGTAATGGAGTTACCGATTTATAGAAAGGCGTATTTGATATGGAAAAATCAAAAGCGAAAGCGCTTGCCGAATACATAACAGAACAGCTTGCGGAATTGGAGGATATCCGTAAAATACCTATGATGAGCGGCTATATTTTTTACTATCGGGAACGCATTTTCGGTGGGATATACGAAGCGGGGTTTATGGTAAAAATAACCAAGGCAAGTCGAAAATATATGCCAGACAGCATTGCCTGCCCGCCGTATGACGGGGCAAAGGAAATGCTGCCCGTAACGATCATCGATGATAGAGAATTGCTGCAAAAAATGGTATCGGAAATGTACAGCGAGCTGCCGGAACGGAAACCGAAAACCAGAAAGCCTGACAAAAAATGAAACGTCAACCCTACGCGACACAGGCTAAACCACAGCGCGGCGGTATCGTCCGTTGCGGTTCGGCGCTGCGCTGAACGCCACTATGCACTGTGCACGACGCACTGCCACTAAAAAACCGCCCGATGGGGCGGTTTTGTAATGTTTCGGTTTGGTTCTGGGTTCCTGCTGTTTTGGACCAGCTTTTGGTAGCAGATCTTTTTCAACGCAGAAAAGCGGGGATGCTTCAGCGTCGCGTCCGGCGCATTCAGCTCTTGGCGCGCACAACCATCTTCGCATACAACCTGCGCAGCCCGCCGCGGAAGCAGAGCACCAGCGCAAGCACGGCGCCGAGCGCGGCCTGCAGAATCTCATACGGCAGCTTCAGCCAGGCATATTCCGGCGTGGCATAGAGGAACGCGCGGCCGAGGGAATAGCCGACGACCATCAGG
Organism: Clostridiaceae bacterium; assembly: GCA_016290665.1. Taxonomy (GTDB): domain Bacteria; phylum Bacillota; class Clostridia; order Oscillospirales; family Acutalibacteraceae; genus UBA6857. The sequence continues at coordinate 6,421 of JAEEUW010000045.1, read as the reverse complement.
GCGCCGCCGATCAGGGTGCCGAGGGACGCGGAAGCCAGCGGGTGCTTTTTCATCACGTAATGTGCAAACAGCGAAATGATTACCGCCTGCACGCCGTGGCTCGCAAGGGAAACGAACATCGGCAGCGGATAAAACAGCAGATCGCCGAGGAACGAGCCGACACCGCCCACGAGGAAGGCGCCCAAAGGGTCCAAAAGAATCGCCGCCATGCAGATTGCAACGTCGCACAGATACAGGTGGCCGCCCGGCACGGGGATGCTGAATGAGCAGAGCGCAACCGTGGCCGCCATGAACATGGCCGTGGTCGTCAGCCAGAGCGTGGTATGCTTCGCCGATAAAGATCGCCGCGCAGCGGCCGCTTCTTGTGGCTCCCCCTTTGGGGGAGCTGTCACCGCAGGTGACGGAAGGGGCTTTTTCATACACCCACCCCCTTGCTTTTTTGATGTGTTTAGTATATACTATGTCTGACCATATAGAAAGTACCAGTAAAGGAGATTTTTATAAGACCAGATGAAGTATTCCATTGACAAAAAAGGCGGGCCCGCCTATCTGCAGCTCTATCGCCTGCTGCGCAGCGACATCGCCCGCGGCGTCTTTCCGCCGGGGAGCCGCCTGCCCTCCAAACGCCTGTTGGCCGAAGAACTGGGCCTCAGCCACATCACCGTGGAGCACGCGCTCGCCCTGCTGTGCGACGAGGGCTACGCCACCGCGCGCGAACGCAGCGGCTGCTTTGTGTCGTTTCGCGCCGAAGACCCCTTCCTGCGCGGCGACCTGCCCACCCCGCAGCCGCACCGCCCCGCGCCGCCGGGCGAAAGCGGGGCACAGACGTTTCCGTTCTCCGTGCTGGCAAAGGCCATGCGCGGCGTGCTTTCAAACGAGGGAGAAGCGATTCTTGCCGCTTCTCCGCCGCAGGGGCTTCTTTCTCTGCGCGAAGCGGTCTGCGCCTATCTGCGGCGCGCCCGCGGCGTGGAAGCAAAACCGGAACAGGTTGTCATCGGCGCAGGCACGGAATATCTCTATCACCTGATCGTGCTGCTGCTCGGACGGGAGAAGACGATTGCGCTGGAGGACCCCTGCTACGAAAGGATCGCGCAGATTTATGCGGCGGAGGACGTCCGCGTGGAACGGCTCCCGCTGGGCCGCGACGGCATCCGGGCCGAAGCGCTGCGGCAATCAGCGGCGGACGCGCTGCACATTTCGCCCTACCGCAGCTTTCCCAGCGGCGTCACGGCCTCGGCAAGCAAACGCGCCGCCTATCTGCAATGGGCGGCACGGGGCGATCGCTATATCATTGAGGACGACTTTGAATCGGAGTTTTCGGTGTCGCGCAAATATGAGGAGACCCTCTTTGCCCACACGCACCAAAGCCGCGTGATCTATCTCAACACGTTCTCGGGCACGGTCTCCCCTGCGCTGCGCGTGGGCTATATGGTGCTGCCGCCGCAGCTGGTGCAGCCCTTTCGGGAAAAGACAAGCATGCTCAGCTGCCCCGTGCCGACCTATGTGCAGCTGGTGCTGACCCAACTGCTGGACGCCGGCGATCTGGAGCGCCAGATCAACCGGGTGCGGCGGCGAAAGCGGAAGGAACAGGAGGAAATTCGGAATTAATCATAACCGCCGGTTCAACCGGCGGTTTGCTCTGCCCCTAAAAGGGGCTATTACTGGCTTAACCCCTGGAAGGGGCACTGAATTATTTTATCGCATTACACGCACTGCAACCCGTAAACGGGTCAGAATCCTTATTCTCCAGTGTTTCTACTATTTCATAAACAGCTTTTTGCCTCGAATTCGGCTTGCATAAAGCTCGCCGGTTTTATTGTGGCACTACCATTTATTGCCCCCAGTAGAACTGGGGGTTGTCTTCCACGTCTGAAGACACCAAAACAAAAAATGCTGCTGCCCGTTCGGGCAGCAGCTGTTTTTTGTTTTCTTTTACGCCTTCTTTTTCTTCAGGCAGACGAACGCTGCGCAGGAAGCCGCACACAGCACGCCGAACGCCGCGAACACAGCGCCGTTGTCGCCGGTTGCCGGGGTCACGGGCGCGGAGTAGTCGCCGCCGCTGCCGCCGGAGGAATCGTCGCCGCCGAACAGGCCGCCGACCACGGAACCGATGTCGCCGTTGCCGTTGACCAGATCGCCGAGGCCGATAAACAGATTCGCGAAGAAGTTGACGATTTCGTTGTCAAGCAGTTTGTCGGCGATGGAGGGATCCAGACCCATGGATTCGAGGCCGCCCTTGAGCATGTCGCTGATGCCGGCCACCTTGTCGCTGATACCGCCCGCAACGTCGCCGCTGCCGCTGCCGCCGCCCATCAGGCCGCCGAGAACGCTGCTGATGTCGAACGAGCCGAGATCGATGCCGCTGGTCAGGGCGCTGATGTCAAGGCCGTTGCCGCTGAACGCGCCGGAGATCATGTCCATGATGGAGCTGAAATCAAAGCCGCCCGCAGAACCGCCGGAGCCGCCCGTGAACATGGACAGCAGGCTGCTGGGATCGGAGACCACGCCGGACAGCCAGGACATATCCATGCCGCCGAAGAGGTTGGACAGGCCGGAGATCGCGGTATCCTTGATCGCGTCTTCGGTGCTGTTGCCGCCGGTCAGCGAGCCGATCGCGTCGCTGAGGCCGGAAACGATGGAATCGGTGGAAGCGGAGCCCGTGGCGCCGTCGGTCAGGGAACCGAGAGAATCGGTGATGCCGGAAAGCGCGCTCGTGTCGCCGGAGCCGATGGAATCGGCGATGCCGGAGATCGGGCTGGAGTCACCGCTCGAGAAGGACTCGCGGATGGAATTCAGGTCAACGCCTTCCAGATTCAGGCCGTCAAGAATGGAGGACAGCTCGGAGTCGGACAGAGAGCTGACGTCGACGCCTTCCAGCAGGGAGGCCAGGGAATCCGTGTCGGCCGCAAACGCGGGCAGGCACAGGCACAGGCACATGGCAACTGCAACAAAAACGCTGAAGAACTTTCTCATATTGGTATCATCCTTTCGTCTGATTGGTGGATCAATCGTAGCCGAAAATTCAACGACTATTTCAAATCGATTTATTATACAATGTTTTTTTTAAAATTTCAATAGGTTATCGAAGAAAATTTAAAATTTTTGTGAATCAATTTCCGCCCGTTCACCATATACGGCCTTGCGGGCGGGAAAAGCGTCGGTATCTTGTGGCCGGATCAGCCCCAGGAGAAATAGACGTCCTTGCCGCTGACGGAAAAGTCCTTGTCTTTTTTGAAGCCGTTCTTTTCCAGCGAAGCGCAGAACAGGTCGCGCATTTCCGCCGTCTTGAGCGTGATGCGGCTCTTCATGGAAAGCTCGGAGCGGTCGCGGAACGAATCGAGCGTACCGGGCACGAAGGCGGTGCACCACCAGTATTTGTCGTAATCGCGGCTGGCGCGCTCCACGCCCTTGCGGTAGAAGCTCATGGACATGTAGAGCATATCTTCATCGGCGGCGGCGTCGTAATGCGCCTGATCCCGGTCAAGCGGCTTGGTGTAGACGCCGATCTCGGCGCCGAGGAAGACCAGCCCGTACTGGCCCTTCCAGAACTGGATCAGCCAGTCCTTGTTTTGATAGCGGAACTTGCAGCGAACCGTGTCGTAATAGAAGTTGACGAACGGCGCGCCCAAGTCATAGAGCACGTTGAACCCGAAGTTGCGCTGCCAGGGGTCGGAGGTGGTGAAATAGTAGTTGCCTTCCTTGTTGAACTGATAGCCGAGGAAGCCGTCGGAAAAAACGGCCGCGCGCTTGATGGTCTCCTGCGCCTGGCTCTCGTCCGCAGTGGTGTCCGGCGCGGCGGGCGGCACATACGCCGTTGTGTCTTCCGTGGGCAGCGTGAACGACGTTGTGGACTCGGTCGTGGAGATCGGGAAGGTGGTGAAGCGGTCGCTTTCGGCGTCGTCGGGCGCCTGGGAAAGCGGCACGGTATCGAGCGGCTCGGCTGTCTCAAACGTGGGCAGCGTGGCGTCGGTCGGCGCTTCGGTCGGGTCGCTGACCTCAATGGGCGCCATGGAGGTGACGGTGACCGCCGCCTTGGGCTTGACGCGGCTGTTGAAAGAGCGCACGGCGAAGAACGACCCTGCGCAGACGATTACCAGCGCAAACACCGCGATGAGCGCGGCTTTCGACTTGTCCAGTCTCATGGTTGGAAGTCCCCCTTTGTTTTCCTGAACATTCAACAAAAAATACGGTTTGTTATCACTGTATAGAATAACAGAAAATGATGCAATCGTCAAGGGAAAGACAAAAACTTTCAGAATGTTTACATTTTTGCAACAGCACTGAAAAACAGACGGAAAAAAGCGGAAAACGGGGCGCGCCCCGCAACAAAAAAACAAAGCAGACGCACCAAGGGGCGCGTCTGTCGGAAGAGAGGGTTTATCTGTCGCACTGGTGGGCCCAGTAGACCGAGGTGAACAGAATATGCCTGAGACTCGGTGCGGCGGCAAAGCACAGCTTGCTGCGCACACCGGGAACCGGGAGCTTCAAAAACGCCTTTTGCGGCGTCAGCCGATCGATCCATTCGGCGTAGTCGCGCATGAACGAGATCTTGTGCGTCAGCGGCATATGGGCGCCGCGGTAGCGCGTATAGCCCAGCGCTTTGACCTCCTTGTAATACCTGCGGCCCTCCTCGGCGTAATCGTGCAGGCTGCATTCGGGGTTTGTGAACATCCAGATGTCGATATCGCTGGCGTCTCCGGCATAGATGAACTTCATGGCCGGATCGAGCAGCGTGATGGAGCCCGGCGTGTGACCCGGGAAATCCTTGACGATCAGCGTTTTGCCGCCGAGGTCGATCTCGTCGCCGTCCTTCAGCGGGATGTATTCCGTGTTCCCTTTTTTCGTCATCAGCAGCTTATCGACCCACGGCATGATCTTTTGGGCGCGCGGATGCTTTTTGAGCGTGGCGGTCACGATGTCGTCCACCAGCTTGAAATAGACGTCCTGCGTCGTGAACGTGGGCAGGTCCTTTTCGCCGATATGAACCTTGTCGAAATGATGGTTGCCGTTGGCGTGGTCGGGGTGAAAATGGGAGTTGACCACGATCAGCTCCTTGTCCGTCAGTTTGGAAACGTAGTCCCTGATGTTGAACAGATCGAGACCCGTGTCGAACAGAACCGCGCGGTCGCGGCCTTCGATCAGGAACTCGTTGACGATCCCGTCCTTGATTCTGGTTACGCCCTCGATGAGCTTTGCTTTGCCGTAGCGGAACATCCTTTTTTCCTCCTATTCCCGTCTGCTTCAGGCGGCAAACGCCCGCATCACGTCAGCTCGATGCTTTTGATGTACATGACGTCTCCCGGTGCGGATGCGTTGAAATAATCGAAGCGGAGCCTGTGGATCTCGCCCTGCCAGTACGGCGGACGCGGAAAAGACAGCGCGGGCGAGTCGTTTTGCAATACGCATGGAATAACTTCAGAAGCAGAAATCATATCTTATGATTTCTGTTCACGCAGATATGCTTCATAGAGATCCGGCCGCTTTTCTTCGGTGCGCCGCAGCGACTGTTCCTTGCGCCAGGCGTCGATGTTCGCGTGGTGGCCGCTCAGCAGCACCTCGGGCACCGCCCTGCCCCGCCATTCGGGCGGACGGGTGTACTGGGGATACTCCAGCAGGCCGGAGAAGTGGCTCTCGTCGGTGAAGCAGACGTCGCCCGACAGGACGCCCGGCTGCATGCGCGCGAGCGCGTCGGCCAGCACCAGCGCCGGCAGCTCGCCCCCGGTCAGCACATAGTCGCCGATCGAAAGCTCTTCGTCCGCGATCTCTTCGAGCACGCGCTCGTCCACGCCCTCATAGTGGCCGCACAACAGCGCGAGGTGCGGCTCTTTTGCCCGCGCCTCCACAATCTCCTGGGTCAAAGGTCTGCCCTGCGGCGAGAGATAAATCAGCTTCGGACGGTCGCCGGTCTCTGCGCAAAGCGCCTGAAAGCAGTCATAGATCGGCTGGGGCTGCATAATCATGCCCATGCCGCCGCCGTAGGGCGCGTCGTCCACCCGGCCGTGCTTGTCTTCGGTATAATCCCGGATCTGGTGGGTGCGGATGTCCACAAGGCCGGCCCTGCGCGCGCGGCCGACGATACTCTCGGAGAGCACCGCCTCGCACATTTCGGGAAACAAGGTCAAAATATCAATCCGCATCGTCAAAGATTCCTTTCAGCGGGCGGATTGCAATCCGTTCCGCGTCAATATCGGTGTCGATCACGACCGGCGGAATCGCGGGCAGCAGATATTCCCTGCCGCCTTCGTCCGTCACATGCCAGACATCGTTGGCGCCCGTGCGGCTCACCTCGGTCAGAACGCCGTATTGCTTCTCCGGCTCGTCCGCGTCGACCACGCGGCAGCCGATCAGATCCTGAATAAAGAAGCGGTTATCGGGCAGGTGCGCGTCGGCGCGCGCCATAAAGAGCACCCGGCTGCGCAGC
>JAEEUW010000044.1 GCA_016290665.1 Clostridiaceae bacterium | reverse complement strand
TACGGCCATTCGTCTTATTTCGGCGCTGCTTTTGTTCTGGTGCACCTAAAAACGAAGCAAATGTATGCTTTTCCTGGTTCAGGTCTGGTTTACAAAAAACAGCTTTAAAAGAAACCGATAGATCATTCTGACTAATTATCTGCAAAGAAGTCTGATCTTGAAGAATATATGAAGGGTCAATAGAATCACCCTCCAACTGATAAAGCCTCCCCTTATACTCACAATAATAGGAATTAACAACAAAGTCAACCAAATCACTGGAAAAATACTTTCTCAGATACTTTTTCAGTCCTGCAATCGTACGTATGGAGCCTCGATTCACTTCAAAAAAACGACATGTTAAGAGGCCGTCATCAGTTTCAACACTACGGATAATGCTGTCAGAATTCTTGCAGCGAGGCATAGAGTTATCTAAAAACGCATTTGCGACAGTTTGCGCTTTATGAAGTTTTTTCAATAAAAAAGACTCAGTGAGTGCTGTTGAAGCAGTAATACAGCTGAATTTTCCAAAAACATTACCGTCAGATGTTTTAGTGAAAGTGCGGATTTTATAATAATAAATATGATTCGATTTCAGCCCGCTGTCGAAAAAAAAGGATGCGCCTCGAACAGAAACCAGCTTTTGAAAGCTACCGCGTTTTCCGGTTTCACTTCGATAGATCTGTACGCCGTCTATGTCAGCAAGCGGAATCCACTGAAGCAAGATTTTTGTTCTTTTTCCACGGTTTGAAGCAGAAACAGACAAAGTGTTATCGACGGATATAGCAGCAGTTTCCGCATTGGAAAATGGAAAGATACAACAAACCAATACAATCGCAAACAGCAAAGATAAAATTCTTTGTTTCATAACGTCCTCCAGAAAAATATTGATTTTATTATAATCATTTTAGGATAAAATGCAAGAAGCGATTTTAACTATGATACTTTTTTCGAACAAAGAATTTGAAAAAAAGCAGCAAAACACTTGACAACTAGATACTGTTTCGCTATAATATTCAAAGTCACAAACACGTTTGCGGGTGTAGTTCAATGGCAGAACCCCAGCCTTCCAAGCTGGTCGTGTGGGTTCGATTCCCATCACCCGCTCCAAACACAGCATGCGGTTTTAGCTCAGCTGGATAGAGCAACTGCCTTCTAAGCAGTAGGCCGGGGGTTCGAGTCCCTCAAACCGCGCCAAATATATGGTGGGTATAGCTCAGTTGGTTAGAGCGCCAGGTTGTGGCCCTGGAGGCCATCGGTTCGAATCCGATTATCCACCCCATTTCTTTTTTTATGGACAAAATACAGGGGTGTAGCCAAGGGGTAAGGCATCGCACTTTGACTGCGACATTCGTAGGTTCAAATCCTGCCATCCCTGCCAAGAAAGAAACCTGATTTGGTAATCAAATCAGGTTTCTTTCCGTTATATTCGCCTTCGGCGAATTATATTGCTGCGCAGTGCCGCTTACGCGGAACGTGATGCGCCGCGTGACCCTTGCATCGTCCGGACAATTCACGAAGACGCCTTCAGAAAAAAGCGCTTTTGTCAAACGGCAAAAGCGCTTTTTCAATTCTGTTCAGCGTGGACGGCAATCTTGCGTTTCAGCCCTGCGGATCCTCCGGCACGGGCAGCGGCGACGGGTTTTCATGGATCATAATGTGCTTGATCTCGGGGTAGTTCTCCTCCACCGTGTCATGCACAAGATCGGCAATCCGGTGTGCGTCAAACAGGCTCTGCTGCCCGTCGACGGAGATTTCGACGTCCAGATAGATTTTGTCGCCGAACTTTCGGGACTGCAGCTTGTCAACGTCCTCCACGCCGGGCACGGAGCGGATGAAGTCGGTCATGGCGCTGTCCCACGCCTCCCCGCAGGAGGTGTCGATCATCTTGTTGACCGCGTCGCGCAGAATGTCGAAGCCGACCTTGAGAATCAGCAGCGAAATGATCACGCAGGCAACCGCGTCCATAACGGGAAAGCCCTTCTTTGCAAACGCGATGCCGACAAGGGAGCCGACCGACGAGAGCGCGTCGGAGCGGTGGTGCCAAGCGTCCGCCATGAAGGCGGAGGAACCGATCTTTCTGGCGTAGTGTCTGGTGTACCAGAACATCGCTTCCTTGACGACGATGGATACGGCGGCGGCCAGCAGGGCGATCAGGCCCGGCGTTTCAAGCTGATCATAATTGCCGGCCAGAATGGTCTTGACGCCGGTCAGGCCGACGCCGACCCCGGTGCCGCAAAGGATGAGCCCGAGGATCATCGAGGCGAGACACTCAAAGCGGTCGTGGCCGTAGGGGTGCTCGGAATCGGGCGCTTTTTTGGAAACGCGCACGCCGATATAGGCCACTAACGTGGCGAACACGTCGGAAAGCGAATGCACGGCGTCAGACACCATCGCTTCCGATTTGCCCGCGATACCGGCGTAAAGCTTAAAGAGAACGAGAACGATATTGCCGAGGATTCCGACAGCGGTAACCCGGCGCACGGTTTTCTTTTCATCCATATGCTGCACCTTAAAGCTTATAGATTTTGCACGGGAACAGAAAAACACCTTCTGCAGAACATCCTATGCTGTCCCACAGAAAGTGTTTTCACAATCTGTTGTTACACGTCGGTAACCCGGCTACGCAGATTCCGAAGGGAACTGTCGCCTGATCAGATGATTTTTGGGGTTAAAGATACTTCAGTTCGATTTTGCCGTCTTCCACAACGACCGAAACGGCGGTGACGTTCTCGTCCGCGTGGTCAATGATGATCGACGCGACGCCGTCTTCGATCTCCTTGCGGATCAGATTGCGCAGATCTCTGGCGCCGCGGGAGCCGCCCTCGGCTTTCTCGGCCAGCAGACGCGGCACGTCGTCGGTCCAGGTCAGACGCAGCGGCTTTTCTTCGAGCGACTGCTGCAGCTCGGTGAGCAGCAGCACGGCAATCTTTTCGTAATCCTCTTTGGTCAGCGCGTTGAACACGGCGACCTCGTCCACGCGGCCGATGAATTCGGGGCGCAGAAAATCGGAGAGCGCTTTCATAATGCGGTCCTTCGTCGCCTCACCCTGCTGCTTGCCGAAGCCGAGCGCGCCGGCCTTCTGATCGCTGCCCGCGTTGGACGTCATGACGATCACGGTGTTTTCAAAATTGACCGTTCTCCCCTGCGCGTCCGTAATGCGGCCTTCGTCGAGAATCTGCAAAAGGATATTCATTACGTCGGGGTGCGCCTTTTCGATCTCGTCAAAGAGGATCACGGAATAGGGCTTGCGGCGCACCTTTTCGGTCAGCTGGCCGGCCTCGTCATAGCCGACGTAGCCCGGCGGCGAACCGATGATGCGCGACACGCTGTGCTTTTCCATGAATTCCGACATGTCAAGGCGGATCAGCGTTTCGGGCGTGTTGAACAGCTCGTTGGCAATCTGCTTGACCAGCTCCGTCTTGCCGACGCCCGTGGGGCCGACGAAGATAAACGACGCGGGTCTGCGGCGCGGGCTGATCTGCACGCGGCTGCGGCGGATGGCCGCGGCAATGGCGTGAACCGCTTCGTCCTGACCGATGATCTTGCTCTTGAGGTGTTCCTCCAGATGCGCAAGACGGCGCAGATCGCTTTCTATCACCTTGCTGGCGGGGATGCCGGTCCACAGCTCGATCACCTTGGCGATGTCCGCTTCGGTCACGGCGTTGTCGGCCGCCAGCGGCTGCAGCGCTTCGGCTGCGTTTTCCAGCTTGACCAGCTCCGATTTGATATTGGCAATCGCTTCGTAATCGACGTTTTCGGGCGCGGACGAAAGGGCCTCCTCGGTTTCCTTGAGCGCTTCCTGTTCGCGCAGATTGATCTCAAGGTCGCTGATTGCCTTGTTGCGCAGATTGGCGCAGGTGCAGGCTTCGTCCAGCAGGTCGATGGCCTTGTCCGGCAGAAAACGGTCGGTGATATAGCGCTCCGAGAGCACCACGGCGCGCCTCACCAGCGCGTCGGAAATGCGCACGCGGTGATAGGTCTCGTAATACGTCTTGATGCCCAGCAGAATCTGCACGGCGTCGTCGATCGAAGGCTCCTCCACCTTCACGGGCTGGAACCGGCGTTCCAGCGCCGCGTCCTTTTCAATGTTCTTGCGGTACTCGGTGAACGTGGTGGCGCCGATGACCTGAATTTCGCCGCGGGAGAGCGCAGGCTTCAGAATGTTGGCGGCGTTCATGGAGCCTTCCGCGTCGCCGGTGCCCACAAGGTTGTGCACCTCGTCGATGAACAGAATGATGTTGCCGTTGTCCTTGACCTCGTCGATCAGGTTCTTGATGCGGCTTTCAAACTGGCCGCGGAACTGCGTTCCGGCAACAAGGGCCGTCAGGTCGAGCAGATGGATCTCCTTGTCCGCCAGCTTTGCGGGCACGTCGCCGCGGGCGATGCGCTGGGCGATGCCCTCCGCAATGGCGGTCTTGCCGACGCCGGGCTCGCCGATCAGGCAGGGGTTGTTCTTGCTGCGGCGGCAAAGGATCTGCACCGTGCGCGCAATTTCCTTGTCGCGGCCGATGATGCTGTCGAGCTTGCCCTCCCGGGCGCGCTGTGTCAGATCGGTGCAGTAAAGGGTCAGGAACTTGCGCTTCTTCTGCTCCCTGCGCTTTTCGCGCAGGGACTGGCGCGGCGGCTGCGCCGTGCTTTTCGGCGGCTGCGCCGGATTGGCGGCGCCTTCGTTCTTTGCGGGCAGATTCTGGATCGCGTTCTGCAGATCGCCGAACAGACCCTGCAAAAACGGCACGGTGGGAGATCCGCCGGCTTCAAAGCCGCCGTCCTCGTCCGAGTCCGGGAACATCTGCGAAAACTGTTCCGAGATGGAATCCACGTCCTCTTCCGTGATGCCCATGGAATCCATCATCTGCTTGATCGGGCCGATGTTCATTTCCATGGCGCAGTGCAGGCAAAGGCCCTCGGGCACCGTTTTGCCGTCTACGATTTTTGAAATAAAGATGACAGCGGGACGCTTGTGACATCTGCTGCATAATACCTGTTTCATGCGTTACTCCTGAAAGCGCGCACCGGAACGAAACCGCCGGGCGCGCAAAATGATTGAACTGTTATTCCGTTTCCGTCTGCGCTTCGGCCTTCTTCGCCTTCTTTTCGGCAAAGTATGCGCCGACCTGCTGCTTGATGCCGGGCACATAAGACGCGAAAGCAACCAGACACATAATGGCGGCAATGACAACCAGAATACCGGTGAGCACCTCCGGCATGGTCCAGAGGTTTTGCAGCGCGCCGACCTCGGGGCCGAAGGCGATGATCAGCGTCATCACGGTGTAGAACACAACGGTCGCCACCTTGCCCGGCATTTCAGCCGCGCCGGGACGCAGGTTGCAGATCAGCATGGCGAGGCCGCCGAGCACCATGAAGCCCTCTTTGGCAAGGAAGACGATGAACACCCAGCCGAAAGCGTTGATGACCGGGCTTTGCGCCTGATGAAACTTGATGAGCAGGATAATGGCCACCGTGATCTGCGTCAGCTTGTCTGCCACGGGGTCGAGAATCTTGCCCAGGGCGCTGACCTGGTTGAAGCGGCGGGCAATCTTGCCGTCGAACAGGTCGGTCAGGCCGGAGATCACGAGAATCAGCACGGCGGGGATCATCTGCCCCTTGAGATAGAGCATGGCGAACACCGGGATCAGCGCAATGCGGATCACCGAGAGCAAATTGGGAATCGTCAGACAACCCTTGAACAAATCCTTCATTTGAATAACCTCCTTAATGCGCGGTCACATAACCGCTGATCGAATCCATAAATCCGCTGACCCAACGCTCAACATAGGAACGGCGGACGATTTCAATAAATTTGTCGTTTGCCGAAACGCCGGCAATGAGACCGACGGCAAGCGCAAGCAGGAACACGAGCACCGCGCCGCGCAGCAGACCGAGCACCACGCCGAGCCCGGTGTTGATCTGCTTGATGGCAGGCACTTCCTTGATGACGCGGTTCAGCAGGCGGAACACAAGCTTGAGCACAACGGAAAGCACGATTGCAATCAGCACAAACAGCGCCGTGCGGACGACCGCCGTTGCAACCGGATCCACCGCGGCGCGCATCAGGCGGTCAACGGCGTGCTTGCCGGTCAGGTCGAGCGATTCCACCTTCTGCAGCAGCGACTCTTTGGAGACGCCGAGCAGCTGCATCAGGCCGGAAAGAGAAGCGGGAATCGACTTGAGCGCCGCGGCGATCTGCGCGCCGAGGTCCGCATCCGCCGCGGAGCCGAAGCCCTGCGCGATCCTTGCGCGCAGCGGCGGCTGCACCAGCGCCTGATAGACGGCGGGGGCGAACTGGGCGGAAAACAGCTTCGCGCCGATCACGGAAAGCACGTACGCCGCCAGATCGAGCAGCGTTGCGAAAAAGCCTTTTTTGGCCGCAAGCACAACGGACAGAACCAGCACTGCGGCAAAGCATAAGTCGAGAAGATAGGACATGATTGCCTCCGGTTGCATTTAGCGTACGCGAAGTAGTTTAAATCACCTTAAAAGATTCCGCGCAGGCCGAAATTGCCGATAGTATAGCATATCTTTTTGAAAAAGTCAATTTTTGAACAGATAACCCAGAGAATAATGATAGACGTGTCCGTTCAGCACGTCAAGGCCGAGCTCAACGCCGGGAATCTGCGTCACAACGCTGCCCTTGCCGGAGGGGCCGACCGTGAGCACCGCTTTTTCCGTGAGCAGATAGGACCGCTTGCCGACGCAGCGCACGCCGATCACGCGGGCGTCCGTCTGAAACGTATAGCTCACCTTGTTGCTGCCGGTCAGCAGCCGCACCTCATAGGCGTCGAACGAGCCGAACTTCGGCGTCACGACCGCGGTGTATTCCCCGTCGCTGTCGATGGCAAGCGGGGCTTCCGGATATTCAAACACGTGCGGCGTCGGCTTGCTCTTTTTCGTGTCGATCACAACGCGGCGGTCCGCGCAGACAACGGCGATTTTGCTGCCGGACACAAAGCAGCAGTCGATGGCCGCGGCGCCCTTCAGGCTGTATTCCCACTGGGTCTGGTCGGAATAGGTATCGAGCAGATAGAGCCTTGTAAGGATCTCGCCGTTTTTGGCGTTCAGCGCGGCGCAAAGGATATCGCGGCGGTTTTCGGCCAGCGACACCGCAACGATGTGATCCTTGGCGCAGGTCCAGCGGAACAGCATCTTGCCGTCTTTGTCATAATAAGTCAGAAGGCTGGCGCTCTCCTTGCCCTTGGTTGCCAGCAAAAAGCTGCCGTCGGCGGCGATATCGGCGGTCAGTATCTGCGCCTGGTCTTCGCTCGTCCCCTCCAGCACGATCTTCGCATTGCAGAAAACGAGGTACTTGCCGGTCAGACGGTCGAACACAAGGCCGTATTTGCCGCAGGAAACGATGACGGGTTCCACGTAGCCGATGACCTTCAGCATCTGGCAGGCGCCGCTCGGCGTGACCAGCGACAGCGTTTCGTCGGTCAGCACGTAGATGTTCGCGCCAACCGCGGCAATCGAGCGGATCGCGTTGCTGGAAAAGGAAACGGGAAAGCCCTTGGCCTTTGCGCGGACCGGGGCGCTCGCGTTGTTTTCCGCCTGCACCTGCGGCGTTTCCTCCACCGACTGCACAGGCTCCACCGCGGGCGGCTGCGCCTGTTCGTCGCGCTGGCGCACCAGCAGGAACACGCCGCCGACAAGCAGCGCCGTGACCAGCACGATAACGCCCGCCGCAATCAGGCTGCGCAGATTGCGCCGGCGCTGCGTCTGTTTGGCGGCGGATGGATAGACCGGCGGGGCGGCGTTGTCTGCCGCCGCTTCACCTGCCGGCTCCGGGTCGGAACGGTCGCGGAAGATGCCGGCGTTTTCCAGCTCGAGCTCGTCGGCAAAGACCGAAAAGCCCCGGCTGGCCTGCGGCGCTTCCTCTTCGGGCGCTTTGGCGTCCGCCTGCTCCGGCAGCACGTTGTTTTCATCCTTCGGATCCATCTGACAAGCTCCCTTCATCATAAAATACACGGTTCAGATACAGGCCCTCCGCGGGTGCCGTAACGCCGGCGCGGGTGCGGTCCGCGGAACGCAGGATCGACGGAATCGAACCGGGCGGCAGCTTTCCGCGCTGCAGGTCGAGCAGCGTGCCGACCATGATGCGGACCATATGATACAAAAAGCCGTTGCCGCAAACGGTGAACGTCACGAGCTCCCCGGTTCGCACCACGCTGCAGCGTTCGATCGTGCGCACGGAGGTTTTGGTGGAGGCCCCGCTGGCGCAGAAGGCGGAAAAGTCGTGCGTGCCGACAAAGTCCTGCGCCTGTTCGTTCAGAAAGGCGACGTCCAGCGGGAACGGATGGAACAGGGCGCGCTGCAGCAAAAACGGGTTGCGCGTCCTGCCGTTCCAGATGCAGTAGGCGTATTCCTTGGCGCGGCAATCATAGCGCGCATGGAAGGATTCCGGCGCCTGTGCGCAGGAAAGCACGGAAATCTGCGGCGGCAGCACGGCGTTGAGGCCCTGCAGCAGCTTGTCGCAGTCGCGGTCGGACTGCGTCTTGAAATTGCAGCAGAACTCGTTGGCGTGCACGCCGGCGTCGGTGCGGCTGCACCCGTAGACCGTACAGGCTTCGCCCAGCAGACGGCTGAGCGCTTTTTTGAGCTGCGCCTCCACGGTGTCGCCGTTCGGCTGCTGCTGAAAGCCGTGGAAGGCGGCGCCGTCAAATTGAAGAAAAAGTTTTATATTTCTCATATCATTGCCTGAAAGAATCGGTTCAGTACGATCACGCCCGCAAGAGACAGCAGAAACACGCCGAGCGCGGCGAAATCAACGGCGGACAGTTTCATCTGTTTCATCCGCGTTCTCCCCTCGCCGCCGTGGTAGCAGCGGCAGGTCATGGCGAACGAGAGCTCATAGGCCCGCCGGAACGCGGAAACGAACAGCGGAATCAGAACTGGAATCATGGCCTTGACGCGCTCGAGAAAGCGGCCGCTTTCAAAATCGGCGCCGCGCGCCTTCTGCGCGTTGGTGATACGCTCGATCTCTTCGATCAGCGTGGGAATGAACCGCAGCGCAAGCGTCATCATCATCGCGAGTGTGTGCACGGAGATGTGCAGCACGTTCAGCGGAGAGAGCAGCCGTTCAATGGCGTCGGTCAGCTGCGTGGGCACCGTCGTATAGGTCAGAAGCGAGCTGACCATAATCAGGCAGATGATGCGCACGGCCATGAAGAACGCCGTGGAAAGGCCGCCCGTCGTGACGGAGATCTTCCAGAACGAAAGCAGCTCCGTCCCCTTTTTCACGTAGAAGATATTGAGCGCCGCCGTAATCAGGATGATCGGGATGATCGGCTTGAGGCTCTTGAAGAACATGCGGAACGGCACCCGGGAAACCAGAATGGAGACCGCGGTCAGCACGAACATGACGGCCAGCGAAAAGAAGTTTTTGCAAAGGAAGATGATGACGATGAACAGCACGGTGAGAATCAGCTTCATCCGCGCGTCCATGCGGTGCACGACCGACTGCGCCTTGTAGTACTGGCCGATGGTGATGTCACTGAGCATGGCGCGATCCCCCTTTCAGACGGGGCCGCAGCGCGTCGTACGCCTGCTGCACCGTATAGAGATTTGCGGGGACGTCAATGCCCTTTTCGCGCAGCGACAGCATCAGCTGCGTGATCCGCGGAATGTCAAGGCCCATCTCCTGCAGCTCTTCGGCATGGGAGAACACGGCGTCCACCGTGTCGAAGAACGCCACGTGCGCCCGATTCATCACCAGAATGCGGTCGGCAATGGCGGCGACGTCTTCCATGCTGTGCGACACCAGAAGCACCGTACAGCCCGTTTTTGCGCGATAGGAGGCGATCATCTGCAGCACGGTGGCGCGCCCCTTCGGGTCCAGCCCGGCGCAGGGCTCGTCAAGCACCAGCACCTGCGGCTCCATCGCCATGATGCCGGCGATGGCGACGCGGCGCTTTTCGCCGCCGGAAAGGTCGAACGGCGACTTTTCGGCATAGCTTTGCGACAGGCCGACGTAGGTCAGCGCGTCGGTCACGCGGCGGTTGACCTCCTCCTCGGAAAGGCCCATGTTTTTCGGCCCGAAGGCGATGTCTTTCGCCACGGTTTCTTCAAACAACTGGTATTCGGGGTATTGGAAACAGACGCCGACCCGGAACCGGACCGAACGGATCTTTGATTTATCTGCCCAGATATCGCTGCCGTCCAGCAGCACGCGGCCGCTCGTCCCCTTCTTGAGCGCGTTGAAATGCTCGATCAGCGTGCTCTTGCCGGAACCGGTGTGGCCGATGATGCCGACAAGCTCGCCCTGCAGGATGTCAACAGAGACGTCCTGAATCGCGGTGACCTCACTGTTGGTGCCCTTCTGGTAGATATAGGTCAGATCTTCCGTGGATAAAATGGGTGTGTTGTTCAACAAAACGTCCTCCGTACCCTTTTTCATGAAAGCAGCTCTTCCAGCTGCCGGGAGAGTTCTTCAATGGTGAGAATGCTGCCGCTGAGCGGTACGCCGTCGCGCTTCAGAAGCAAAGAAAGCTCGGTCGCCTGCGGCACCTCCAGGCCGGCGGCGCGAAGCGCGTCGTCATGCTGAAACACCTCGCGCGGCGTGCCGTCAAGCAAAATCCGCCCCTTGTCCATCACGACGACGCGGTTTGCCTTTGCGGCTTCTTCCATAAAGTGGGTGATATACAACACGGTAATGCCGAAATCGCGGTTCAGCATCTGCACCGTTTTCATCACGTCCTTGCGCCCGCGCGGGTCCAGCATGGCCGTCGGCTCGTCAAGCACGATACAGGCCGGCTGCATGGCGATAACGCCCGCAATGGCGACGCGCTGCTTCTGGCCGCCGGAAAGCTTGTGCGGCTCCGAAAAGCGCAGATCATACATACCGACGTCCCGCAGGGCCTGATCCACGCGGCGGCGGATCTCCGCCGGCTCCACGCCGAGGTTTTCCGGTCCGAAGGCAACGTCGTCCTCCACAATGGTGGCGACGATCTGGTTGTCCGGATTCTGGAACACCATGCCGACATGTCTGCGGATTTCCAGCAGGTTCTCTTCTTCTTTTGTGTTCATTCCGTTGACGGTTACGTCGCCGCTTTGCGGAATCTCAATGCCGTTGCACAGCTTTGCCACGGTTGATTTGCCGCTGCCGTTATGGCCGAGAATCGCCACAAAGTCGCCCTGCGCAATCGCAAGGTCAAAGTGCTGCAGCACCGGAACGGGCTGCGCGTCCTCCACGTCGTAGGAAAAGGACACGTCCTTGAATTCAATGAATGCGCGCATAGAAACCTCAAATGAATCTTCGTTATTTTTGCCACACGGCGCTTGCGCCGCAAGGCAGCACACGGCCGTCGCCGGCGACCGGAAGCCCGATCTCATCGCAGGAAACGGCGCCCCCGTGCTTCGGCTGCACGGTCGACTGCAGGATATACTGCATCACCGACGGCGACAGGCCGGTCGTATAGGAATTGATAAGCATCAGCTTTGCTTCGGGCGAAAGGAGCTGCTCGCAAAGCGAAACGAAGCCGTACACCTCGTCCTCCAGCTTCCAGACCTCGCCGCCGGGGCCTCTGCCGTAGGACGGCGGATCCATGATGATGACGTCATACCGGTTGCCGCGGCGGATCTCACGCTGGACGAACTTGATGCAGTCGTCCACGATCCAGCGCACCGGACGCTCCTCCACGCCGCTGGCTTTGGCGTTCTCCTTCGCCCACTGCACCATGCCCCTGGAGGCGTCGACGTGCACAACGGACGCGCCGGCCTTGAGGCAGGCAATCGTGGCGCCGCCGGTGTAGGCAAAGAGGTTGAGCACCTTCAGCGGGCGGTCGGCCTCGCGGATCAGGCGCATGACCATGTCCCAGTTGACCGCCTGCTCGGGGAACAGGCCGGTATGCTTGAAGCCCATGGTTTTGACGCGGAACGTCAGGTCGCGGTAGCGCACCTCCCAGTCGGGCGGCATGGAGGAATAGACCTCCCAGCTGCCGCCGCCCGTTTTGGAGCGGTGATAGCGCGCGTTCGCCTTCTGCCACAGCGGATGCGTTTTCGGCGTCTGCCAGATCACCTGCGGATCGGGGCGGATCAGCACGATATCGCCCCAGCGCTCCAGGCGTTCGCCTCCGCTGCAGTCCAGCAGCGCGTAGTCCTGCCAAGCTTCGCTTACTCTCATAGTTCCCTCTCAGATCAGTTTTTCACGCACAACCTGCGCAATCTCGTTTGCCAGCGTTTCGATCTGCTCTTTGTTTTCGCCCTCCAGCATCACGCGGACCAGCGGTTCCGTCCCGGAGATGCGCACCAGCACGCGCCCGCTGCCCTCAAGCTGCGTCTGCGCCTCACGGATCGCTTCCTTGATGTCGGGATCGTCGTGGAAGCGCGCCTTGCCCATCTTGGACACGCGGACGTTGATCATGGTCTGCGGATACACGGTCATGCAGGACGCAAGCGCAGACAGCGGCTTTCCGGTCTTTTTCATGACGGAAAGCACCTGCAGCGCCGTCAGCTGGCCGTCGCCCGTGGTGGCGTAATCGAGGAAAATGACGTGACCGGACTGTTCGCCGCCGATGGCGTAGTTCGATTTGAGCATCTCCTCGAGCACGTAACGGTCGCCGACCTTGGTGGCGGTATACTGAATGCCCGCTTCGTTGCAGAACTTATAGAAGCCCATGTTGGTCATCACGGTCACAACGGCCGTGTTGCCGCGCAGCCTGCCTTCGGCCTTCATCTGCCCGGCGCAGATGGCGATGATCTTGTCGCCGTCCACGATTTCGCCGTTCTCGTCCACGGCCAGCATCCGGTCGGCGTCGCCGTCAAAGGCGAAGCCCGCCTGCAGATGATGCTCTTTTACATATTGCTGCAGCTGCTCCAGATGCGTGGAGCCGCAGTTGTCATTGATGTTGAGGCCGTTCGGCTCGGCGGAAAGGATATGCACCTTCGCGCCGAGGGACGTGAACAGCTTTTCAGCGGAAACGCTGGCGCTGCCGTTGGCGCAGTCGAGCGCAATCTCCATGCCGGAAAAATCGCAGTCCACTGTGGAACGCAGGTATTCGATGTAGTCGTGCACCGTGTTTTCGCACACGCTGATTCTGCCCACACCGGCGCCGATGGGCGTCGGCGGAACGTCGACCTCGTCCAGAATGATCGCTTCGATCTTGTTTTCCACCTCGTCGGGCAGCTTATAGCCGTCGCCCTTGAAGATTTTGATGCCATTGTATTCGCAGGGGTTGTGCGACGCGGAGATCATCACCGCCGCGTCATAGCCGTAGCGGCGCACCAGATAGGCCACGGCGGGCGTCGGCACCACGCCGAGCGTCATGACGTCGGCGCCGACCGAGCAAAGGCCGCAGGCGATTGCCGCTTCCAGCATATCCTTCGACAGCCGCGTATCCATGCCGATCAGCACGCGGGGCTTGCGGTGGTCCATATCCGTCAGCACCATGGCAACGGCTTTGCCGATGTTCATGGCAAGTTCGCATGAAATGTCTGTGTTGGCGACGCCGCGTGCGCCGTCGGTTCCGAAAAGTCTGCCCATGGATAATAGCTCCTTTATTATGGGGATAGATTCTATCAATTCGGAATTCGCAATTCCGAATTAACTCAAAACAGCGTCTGCTGGTTTCCGCTCGCCTGGTTCGGCGGCGTCAGGCCGAGGTGCTCATACGCCGCGGGCGTGGCGACGCGGCCGCGCGGGGTGCGGCCCAGAAAGCCGATCTGCATCAGATAGGGCTCGTAGACGTCTTCAATCGTGATGCTCTCTTCGCCGATCGCGGCGGCAATCGTGTCGAGTCCGACCGGGCCGCCGTTATAGCTGCGGATCATCGTGGTCAGCAGCAGACGGTCGATCGCGTCCAGGCCGAGGTGGTCGATCTCCATGCGGGACAGCGCCATCTGCGCAGTCTCCTCCGTGATCACGCCGTCGCCCATGATCTCGGCAAAGTCGCGCGCGCGCTTCAGCAGCCGGTTGGCAATACGCGGCGTGCCGCGCGAGCGGGAGGCCAGCTCCAGCGCGCCGTCGGGCTCAATGCCGATGCCGAGAATGCGCGCCGAACGCGTCACGATCTGCGCCAGCTGCTCGGGCGTATAGAGCTCCAGACGCAGCACCACGCCGAAGCGGTCGCGCAAAGGCGCGGAAAGCTGACCGGCGCGGGTCGTTGCGCCCACCAGCGTGAACTTCGGCAGATCGAGGCGAATGGAGCGCGCCGAGGGGCCCTTGCCGATGATGATATCCAGCGCGTTGTCTTCCATGGCGGGATAGAGCACCTCTTCCACGCTGCGGTTGAGGCGGTGCACCTCGTCGATGAACAGCACGTCGCCCTCGCTGAGGTTGGTCAGCAGCGCGGCAAGGTCGCCCTGCTTTTCAATGGCGGGGCCGCTTGTCACACGCAGGTTGACGCCCATCTCGTTGGCGATGATGCCGGCCAGCGTAGTTTTGCCGAGGCCCGGCGGGCCGTAAAGCAGCACGTGGTCGAGGCTTTCGCCGCGGGCAAGCGCCGCCTGAATATAGATTTCAAGGTTCTCCTTGACCTTGTCCTGTCCGATGTATTCGCTCATCACGCGCGGACGCAGCGAGGTTTCGATCTCGTTGTCCATCGGCGTATAGCCGGCCGTGATATAGCGTTCCTCGTAATCGTTCGCCATGCGTTACACTCCTTTCGCAAGCAGCTTGAGCGCGCCGCGGATCAGATCCTGCACCGAAAGCGCCGGATCGAGCTTGCTGACCGCCACGCTCGCTTCGCTCTGGCTGTAGCCGAGCATGGTCAGCGCCGCAATGGCCTCGCCGGTGTTCGGCAGGTCCTGCACGGCGGCCACCGAAGCGGTGTTCACGCCGCTGTCCGCGCCGGAAAACACGGTTTTCGCCTTGTCCTTGAGCTCCAGAATCACGCGCTGGGCGATCTTCGGGCCGATGCCGGGCGCGCGGGTAATCGCCTTGACGTCGCCGGAAGAGATGCAAAGCGCGAGCTTGTCGGGCGGAAGCTGCGACAGAATTGCCAGCGCCGCCTTGGGGCCCACGCCGGTGACGCCGATCAGGTAGCGGAACCACTCCAGCTCATGCTGCGACGAAAAGCCGAACAGATCGAGCGCGTCCTCGCGGACGTTGAGGTGTGTGTAGAGGGTGATCTCCTTCCCCTGCTGCACGTCGCGCAGGGTGTTGGCCGTGGTCTGGCAAAGAAAGCCCACGCCGCCGCACGAAACGGCAACGCTGAACGGATCCTGCGCGATCACGGTCCCTGTCAAGCTGTAAAACATGGTCAGATCCCCTTTCTGATTTTGAGCTGCCGCATCCCGGGCGTACCGGCGGCCATGAGCGAGCCGCTGGCGTGGCCGTGGCAGATCGCCATCGCGAGCGCGTCGGCGGTGTCGTCGGGCTTCGGCACGGATTCGAGGTTCAAAATGCGCCTGGTCATATCCTGAATCTGCTTCTTTTCGGCGCGGCCGTAGCCGACCACGCTTTGCTTGACCTGCAGGGGCGTATATTCAAACACCGGCACGCGGCATTTCTGCGCCGCGAGCATGATGACGCCGCGCGCCTGCGAAACGTCGATGACAGTTTTGGCGTTGTTGTTATAGAACACCTTTTCCACGCTCATCGCTTCGGGTCTGTGCTTTTCGATCAGCGCGGTCAGCTCATCATAGATGATCTCGAGCCGGCGGTTGAACGGCACGCCCGCCTCGGTGGTGATGGCGCCGTAATCGACCACGGTGAAGTGGTTGTTTTTGTAATCGAGCACCCCGTAGCCGATGATGGCGTAGCCGGGGTCGATGCCCAGGATCAACATAGCTAAACTACCTCATTTTAATTATCATGTAATTATACCATAAGATAGACCAAACGGCAAGCCTTTTTGCAAAGAAAAAACGACCCTGCCGCAGAAAGCGACAGGGCCGAAAAAGGGGGAAAAGAGAGCGGAGGCTTATCTATTTAGAGAGCTCCTTGAAATGCATTTCACTGTTACATTCGTCAAGCTATCAAAAAATCTGCCGAAAGAAAGAAAAAACCACCGCCGGAGCGGTGGATGGTGTGCCGGACAGATCAGATCACGGCGTTGCTGAAGTAATCCTTCGTGACGATGCTGCGCAGCGCCTGCCGCAGCTCCAGCGTCAGCTTGCAGGAACGCAGCTGCACCAGTGCGTCACCGACGCCGACCACGAGCTTCGTGTAGTTCTCGTCACCCACGCCCCTGCCGCGGCCGTCAAGAATCGACAGCCAGGTTTCATGCACGAAATCACGGAACGGCTTTTCGCGGTACTGCGCCACCGCCGCCGGGTCGAGAAAGCGCCCGAGGCCGAGAAAGCGCATGACCTTGGCCAGCGTGCCGACATTCGCGGAGAAATAGAGCTTTGCAAACGGATGGACGACATAATAGAGGTTCCTGAGATCGCCGCCCTTGAGCCCCATGGCGGAGAGCCGGTCGGCGAATTCGTCTTTGGAAATCAGCGCGCCCTCCACCAGCCGGTCGATCAGCGCGGTGGCGTGCGCCTTCAGATACGGCTGCGCGTCGATGGTTTTGCCCTCATGGGTGAACGACTGCACGCGTTCTTCCTCAATGTGCAGGCCGTCGTCCTGCACGGTCACGTAGAAGATCGGCGCGGGGTAGCCCACGAGCGAGCCGATGTTGACCGACGTGATCGTGTTGCCTTTGGGCGACGTGAACGTGTCGATCGCCTGCATGTGGGAGTGGCCCTCGAACATATAGCGAAGGCCGGCATCCGCCAGCCGCGCGGCGACGATTTCGCGGTCCTTGACGCAGGAGCGCGCGGTCAGCATCGGATGAATGTGCGCAATCAGCAGATGGTGCTCCATGCCGACGACGATCTTGCCGTCCTCCTTCGCTTTTGCAAGCTGCGCCTCGATCCACTGAAAATGCTCTTCCGAAAAGCCTGCGCCGCCCATGCCGCTCTGGTCGTCGTTGAGCGCCAGAACGCGCACGTTTTCGCCCACGTCGACCGTGAACGAAGAGACGCCCAGATGGGTGCGGAACTCGCTGAGCGCCTGATTCGGGCCGAAATCGGCGTAAAAATCGCGCAGCTCGGTATGGTCCAGCACCGGCACGTCGGTCAGCACTGCATCGCCCACGTAGCGGCGGGGATTCTCGTCGGAGCACCAGTCGTGCGTGGCGGTGATCAGATAGACCGGCTTGCTCTTTTGCAGCACCCTGAGCTTTTCGCGGAACTCCTCGTGGCAGACGACCTCGCCGTCGTCGGAAACGTCGCCCGCAATCAGCACCGCGTCGCAGTCGCTTTTTGCCAGCATCGCAAAGGCGGCGTCAATGATGTCGCCGGTTTCCAGCAGACACTTCTGGTCTGACCCGCTGCGCAGGTGATACTGCCGCCCGTTATCGGCCAGCGTTTTTGAAAAATGGTGGGTATCGGCGATGAACGCCAGTTTGGTCTGCTTCATCTCATTCGGCCTCCGTTGCAATCTCCTGCCGCAAGGCTTCACGGCGCTGTTTGATTTCTTCCATCATCTGCCGGTGGCTTTCGCCGGTGATGTTGTAGAAGTGCATCGGGATCAGCATCAGCAGATAGCCGAGCGCCGGCACGAGGATTGTCATGAAAAACAGCGCCAGGTTGGTCGGATGATTCTGCGCCACGCTGCCCTCTTCGTGGCTGATGTAGCCCGTGAGACCCAGCACACGCAGACCGATGGACGCCGAAAACGTGTTCTCGATCTTGCCGGTGAACGACATGATGGAAAGCATCACGCCCTCCACGCGGGTGCCGGTCTTGTATTCGATGTAGTCGACAGTCTCGGCTTCCATTTCCTTCTGAATCAGGTTCTTGAATTCCAGCGGTATCGAAAGCAGACCGGTGAACAGCACGATCAAAACGCCGGTGAACAGCGACACGGAGGCGCCGTCGGGCTTGTTAAGAAGGCCGTTATAGGTAGTCAGCGCAAACAGCCCGCACAGGCCGATGGCCAGCAGACAGCAGACCTGATAGAAGCGCTTGGGGTTCGCCCTGCGGCCCAGCTTTTCCATGATTGCGGGGACGAGCACCGCAGCAATCAGGCTGCCGGGGAACTTGATAATATCGATGAACAGATTGTATTTGTCGTTCGCCATCAGGTCGTAGACGAAATAGGTTGAAACCTGCTCGGGAATCTTGCACAGCACGAAGCAGATGTTGGCGAGGAAGAGCATCAGAAGCGGCCGGTTCTGGAACAGCAGCCGGAAGCACTCGCCCACCGACGGCGCGTCCTCCTTGTGCTCGGCGCGCTCGCGCGTGTTGGCGTAGGTGATCCGTGTCAGAATCACGATGCCCGCCGCGGCAATGATCGCGCTCGTCAGATAGGACTGCGGGCGGTGATCCTTGAAATACGGCAGCAATCCCGCGCCGGCCACGAACACCATCGGGATCGCGCCGCCGACGGAACGCACGATGGACGACACGCCGAACAGCTTGGTGCGCTCAATGCCGCTGGGGGTGATGGAAAACGCCAGCGCGCCCATCGGGATATCAAACGCGGTGTAGGTGACGTCCAGCAGGACGAACAGTACCGTGGTATAGATGATGTTGAACCACGTCGGCATGTTGGACGAGCCGATGAAGAACAGCACCATGACGATGGCAACGAAGATCGGCGCCCACTTGATATAGGGCCGCATCTGGCCGTTCTTCGTGCGCGTGCGGTCCACGATGACGCCCATGACGGGGTCGTTGATTGCGTCGAAAATGCCGCAATAAAAGCGGATCCGTGAGGCGACGCTCATGGCGCTCCCCTTGCCGCGCTCCTGCTCCAGCCTGGAAAACAGAACGTTCGTCAAAAAATAGTTGACATATTTTGAGCTGGTCATGCCGGTGTTCATGCCCTGCGCGCCGCGGCCGAGCGCATAGGAGATCGTCTCCTTCCAGGTCAGAACGGTTTCTTCGCCGACGTCCTTTTTGACCAGCGGGCTTTCCAGAAAGGTTTTCAGCTTACCCATATCGTTTCCTCATTTCATGTTCAGACTAAATAAAAAAAACATCCGCTATCACAGTAACAATACTATTATAGGGATGTTTCGTTTTCTTGTCAATTCAAAAAGAATCTTTCCGTCCGTTTTGTGCAATGCGCTTAAATCCGCTTCTTCAATTTGAGCAAAACGCTCCCCAGCGCACCGCCGAGCACCGCGTTGGCCGCAGCCTCCACCAGACTGTTGACGCCCGCGAAGGCGAACGCAAAGGTCAGCAGATTCTTCGCGCCGAGCGTTTCCATGATGCCCTGCACGTAGTCCGTTTTGCCGAACAGCAGCACCACGAGGCCGACGAAGCCGACCGTGTTGATCAGCGACGCGCAGAGCGCCGTCAGCGCGCACGAAGCAGCGGCGGGCAGCTTTGTCTTCGACAACGCGCAGAACAGCAGACCCGCGCAGACGCCGAGCAGAAGCCGCGGCAAAAAGCAGGTCAGCGCCGTGAAGACCGGCGAAACGGAAAGCAGCGCCGCGCCGAACGG
>JAEEUW010000043.1 GCA_016290665.1 Clostridiaceae bacterium | reverse complement strand
GCATCAGATACATGAGAATTGCAAGGATAAAAGCAGTGATTCGCCGGATCATAGTGTTTCTCTCCTTCATTCACTTTTTGTTCATTTTTTTATATTCTATCATACTGCGCTTTTGTTCGTCAATAGCCGCGTTTCATTTTTTGCGCAAAAGGAGAGAGCTCTGCCGCGCAAAGCTCTCTTCTATCTTTATTCGTCAAACCCCTGCAGGGTCAGATTGGTTTTCAGCGCAATATCCTCCGTGCTGAGAACGGCGCCTGCGGACGGCAGCGTTCTGGTGCGGTAGCGACCGGGCTTCACAAACTCGCCCTTGACAAACGGCCGCGCCCCGGTGATGGCGTTGTTCTTTTTCAGCGAGAAGCAGGAAACGCCCTGGGTGTCCTTCATGGCCTTCGGCGTCACGATGGCCGTGTTGAACAGCAGACAGCGGCCGGCCGCGGTTTCCACCACGATCTCGCAGTCGTCTTCGATCTGCATCACGGCGGCCAGCGGGAACTTATCGCAATAAGCCTTGATCAGCTTTTTGCGGTTGGCCTTGGTCGCATAGGAAGACAGATTGACCTTGGCAAGCTTGCCGTTTTGGAAGAAGAACAGCATATAGCCGCGGTAGGAGGCGTCGGTCACGGCGCAGAAAACGGTGTTCTCCCCTTCCTCCATGTTGAGCTTTGCGGGCACGTAATCGCCGAGCACGCTGGCCTTGGTGTCGGCAAAATCGTTAACCTTCGCTTTATAGCACTGCATCCGGTCGGTGAAGAACAGCAGCTCGCGGTCGTTGTTCGTTTCCAGTGAAAGGATGATCTCGTCGCCCTCCTTGAGCTTCTGTTCGCCGCCCATGCGCAGCGAAAGCGGCGTGATCTTTTTGAAATAGCCTTCCTTTGTGAAGAATACGTTGACCGCGTAATCCGGCACGGCTTCGCTTTCGTCCTCTTCTTCCATCTCGCTGACGTACAGGAGCTTCGTGCGGCGCGGCTGAGCGTACTTTTTAGCCACCGCCTGCAGCTCGTCAATGATGACGCGGCGCAGCTTTGCCTTGCTCGAAAGCGTCTCCTGCATCTTCGCGATCTCCTCCGTCAGCGTTTCGATATCCTTGAGGCGCTTGAGGATGTATTCACGGTTCAGGTGGCGCAGCTTGATTTCCGCCACGTATTCCGCCTGAATCCGGTCGATGCCGAAGCCGATCATCAGGTTCGGCACGACCTCGCTTTCTTCTTCCGTCTTGCGGATGATCGCGATCGCCTTGTCAATGTCAAGCAGAATCTTTTCCAGGCCCTTGAGCAGATGCAGCCGGTCGGCGGCCTTCTGCAGATCAAAGCTGATGCGCCGGAACACGCAGCGGCCGCGGAAGCGGATCCATTCCAGCAGCAGCTCTCTGACGCCGAGCACGCGCGGAGAGCCGTCGATCAGCACGTTGAAGTTGCAAGAGAACGTATCCTCCAGCGGGGTGGATTTATACAGCTTCTGCATCAGCTTGTCGGGGTCGGTGCCGCGCTTGAGGTCGATCGTGATCTTGAGGCCGTTCTTGTCGGTCTCGTCGCGGATGTCGCTGATTTCCTTGAGCGCGCCCGATTTGATGCGCTCGATGATCTTGTCAATGATCGCTTCGGCCGTTGTCGTCGGCGGAATCTCGGTCACGTCGATGCAGTTGGCCGACTTGTCAAAGGTATAGTTCGCGCGGATTTTGATGCCGCCGCGGCCGGAATTGTAGATCTCTTCCATCTGCGCGCGGTCATAGACGATCGTGCCGCCGCCCACAAAATCGGGCGCAGGCAGCGTGTCGATCACGTTGGACGTCTGATCCCTGATCAGCGCAACGGTGGTTTCGCACAGCTCGTTCAGGTTGAACGAACAGATGGAGCTCGCCATACCCACGGCGATGCCGAGACTGACGTTGGAAAGAATAGTGGGAAACGTGACCGGCAGCAGCACGGGCTCTTTCATCGTGCTGTCGTAGTTGTCGGCAAAGTCGACGGTGTCCTTGTCGATTTCGCCGAACAGTTCGCTGCAGACCGGCTCCAGCTTGGCTTCCGTGTAACGCGGCGCGGCGTAGTGCATATCGCGCGAATAGGCCTTGCCGAAGTTGCCCTTGGAATCGACAAACGGGCAAAGCAGCGTCTCGTTGCCGCGGGCCAGGCGCACCATGGTCTCATAAATCGAAGCGTCGCCGTGCGGATTGAGGCGCATGGTCTGGCCCACGATGTTGGCCGATTTCGTGCGCGCGCCGGAGAGCAGATTCATCTTATACATGGTATAAAGCAGCTTGCGGTGCGAGGGCTTGAAGCCGTCGATTTCCGGGATTGCGCGCGAAAGGATGACGCTCATCGCATAAGGCATATAGTTGATTTCGAGCGTATCGACGATCGGCTGCTCCACAATGTCGCCGGCGTCGGCGATGTGGGTGTTCAGCAGGACGTCGTCCTGCTTCGGCGCTTCCGTCTTTTTCTTGCGTGCCATGTGCGTCCTCCTTTCAGCTGACGTCGGTCATATCGATATAGAGATGACCGTTTTCGGCAATGTAATCCTTGCGCCCCTGCAGGTTGTCGCCGAGCAGCAGATCGAATTTCTGGAACGTTTCCGACGCCTCGCTCGGATCGATCCGGATCAGGCGGCGCGTGGCGGGGTTCATCGTGGTGAGGTTGAGCATCTCGGCGTCATTTTCACCGAGGCCCTTGGAGCGCTGCACGGAATACTTGCGGTCGCCGATCTGCTGCAGCGCGTCGGCTTTTTCTTTTTCGGTATAGCAGAACCACGTTTCCTTGCCGCAGGTGATTTCATAAAGGGGCGATTCGGCAATAAAGACCTTGCCTTCGCTGATCAGCGTGGGACAAAGCCGATAGAGCATCGTCAGAATCAGCGTGCGGATCTGATAACCGTCCACGTCGGCGTCGGTGCAGATGATGACCTTGCTCCAGCGCAGGTTGTCCAGATTGAAGTTGACCATATTCTTGCCGCCGGCGGCCTTGGTCTTGACCTCCACGCCGCAGCCGAGCACACGGATCAGATCGACGATGATCTCGCTTTTGAAGATTTTTTCATATTCCGATTTGAGGCAGTTGAGAATCTTGCCGCGAACCGGAATCAGCGCCTGAAATTCGGAGTCTCTGGCCTGCTTGCAGGCGCCGAGCGCGGAATCGCCCTCCACGATGAACAGCTCGCGCTTTTCCACGTCGCGGCTGCGGCAGTCCACGAATTTCTGCACGCGGTTGGTGACGTCGGAAGACTGCGCCAGCGTTTTCTGCAGATTCTGCCTGGTCGCTTCGGCGCGCACGCGCGAGCGCATATTGATCAGTATCTGATTGCAGATCTTGTCGGCTTCCATCTTGTTTTCGATGAAATAGACCTCAAGCTGATGGCGCAGGAACTCGGTCATCGCCTTCTGAATAAACTTGTTGGTGATCGCTTTTTTGGTCTGGTTCAGATAGGACGCAACCGTGGAAAACGACGACGACACGAACACCAGACAGTCGGAGATGTCCTGAAACTTAACCTTCGGGTCGGATTTCGCGTATTTGCCGTTCTGCTTCAGATAGTTGTCGATGAACGCGGTGAACGCGCTGTTGACGGCCTTATCCGGCGAGCCGCCGAATTCCAGCCAGCTGGAGTTGTGGTAATATTCCAGCAGCTGATGCTTGTTGGAAAACGTGAACGCAACGTTGAGCTTGACTTTGTAATCCGGAAGGTCCTCACGGTCGCGGCCCACACGGTCGGCAGACCAGGTCTGGATCGACGTCATGGCGTCCTCGCCGGCGATCTCCTTCACATAGTCCGTGATGCCGTTTTCATAATAGTATTCTAACGTGTCGAAGCCCTTCTGCGTTTCGATCTTCAGCACGAAGCGTACGTGCTCGTTGACGATAGCCTGCCGGCGGATGACCTCCTGATAGTATTCCACGGGAATGTCGATATCCGTGAAGACCTCGAGATCCGGCTTCCAGCGAATGCGCGAGCCGGTGTCCCGCTTGTTATAGGGCTCGGTCTGCAGACCGCCGACGTTATTCCCCTTTTCAAAATGAAGGGTATACCTGCAGCCGTCGCGATGGATCTCGGCGTCCATGTATTCGCTGGCATACTGCGTGGCGCAAAGGCCGAGACCGTTGAGGCCGAGCGAATACTCATAGCTGCCGCCCGCGTTGGTCTGATACTTGCCGCCGGCGTACATCTCGCAGAAGACGAGCTCCCAGTTGTGCTTATCATATTTTTCGTTGTAACCGACCGGGATGCCGCGTCCGAAGTCCTGCACCTCGACCGAGCCGTCGAGAAAGCGCGTGACGAAAATCCTGTCGCCGAAGCCCTCGCGTGCCTCGTCGATGGCGTTGGTCAGGATTTCGAACATGGAATGCTCGCAGCCTTCAATGCCGTCGGAGCCGAAGATGACCGCCGGGCGTTTACGCACCTTGTCGGCGCCTTCCAGCATTTCGATGCTCTGGTCGCCGTAGCCGTTTTTCTTTGCCATGAATTCAGATTCCTTTCGATCCGGGCGCAAAATAAGCCGGGTTTTGTCGGTTCGCGCCACCAAATATTGTATATCATATCTATTTTACACATTTTCGAAAAAAAATCAAGTGTTTCGCAAAAGTTTATCGAACAAACATTCGTCACACAAAAAAGCCTGCCCCCAAAGGGACAGGCTCGCGGATTGATGATATGGTTTACTTCTTGAGCGCAACCGCTTTCTTCGCCTTTTCCGCAATATGCGCGGCGTCCAGACCGAACAGGTGCAGCAACTTGACCGCCGGGCCAGAACGGCCGAAGGTGTCTTCCACGCCGAGGCGCAGCACGGGCACCGGGCAGGCTTCGGAAAGCACTTCGCAAACCGCGCCGCCGAGGCCGCCGATCACGCTGTGCTCCTCCGCCGTCACGATGGCGCCGGTCTCTTCCGCGGCTTTAATCAGCAGATCGCGATCGATCGGCTTGATCGTGTGGATGTTGATTACGCGCGCGTCGATGCCGTCCGCCTTCAGCGCTTCGGCGGCTTCCAGCGCCTCGCTGACCAGAAGGCCGGTGGCAACGATCGTCACGTCGCTGCCGTCGCGCAGGGTGACGCCCTTGCCGAGTTCAAACTTATAATCCTCCGCGTTCACGCGGGGCACGGCAAGACGGCCGAACCGCATATAGACGGGACCGTCGTGATCCGCAGCGGCAAGCACGGCCTGATAGGCTTCGACGTCGTCCGCCGGGTTGATGATGGTCATGTTCGGCACCACGCGCATCAGGGCGATATCTTCGCAGCACTGGTGGCTCGCGCCGTCTTCGCCCACGGAGATGCCGGCGTGGGTCGCGCCGATCTTGACGTTGAGGTTCGGGTAGGCGATGGAATTGCGGACCTGCTCAAACGCTCTGCCCGCCGAAAACATGGCGAACGAGGAGGCGAACACGGTGTAGCCCGTGGACGCAAGACCGGCGGCCACGCCCATCATGTTGCATTCCGCAATGCCGCAGTCGATGAACTTGTCGGGGAATTCCTTTTTGAACACGCCGGTTTTAGTTGCTTTTGCAAGGTCGGCGTCCAGCACAAGGATGTCGTCACGCTGTCCGAGCGCCTTCAGCGCGTTGCCGTAAGCGTCTCTGGTTGCACATTTGATCACGTCTGCCATAATTACGCCTCCAATCCGGCAAGCGCCGCGTCCAGCTCGGCCATTGCCTGTTCATATTGTTCCGCGTTCGGCGCAGAACCGTGCCATTCGCATTTGTCTTCCATGAAGGAAACGCCCTTGCCCTTGATCGTTTTGGCAATGATGCAGGTCGGCTTGCCCTTGCAGGCCTTGGCGGCGGCAAACGCCGCGTCGATCTGATCAAAGTCATGTCCGTCAATCGTGATCACGTTCCAGCCGAAGGCTTCGAACTTTTTGTCGATCGGGCACGGAGAGTTGACCTCGTCGAGCGAACCGTCGATCTGCAGGTTGTTCCAGTCCACGATGGCGACCAGATTGTCAAGCTTGCGGTTGCCGGCCAGCATGGCGGCCTCCCAGACCTGACCCTCTTCGATTTCACCGTCGCCCAAAGGCGCGTAGACGCGGAAGGCCTTCCCCTGCAGCTTGGCGCCCAGCGCCATGCCGACCGCCGCGGAGATGCCCTGCCCCAGAGAGCCGGTGCTCATATCCACGCCGGGGGTATACTTCATGGACGGGTGGCCCTGCAGGATGGAATCCGGCTGGCGCAGCGTGGCGATGTGCTCCCACGGGAAGAAGCCCTTGAGCGCAAGCGACGCATAGAGCGCGGGCGCCGTGTGGCCCTTGGAGAGCACAAAGCGGTCGCGGTCGGGCCATTTCGGATTCTTCGGATCCACGTTCATTTCATGAAAATACAGATAGGCAACGATGTCGGCGATGGAAAGCGAGCCGCCGGGGTGACCGCTTTTCGCGTGACCGGTGCCTTCGATCACGCCTTTGCGAATCCTGACGGCAATCTTTTGCAGTTCCAGCTTTGTTTTCGTATCCATATAATTCCTCCTTAGTCTATACTTGCGCGTCATCCGTTTCGCATGACGCGTAGTTTTCAATCAGATAATCAATCAGATCGGCAACCGCGCCCCTGTCGCAGTGACAGGTCACAAGCGTGACGATCTCCTTGATCTTTTTCGGCGCCTGACCGCAGCACGCGGGCACGGCGACCGCCTTGAGCATCTCCCAGTCGTTGAAATAATCGCCGATGGCGGCCGTTTTTGCCGGATCGATGCCGAGCAGCTCGGCCACTTTCATCACGGCCACGCCCTTGTTCGTGCCCTTGCCGACCACTTCGAACGACGCGACCGACGAGCGCATGAGGTTGGTCGTGTCGCCGCCGTTGCGTTCGGTCACAAAGGCTTGCACGCGGTTGATCATCGGCGTGGGCCCGGTAAAGATCGCCTTGCACCAGTCGCCCGACGGCAGATCGTCGACCCTGCGGTAGAACTTGCGTTCCAGCCGGCTCGAAAGCGCAAGGATCCACGCGGCGACGTCGGGCCGCACCATGCGCACCTGTGTGGACGTGACAATCTGCACGCGCACGGAAGAGAACTTCCTGGCGGCCTCGCGGATGATCTGCTCGGTCTCCCTGTCCACGCAGTGCTTCCACAGGATCTGCTCGTTCTTATAGTCGTATATGCCGGCGCCGTTCAGGAACACGGCGTAGCCGCTGTTAAGGTGCAGCTTTTCAAAATGGCGGCGCATCGAAGCGATGGAGCGCCCGGACGCAAGTATCATGGTGCCCCCGCAGTCATAGACGAATCTGCGGATGGCATGGCGGTTGCGCGACGGCAGATGGCGGCGCTTGTCGTTCAGCGTGCCGTCAATGTCTGACGCGAGCAGCCAGCCGGAAAGCGGTTTGGTTTTATCCATCCTGTAAACCTCTCAGGAAGCTGATGAAATAATCGGGTAATTCGCTGTCGATCTCGATTTTTTGCCTTGTGCGGGGATGCAGAAAGCCGATGTGCCCCGCGTGCAGGCACTGGCCGTGAAGGGACGTGATGACCTTTTTCGGGCCGTAGACGGGGTCGCCCGCCACGGGATGTCCGATATAGGCCATGTGGACGCGGATCTGGTGGGTGCGGCCCGTTTCCAGCTGCACACGCAGGTGCGTGAAATCGCGGTAAGCGTGCTCCACGAAGAAATGGGTCACGGCCGGTTTGCTGTTCTTCTGCGTTACGGCCATCTTCTTGCGGTCGGCGGAATCCCGGCCGATCGGCGCGTCCACGGTGCCGGATTCCGTCTGAAAACGGCCGTAAACGACGGTCCGGTATTCGCGCGAAAACGAATGCGCCTGAATCTGCTGCGCAAGCGAAAGATGGGCAAAATCATTCTTTGCAACAATCAGCAGACCGCTGGTGTCCTTGTCGATCCGGTGGACGATGCCCGGGCGGATCACGCCATTGATGCCGGACAGCGAGCCCCTGCAATGCCACAGCAGCGCGTTGACCAGCGTGCCGTCGGGGTTGCCGGGCGCCGGGTGCACAACCATGCCCTTGGGCTTGTTGACCACGAGCAGATCGTCGTCCTCATAACGCACGTCAAGCGGGATCTCCTGCGGCAGCACCTCAAGCTCCCGCGTTTCGGGCACCTGCACGGTGATCCTGTCGCCGGCGCGGAGCTTATAGTTCTTGGTCACGGCGAGAAAGCCGACCTGCGCGCCGCCCTCTTCAATGATCCGCTGCACGGCGGAACGGGTCAGGTCGGAAATCGAATCGCACAGGAATCTGTCAATCCGTTCGCCTGCCTGTTCCTCGGATACGGTAAAAATATAGGCGTCAACCATGGGCGTTCTCTTTCTTTCGTTTGCTGTCGCGGATGATTTCATAGATCTCATAGAACACGATCAGAAACGCGCCGACGGTAATCAGACAATCGGCAAAGTTGAAAATGTAGAACCGCACGAACAGCACTTCGATGTAATCAACCACAAAGCCGCGGAAAATCCGGTCGATCAGATTGCCGAGACCGCCGGCGAGGATGGCCGTGAGGCAGCAATACACCAGACCGAAACGGATCTTTTTTGAAAACACCAGATAGAGCAAAACAGCGAAAACGGCAAGCGCAAGCACGATCATCAGCACGGTTTTTCCCTGCAGAAGACCCATCATGGCGCCGTCGTTTTCGGTGTAGTGCAGCTGCAGAACCCGCGGGATCAGGACCAGAGGCCCCCGATCCCGCAGATGAAGGATCACAAGTTGTTTAAACAGCTGATCCGCACCGGTCAGGACCAGAACGGCCAGCAGCGTGAATAAAGCGAGCATAGACTGCCTCTTGATCAGTTGTCGTCGTCGTCAAAAATATCAAAATTCTTGGTCAGGCGGAATTTGAACGGTTCGCGGGGAACGTCGTCATCCTCCACGTCTTCCACGTCGAACGCGGGCGCCTCTTCCACGGGAACGGCCACCGCTTCGGACTCGTCTTCGTCGTCCACATCGATCTCTTCGAAATCGGGCGCAGCCGGCGTGTCGGTCACTTCAAACGCAGGCGCACGGTCGTCGGTTTCATACACCGGCTCCTCGGAGGGCTCGGGCGCAGCGGCGGGTTCATACGGATGATAGACGGGCATCGACGGCGCGGCCGGCTCGTCAAAAAGCGATTCCTGCTTGAAATCGGGCTTTTCCTCGTGGAGGATCGATTCCATGCGCGCGATCAGCTCGTCATGCTTGGAAAAATCAAACGCATCCGCCTGCTCCGGCTCGGCTTCTTCCGCTTCCGGCTCGGGTTCATCGGCCGCTTCTTCTTCGGCGGCGGGCGCGGGTTCCTCTGCGGCCGGTTCTGCAGCGTCTTCAGCCAGCCCGTCCTTCAGCTCAAACAAAGGCGCGGTCTTGCTGTTGGCTTCCAGCTGCGGAATCTCGGTCGAGGCGGTCAGATCAGGCGCAGTGAACGTATCGGGGTCAATGCCTTCCACCAGCGGCAGGAGCCGCGACAGCATCTGCAGCGCGGATTCCTTGAACGAAAGCACCTCGTTGCGCGTGGTTTCAATTTCAACCTCGGCGCGGGTGATGATCTCCTCGGTCTTTTCCTTGGCGACCTTGGCGTCCTTGTAGGCGGCGCCGACGATGGCGGCGGCCTTCTGGTTGGCGTCGGCGATCAGGGCGGAGGCCTGTTCGTTGACTTCCTTAACAAAGGCGTCGCTTTGAATCTTCGCTTCGCCCATCACGCGCTGCAGTTCCTTTTCGGCGCGGTCAAAATAGGCGTCGGCCGCCTCTTTCTTTTCGCGGGCATAGGTCTCGGCCTGCTGCTGCGATTCGTTGAGGATGTTGTTCGCCTCTTCCTTGGCGTCGGCAACGATGGTGGTTGCGTCCACCTTGGCGGTGCGCAGCGTTTCGTCGGCAACGGCCTGCGCCTTGACGAGCGCGGTGGCGATGGCGTTTTTGCCGGCGTTGTATTCGTCGATGATGGACGACAGAGAAGCAAACTTCTTTTTCATGGAAGCGTTCTCACTGAGCAGCTCGGTATAGCTGACGTAAAGCTCCTGCATGAACGCGTCCACGTCTGCGGCGCGATAGGCTCCTCTTCCTGCGGAGGTGAAGGTCTGCATTTTGATCTGATTCGGTGATATCATGAGAATATCCTCCTTACTTCCTGATTATTCGCGTTCCGGCTCAGCCGTAGAACGACGTGGAATCGACCTGGCTGAAGAAATCGCCCGAAAGCTCTGCCGCCTCAGGCACGATGAGATAGATGTGCTCCGAGATGTTTTCGATCTTGGAATTGCACACATACTTGACGCCGTCGAGAAAATCAAGCACGCGGCGTTCTTCGGAAACGGAAAGCTTGGACATATCGCAGATGGTCACGACGTTGCGGTCGATCATGCAGTCGGCTACGTTGCGCGCGTCGTCCATATCCTCCAGCACGAACAGGGCGACCTTCAGCTTCTGCGAGGGCTTGGCGTCGTTCATGCTGTAGATGTTGCCGCTGCTCTTCTTGCCCTTGGCGCTGCCCGCGTCGGCAGCCGGCGTTGTGCCGTAGGGCTGATAGGACGCCGCCTGGAACGACGACTGCGCGCCGTAGCCGTAGGCGGGCGCTTTCGGCGCCGTCTTGGGCGAAGCCTTCGGCGCGGGCTCGTTCAGCGGCTCGTCGGCATAATCGTCGGCTTCCTCTTCAACGTAGTCGTCCTCATAGTAATCGTCGTCATCCTGGAACGAGAACGCGTTTTTGACGTTGTCCTTCAGGGTTTTGAAAAAGTTTTCCTTCATGTTGCTCTATCCTCCGCTTTATTATTTGCTCAGTATAATCTGGGACCGAAGATCGACGAACCGATCCGCACGAGATTGGCCCCGCATTCGATTGCCTCGGCATAGTCGGACGACATGCCCATAGACAAAATCTGCATATTTATATTATCTATCTTTTTGCGTCCAATGTCAACAAACATTTCACGCATTTTATAAAAATAATCGCATAATTTTTCTTTTTCATCGCAAATGGGCGGAATCGTCATCAATCCTTCCACCCGGACGTGGCTCATCAGGGACAGCGCTTCAAGCAGCGGCTCCAGCTCCTCCAGGGGCAGGCCGGTCTTGCTCTCTTCCTTTGCAATGTTGACTTCAATGAGACACGGCATGACCTTTCCGAGCTTTTCGCACTGTCTGTCGATCTCCCTTGCCAGCTTCAGGCTGTCGACCGACTGGATCATGGAAACGTGCGGCACGATCTGGCGGACCTTGTTGGTCTGCAGATGGCCGATCAGATGCGCCTCCACCCCGTCGAGATTCAAAAACGGCTGCTTGGAAAGGAATTCCTGCACCTTGTTTTCGCCGATCAGACCGACGCCGCAGGCAATGGCATGGTTGATGAAGATCGGCTCCACGGTCTTGGTCACCGCCATCAGACGCACGTCGTCCGCGGTACGGCCGCTTTTAGCTGCGGCTTCGGCAATCCTTTCGCGAATGAAGCGCAGG
This sequence comes from Clostridiaceae bacterium, assembly GCA_016290665.1. Classification (GTDB taxonomy): domain Bacteria; phylum Bacillota; class Clostridia; order Oscillospirales; family Acutalibacteraceae; genus UBA6857. The sequence goes on along the minus strand of JAEEUW010000043.1, from coordinate 8,262 downwards.
TTTGCTTCGATCGTCTGCTCACGAAGCGTTGTTGAGAACTTTTCCGTCATAGAGATTCTTTCCTTTCACGATCACGCGGTCATAGGCTTCCAGCACCGGAAGCGACGGGGTCTTGTCGGTGTCAACCTCGCCGTTTTCCTTGTAATAGACGGCTTCGCGCGCGATCACATGATTATCGGCGTAATAGAGGATCCGGATCGGCTTGAACACCACGCGCTTGCCCGAAAGCACATAGACGCCGGTAAGGCCGTCTGCGTTTTCCAGCAGCGCCTGGTTGCTGATGCGGAAGCCCTCGTAGGTCTTCACGGTGATCTCCGCCTTCTCCTTGCGCAGCGAAGAGAGCGCTTCATTCATCAGCGTGCACTTGAACACCACAGCCACGGTGTCGTCCGCGCGGTCGGAAACGCTCTGAACGCGCATCGGCAGATCGTAGAGTCCCTTTTCGGGGAAGCTGACCGTGACGTAATAGCCCTTCTTCACAATGGAGGCGCGGTTCTGCGGCATATTGCACAGCAGATACCAGGTATGCTGGCCGATGATCTTGCCGTAGGCGCGGCCGGTCTTTTCGGGCTTGCTTTCCATCAGCTCCTTCACCTGCTGCGCGTCCACGGTACCGGAGGAAAGCGACGCATAATCATACTTGCTTTCATAGCCGTCCACGCTGCTGACAAAGTAGCCCGCATAGGGCGAAAGCACGCCGGCCGAGCGCAGCGATTCCGCGTTCAGATTCTTCTTTTGTTTTTCATAGCGCCTGAGCAGCTTGGAAAAATCGGGCGTGCTGCCGGTGGCGATCTGCTTGGTCGTGATTTTGTAATTGATCTTGCGCACGGCCTCTTCGAGCGAAGTGAGCTTATTGGAATCGATCAGCGACAGATAGTCGTGGATGGCCGCGGAGATTTCGGAATTGAGGGCCACCACGTTGAGGTAGCTGAGGCTTTCCTGGTTCTGCAGCGATTCCAGATAATCGATCTTGCTTTGCAGCTCCATCAGCTTTTCATAATCCTGCGCCTGCTGCTCGTTTGAAAACGACAGCGCGATCGTATCGCCGAACGCAACGCTGGTGCTGTCGGAAACGGTGGGAATATAGGTTCTGCCGTCCTGCATATAGAGAATGGAAACCGACTCCCCTGCCGCGTCCGTGCGGTTTTCGTCGCGCACCACAAAGCCGTCGACCGAGACGACCTCTTTTTCATTCGTCATCGAGATGTATTCCGTTTCCACCTTTCCCGCCGAGGAAAAATAGAGATCCTGCCCGATATAGGCCAGAACGATCACGCCGAACACGATCAGCATGATCACAACGGTTTTCATGTCACGGGACAATTTCTTCATCTGTCTTCTCCTTTGGGGGCGTCAGCCCCGTTTCCTGCCTGATGATTTCAAGGCTTTCCGAAAGCAGCTCCCCGGCGGACAGCCGGTCGATCTGCAGCCATCGGATGGCTTTGTTGCGGCGGAACCAGGTCAGCTGCCGCTTGGCGTAGCGCCGCGTCTCCATCCGAAGCCGGTCCAGCGCCGCGTCCAGCGTGCACTGCCCGTCGAAATAAGGCTTCAGCTCTTTATAGCCGATGGCCTGCTTCGCCGTACCGGCGGGCGCGTTTTCATAGTAATGGCGCGCTTCCTGCAAAAGGCCCTGCTCCACCATGGCATCGACCCTGCGGTCGATGCGGTCATAAAGAAACGCGCGGTCCTCGGCGTAAAGGCCGATCACGCAGAACGCGTAGGGCGACGCCTGCAGCCGCGAGAGCCGCTTCTGTTCGCTGATGGTTCTGCCGGTGGCGTAATAGACTTCCAGCGCACGCAGGATCCGTTTTTCATCCGAAGGATGCAGCGCGGCGGCGGTTTCCGGGTCGATTTCACGCAGCTCGGAAAGCAGCGCCTTCGCGCCCTGCGTCTGCAGGCGCGCCGTCAGCGTTTCCCGCATCGAGGCGTCGGCGGTTTCAAAATAGGTCGTATTATAATAGATGGTGTCGAAATACAGTCCGGTGCCGCCGACGAGCACGGGGACTTTGCCGCGCGAAAGAACGTCGTTGACGGCCGCGGTGCACAGCGTCTTGAACTGCGCGGCGCTGAACGCGGCGTCGGGCGGCAGAAAGCCGATCAGGTGATGCGGGACGCCCAGCATTTCTTCCTCGGTCGGTTTTGCCGTGCCGACGTCCATACCCTCGTAAATCTGCATGGAATCGAACGAGATCACCTCGCCGCCGAGCGCTTTTGCCAGCGCTGCGCCGAGTCTGGTTTTTCCGCTTGCCGTGGGGCCGACGACGGCAATGACAGTCGGCTTCATTGCCGCACCTCATTTCTGCATGGTTTACTGAATGCGCCCGAACTGCTTTTCCAGATCGTAGCGGCTCATTTCAATGAGCACCGGTCTGCCGTGGGGGCAATAGCGGATCTCATTGTGATAGAGCACCTGCTCCGCCAACGCCTTCAGCTCGGCGGTGGAATTCTTGTTGCCCGCTTTGATCGCCGCTTTGCAGGCCGCGGTCTCATAGATGCGGTTGATCTTTTCCGCCTGAATGTCGGTTTTATGCTGCAGCAGGTTCTGCGCGATCTCCAGCACCACGTCCTGCACGTCGTCCGTGTGCAGCAGCATGGGGCATTCGCGCGCCACCACGCAGTTGTTGCCGAAGTCTTCGATCAGAAAGCCGCAGGCTTCAAACGTGTCGAGCTGAGTGAGGATGCAGTTGTATTCCTCTTTGCTCAGCGTAATCTGCACCGGCGTCAGCAGCACCTGACGCGGGTCGTCTTTTTTGGTTTCCCGCAGCTTGTTAAACAGAATGCGCTCGTGCGCGGCGTGCTTGTCAATGACATACAGCTTGCCGTCGTATTCGCAAAGAATGTAGGTTTTGAACGCTTCGCCGATCAGGCGCAGCGGCCGCGGCTGCTGCTGAGCCGTCACGGTGACGGCCGGCGCGGGCGGCTGCGGGGCGGGCTGCTTTTGCGGCGGCGACTGCTGCTTCTTCCGGAACGCGCCGATCACGTCGGGCTCGTCGGGCTCCGTTCTGGCGGAATAATCGCGCGGCGGCGCGGCGATCGGCACAACGGAAGGCTGCGCGGGACGCCCGACGGGCCCCTGCGGCGCAGCGGGCGTCGTCCGGGGTCTGACGTCTTCGTTTTTGAATTGCCGTGCGGGCATATTGGCCCAGAAATCCGACTTTTTCTGCGGCGCCGCGGGCGGCGTGTCGGTTTCCACCATCTGCAGCTGCAACGCCGTCTGACGCGTTTTTTGCGCGGCCTTGGCAAGATCCGCCTTGGGGCGCGTCACGTCCGCGTCGATGGCGGAGCGAACGGCGTAATAGACGCAGGCGCCGACGCGCCGTTCGTCGGAAAAGCGCACTTCGGTTTTGGCCGGGTGCACGTTGACGTCCACCAGCCGCGCGGGAACGCCGATATGGAGCACGCACGCGGGGAATTTGCCGATCATGATTGCGTTTTTATATGCGTTTTCCATCGACGCGGCAAGCGCGCGCGAACGGATGGTACGATTGTTCAAAAAGAAGTATTGCATGGAGCGCGAGGGCCTTGCCGCGGTGGGGCGGCTGACAAAGCCGTGAACCTCCACGCCGTCGAGCGTATAGGAAACGGGCAGCAGCCCTTCGGCAAACACGCGGCCGAAGACGGAATAGATCACCGAAAGCAGCTGATTGTCGCCGGGGGTGATCAGGGTCTGCTTCCCTTCGCGGATGAAGCGGATGCTGACCTCGGGATGGGACAGGGCCAGGCGTTCCACCACGTCGGCCACGGCGTTGGCTTCACTAACGTCTTTTTTCAAAAACTTCATGCGCGCGGGCGTGTTATAGAACAGATCGCGCACCACAATGGTCGTGCCGAGCGGACATCCCGCGTCGTCACAGCGTTCCTGCGTGCCGCCAGAAATGGCATAGGACGTGCCGGTGTTCTCGCCCGCCTGCCGCGTCAGCAGCTCCACATGGGAAACGGCGGCGATCGAGGCCAGCGCTTCGCCGCGGAAGCCGAGCGTCATGATTTCATCGAGATCGTCGGCCTTGCGCACCTTGCTTGTGGCGTGCGACAAAAACGCCTTGGGTACGTCTTCCTTGGCAATACCGCTGCCGTTGTCGGTCACGCGGATGTAGGAGACGCCGCCGTTGCGGATCTCCGCCGTGATGGCAGACGCCCCGGCGTCGATGGCGTTTTCCAGCAGCTCCTTGACGACCGAGGCCGGCCGTTCCACCACTTCGCCGGCCGCAATCAGCTCGGCAATCTGCTTCGGCAATACCTGAATGGCTGCCATCGGTCATCCCTCCTCTTACAGTTCGTGTCTTGCCTGCTGCACAAGGCGGTGCAGCATGGTCAGCGCCTCAAGCGGCGTCAGCGTATCGGTATCGATGTTCTTGAGCGTATCGAGGATTTCATCGTCCAGCGAGCCGTGCAGACTCAGCTGCATGGGCGCTTCGGATTCGTCCTGCGAAGGATGCGTCACGACGCTCACGTGCGGATCGGCGGCCTCCAGCTCCTGCAGAATGACGCGGGCGCGCTGGACCACGGCGTTCGGCACGCCGGCCAGCTTGGCCGCCTCAATGCCGTAACTGCCGTCGGCGCTGCCCTTGACGATGCGCCGCAAGAAGGTCAGCGTGTCGCCGCGCTTTTTGACGGAGATGTTGTAGTTGCGCACGCCGTCGAGTTCGCCCTCAAGCACGGTCAGCTCGTGATAGTGTGTGGAAAACAGCGTCTTTGCGCCGATTTTCTTTTTGTCGCTGATGTATTCCAGCACAGCGCGGGCAATGCTCATGCCGTCGAAAGTGGACGTCCCGCGGCCGACTTCATCCAGAATGATGAGGCTGTTTTTGTCCGCGTGAGACAGAATCGAGGCCACCTCGCTCATTTCCACCATAAACGTGGACTGGCCGGCGGACAGATCGTCCGAAGCGCCCACGCGGGTATAGATGCCGGACACCACGCCGAGGTCGGCGCGTTTGGCCGGCACGAAGCAGCCGATCTGCGCCAGCAGACAGATCAGCGCGACCTGCCGCATATAAGTCGATTTACCGGCCATGTTCGGGCCGGTGATGATGGCGCAGCGGTCGGCGTCGCAGTCGAGATAGGTGTCGTTGGGCACAAACGGCGTATCGCGCAGCGTTTTTTCCACCACTGGATGGCGGCCTTCTCTGATCTCGATCACGCGGTTGTCGTGCATCGTGGGACAGACATAGTCGTTTTCCGCCGCGACAAGGGCGAACGAGCAAAGCACGTCCAGCGCCGCCAGCGCGCCGGCGGTCATCTGCAGGCGGTGATACTGGTCCGCCACGGCCTTGCGCACCTGGCAGAAGATTTCATATTCCAGCTTGACCGAGCGTTCCTGCGCCCCGAGCACCTTGCTTTCGAGATCCTTGAGCTCCTGTGTGATATAGCGCTCACAGTTTGCCAGCGTCTGCTTGCGGATATAGGTTTCCGGCACAAGGGACTTATAGGAGTTCGTCACCTCAATGTAATAGCCGAACACGCGGTTATAACCGATGCGCAGCTTCGGGATGCCGGTTTTTTCTTTTTCCGCCGTTTCAATGGCGGTGATATAGGCTTTGCCGTTTTGTTCAATGTCGCGCAGAGAATCCAGTTCCTCGTTGAATCCGTCGCGGATCATGCCGCCCTCGCGCAGCGAAAACGGCGCGTCCTCGCTGATTGCGCTTTCGATCAGCTCCAGCAGATCGTCGAGCAGGTCGACCTTTTCATAAAGCTGCCTGAGAAGGCCGCTTTTCATCTGCGAAAGCTGCGCCTTGATCATCGGCAGCCGCTCGAACGTCTGCTTGAGCGCGTTGAGATCCTTAGCGTTGGCGGTCTCATAGACGGCGCGCGAGACCAGGCGTTCCATATCGTAGACGCCGCCGAGCGCGTCCTGCAGCTCGGCGCGGGCAATGGGCTGCTGCACGAGCTCCTCCACCGCATTCTGTCGCCGGAGGATCGGCGGAAGCTGCACCAGCGGCTTTTCGATCCAGCTGCGCAGCAGACGTTTGCCCATGGCGGTTTCGGTTCTGTCGATTACCCAGAGAAGCGAGCCCTTCTTTTCGCGGTTGCGCATGGTTTCGACCAGCTCGAGGTTCCGGCGCGTGGCAAAATCAAGCTGCATGGTCTGGTCGTCGTGGTAATAGTTGATTTCCCGCACCGAGCCGAGGTCCTTTTTCTGCACGGTCTGCAGATAGCCGAGCGCGGCGCCCACGGCAATCACGGCGGCCTGCTCGTTCATCAGCTCGCTTTGCTGCAGCTTTTCAAGGCCGAACTGCTGCACGCAGCGGTCGAAGCAGGTCTGATATTCAAAATCGCCGTCGTCGCCGAGCTCGCACGCGGCCTCCATCCGGGTTGAAATGAAGGCGGCAATCTGCTTGTTTTCGGCGCAGGCACGGTTGAGCAGAATCTCGCTGGGGTTATAGACGCCGAGCTCGTTCATCAGCCGGTCCTCTTTTTTTCTGCCGGAAAACGCCGTCGCGTCCAGCGAACCGGTTGAAATATCGACGAAGCAGACGCCGGCGCTCTTTTCGCCGTTCACCATGCAGCAAAGATAGTTATTCCTGGCGTCGTCGAGCATGCTGTTTTCGATCACGCTGCCCTTGGTGACGATGCGCGTCACCTCGCGCGTCACAAGGCCCTTCGCCAGCGCGGGGTCTTCGGTCTGCTCGCAGATGGCGACCTTGTAGCCCTTCTGAACGAGCTTTGCAATGTAACTGTCTGCGGAATGGAACGGCACGCCGCACATCGGGGCGCGCTCTTCCAAGCCGCAGCTGCGGCCTGTCAAGGTCAGTTCCAGCTCCTTTGACGCGATTTTGGCGTCGTCAAAGAACATCTCGTAAAAATCTCCGAGACGATAAAACAGAATTGTGTCGGCATAGTCTTTCTTGATCTCAAGATACTGCCGCATCATCGGGGTCATTTCCGTCATGTGTCGTTTGCGTCCTTTCTGTTTTTACGAGATGGTTCCGGAACGAATCAGTGGTGGCAGTCGGAATGGCAGCAGTCGCAGTCGCCGCCGCAGTCGTGCGGTTCGGGCTCGCAGGTGGCCGGATCCGCGCCGTTGACGCAAAGGCCGAGCAGCTGCATCACGTAGTTCATCAGCTCATCGATGTCGTGACGCGCAGCTTCGTATTCCTGCATGTTCGCGTTGGCCATAAACGTGCCGTAGACTTCGTTGAACTGCTTTTCAAACGCGGCCATCGCCTCGTGATCGGGCTCGTCCTTGCTCGCTTCGCGCTGATAATTCATCTGCAGAAGCTGGATCTGACCCATCAGGTCAAGCAGTTCGGGGTCCTTTTCGTTGGCCTCGCGGGCAGCGGAAAAGCGCAGATAACGCGCGTCCTGCTGAATCGCGGCGCCGAGTTCTCTTGTGAGTTTGATGACGTCCATCGGAATCATCCTCCTTGAATAAAAATGATATATGATACACAAAGGAATAACGCTCGTTAATCTTTGTCATCAGCAAGTCTGCCCTTGAGCACCCACGTTTTCGGCTCCGTGACCTCCACGGTACAGAACGAACCGATCAGCGCGGGGTCGCCCGGGAATTCAATGATTACATTGCCCTGCGTCCGGCCGGAGAGATAGCCCGGCTCCCTGGCGCATTCTTCCGCCAGAACACGGAAACGTTCGCCCTTCATGGCGGCCGTGCGGCGCGCGGCGATCTGCTCCTGCAGGTCGGTCAGCGCCTTGAAGCGGCGGTTCTTTTCGGCGCGGTCAAAGGGGTCCGGCAGTCCGGCCGCCTTCGTGCCGGGTCGCGGCGAAAAGATGAACGTGAACAGCGAGGTGTAGCCGACAGCCTCCACAAGCGAAAGCGTATCGTCAAATTCCGCCGCGGTCTCGCCCGGAAAGCCGACGATAATGTCGCTCGTGATGGACAGCGACGGCATTTTCCGCCGCGCATAAGCAATCAGCGAAAGGTACTTTTCGCGGTCGTAGTGGCGGTTCATTTCGCGCAGCACGCGGTCGTTGCCCGACTGCACAGGCAGGTGCAGATGCTTCGCAACCTTTTCGCAGTCCGCCATGGCGTCGAGCAGTTCGGTCGTGCAGTCACGCGGGTGGCTCGTCATGAAGCGGATCCAGAAGTCGCCCTCAATCGCATTGACGGCGCGCAGGAGCGCCGGAAACCGCAGCGACGGATCCTTGTCTTTGTTATAGGAATTGACGTTCTGGCCGAGCAGCGTGATTTCTTTATAGCCCCGTTCGATCAGGGAACGCGCTTCATTGACGATCGTGTCAAAATCGCGGCTGCGCTCGCGTCCGCGCACATAGGGCACGACGCAATAGGAGCAGAAATTGTTG
>JAEEUW010000127.1 GCA_016290665.1 Clostridiaceae bacterium | reverse complement strand
CCACGGCTGAGGGAAGAGGTCCGCCGGCTCACCGCAAAACGGTCGGCGGCAAAGTCAGCACAACGCTGCGGCAAGGCAGTCAGCTCACCGCTAACCTGACGGCAAGCCCGAAGCTCCCTTGCCCTCCCCTTTGGGGAGGGGCGCGGGTCTCCGGTGGAGACCTCTCAGCCGAAGGCTGAGAAGCGCCGACCGAGCCGACAGGCGAGAAGGACCGCGCGCCTTCGGCGCGTGGTGGGTGAGGCCACTTTGCCGCAGCCTCCACGGCTGAGTGAAGAGGTCGTCCGGCTGAACGCAAAACGTCCGGCGGCAAAGTCGGCACAAGGTTGCCTCACGGCAGAACCCCGCCGAAAAAATATTTTTCCAAAACCTCTTGACAACCGTTAGCATTCGGAGTATGATTATGACAAGGATTAGCACTCGAGCGGTTGGAGTGCTAAAATCGTGAAAAGGAGGCGAAACGCCATGGAACTCGGAAAACGCAAGGAGATGATCCTCGCGGCGATCGTGGAGCAATACGTCAAGACGGGCGAACCGATCGGCTCCAAGTTTTTGATGACGGCCCTGCCGATCTCCGTTTCGTCGGCCACCATCCGCAACGAAATGAACGCGCTGGCCGAAATGGGCTATCTTGACCAGCCGCACACCTCCGCCGGACGCATCCCCTCGCAGAAGGGCTACCGCTACTACATCGACCACCTGATGAACAAGTGCGAGCTGGACGAGGACGAGCGCGAGATGGTGCGCGAGGAGCTGGAGCGCTGCGCCGGCAACCCCGAAAAGCTGATCTCCAAGGCGGGCGAGCTGCTGGCAAAGATCACCAACTGCGCCGCGCTGGCCACCTCGCCCACCGACGCGGGCGCCACGGTCAAGCGCATTGAGATCGTCCCCGTGGGCAGCCGGATCGCCATGATCGTGCTGATGACCTCCGCGGGCATCATCAAAAACGCCGTGTGCCGGCTGGACGTGCCGCTGACGGTGGATATGATCGAAAACTTCCACCAGATCACCGACAGCACCTTCATCGGCCACCCCGTGTCCGACATCGGCACGGTGATGATCCAGACACTGGTGGCGTCGCTCGGCGCCAACGCCCTTTCCATGAGCCCGCTGTTCGTGGTGCTCGCCGACCTCGCCGGCCAGGCCGTGCAGGCCGAAATCCATCTGGAGGGGCAGCAGAACCTGCTGCACCACCGCGAGTTCACCGACCAGATGTTCGACATGATGCAGTTTCTGGATCAGGACGACAAGCTGGAGCGCGCGGTGGACGCCGGCAAGGGAAACGGCCTTTCGGTGTCGATCGGCAGCGAGAACGTGTTCAGCCAGCTGGCCAACACCAGCATGATCGTCGGGCGCTACCGCATCCGCGGCAACGACGGCGGCGCGCTGGGCATCATCGGCCCCACGCGGCTGGATTACGCCAGACTGATTCCGCGCATCGAATATCTGACCGATCTGGTGAGCAAAATGCTCACAGAGACCTTTGAAGACAAATAGGAGGACCTTTCATGGCAAGTAAGAAACCAAAAGACCAGAAAGCGCCGCAGGAAGAGCCGCTGACGCCCAACGCGCCGGCCGCGGAAGAAACGGCAGAAGCCGGTTCCGCCCCGCAGGAAGACAAGGCCGCCGCGCTGGAAGCCGAGCTTGCCGCCGCCAAGGAGGCGCATATCCGCACGCTGGCGGAATACGACAACTACCGCAAACGCACAACGCGCGAAAAGGAATCGCTTTACGGCGACGCCAAGGCCGCCGCGCTCAGCGAGCTGCTGCCGGTGCTCGACAACTTTGAGCGCGCCCTCGCCGCCCCCGACGCCGACGCCGAAAGCCTCAAGAAGGGCATGGAAATGATCTTCACCGGCTTCCGGGAAACGCTCAAGAAGCTCGGCGTGGAAGCCTTCGGCGAACCGGGCGACCCGTTTGACCCGAACATCCACAACGCGGTGATGCATCTGGAAGACGAAGCCCTGGGCGAAAACGTGATCGCCGCGGTGTTCAGCAAGGGCTATAAGCTCGGCGACCGGATCCTGCGTCCCGCGATGGTACAGGTCGCAAACTGAGTGCACAGAAGCAAACAGGAAACAAACCAATCAACATAAATACAAGATTTGGAGGATATTATTATGGCTAAAATCATCGGTATTGACTTAGGTACCACCAACTCGTGCGTATCCGTGATCGAAGGCGGCGAACCCGTCGTCATCGCCAACGCGGAAGGCGCCAGAACCACCCCGTCCGTCGTCGCGTTTGCAAAGGACGGCGAGCGCATGGTCGGCCAGGTCGCAAAACGTCAGGCGATCACCAACCCCGACCGCACCATTTCGTCCATCAAGCGTCAGATGGGCTCCAACTATCATGTGACCATCGACGGCAAGAGCTACACCCCGCAGGAAATCTCCGCGATGATCCTGCAAAAGCTGAAGACCGACGCCGAAGCCTACCTCGGCGACAAGGTGACCGAAGCGGTCATCACCGTGCCGGCCTATTTTACCGACGCGCAGCGCCAGGCGACCAAGGATGCCGGCAAGATTGCGGGCCTCGACGTCAAGCGCATCATCAACGAGCCGACGGCGGCCGCGCTTGCCTACGGCATCGACAAGGAAGAGGACCAGAAGGTCATGGTCTATGACCTCGGCGGCGGCACGTTCGACGTTTCCATCATCGAAATGGGCGACGGCGTGCAGGAAGTGCTTGCCACGGCGGGCAACAACCACCTCGGCGGCGACGACTTCGACCAGCGCATCATGGACTGGCTGGTGAACAACTTCAAAGCGGAACAGGGCATCGACCTCAGAGCCGACAAGATGGCCATGCAGCGGATCAAGGAAGCCGCCGAAAAGGCCAAGATCGAGCTTTCCGGCGTGACCACCTCCGCCATCTCCCTGCCGTTCATCACGGCGGACGCCACCGGCCCGAAGCATCTGGAAGCCACGCTGACCCGCGCCAAGTTCAACGAGCTGACTGCGGACCTGGTGGAAGCCACCATGGGCCCCGTCCGTCAGGCAATGAGCGATTCCGGCCTGCAGACCAGCCAGATCGACAAGATTCTCATGGTCGGCGGTTCTTCCCGCATCCCGGCCGTCAACGACGCGGTCAAGAAGTTCGTGGGCAAAGAGCCGTTCAAGGGCATCAACCCCGACGAATGCGTCGCCATCGGCGCTTCTTTGCAGGCGGGCGTGCTCGGCGGCGACGTCAAGGGCCTGCTGCTGCTCGACGTCACGCCCCTGTCGCTCGGCATCGAGACCATGGGCGGCGTGAACACCCGCGTGATTGAACGCAACACCACCATTCCGACCAAGAAGAGCCAGATCTTCTCCACCGCCGCCGATAACCAGCCCTCCGTGGAAATCCACGTGCTGCAGGGCGAACGCGAATTCGCGCGCGACAACAAGACGCTGGGCATCTTCTCGCTCGACGGCATTCTGCCGGCCCGCCGCGGCGTGCCGCAGATCGAAGTGACCTTCGACATCGACGCCAACGGCATCGTCCACGTTTCCGCCAAGGATCTGGGCACCGGCAAGGAGCAGTCGATTTCGATCACCGCTTCCTCCAACATGAGCAAGGAAGACATCGACAAGGCCGTCAAGGACGCCGAGCGCTTTGCCGAAGAGGACAAGAAGCGCCGCGAAGAAGTGGACACCCGCAACGAGGCCGACCAGATGGTCTATCAGTGCGAAAAGATCCTTTCGGAAGAGGGCGACAAGTTCGACGAAAGCGACAAGAGCGACCTGCAAAGCAAGATCGACGCGCTCAAGAACGCGCTGAACGGCCAGGACTTCAACCTGATCAAGAACGAAAAAGAAGCGCTGACCCAGGCGTTCTACAAGATCAGCGAAAAGCTCTATCAGCAGGCCCAGCAGGCGCAGGGCGGCCCGCAGCAGGGCGGCTTTGACCCGAACGGCTTTGCCGGCGGCGCGCAGGGCTTCAACCCGAACGACTTCCAGCAGGGCGGCCAGGGCGGCGGCTACACCGACGCGGGCTACACCGACGCCAACTTCACCGACGCAAACTGATTCAAAATCCAACACAGGAGGATACCCCCTATGCCATTGGTACCGTACGTCATTGAACAGACCAACCGCGGCGAGCGGCAGTTCGACATCTTTTCGCGCCTGCTCAACGACCGCATTGTCGTGCTTTCCG
>JAEEUW010000126.1 GCA_016290665.1 Clostridiaceae bacterium | reverse complement strand
CCGGCGTGACGGAGATGCGCTTGTTGACGATGGGAATGCCGAATTCCTTCTCGATCTCTTCGCCCACGCGGACCAGATCCCTGGCCGTGCGGGTAATCTTGTCATAGACCTTTTCGGCGCAGCGCTCCACGCTTTCGTCGCTGCAGTCCAGCAGCGAAACGCCCATCGTGATCGTGCGCACGTCCAGATGGCGGTGCTCGATCATATCGAGCGTGGACACAACGTCTTTAATATCAAACAGCATACGGCCACCTCACACGCGGTGCATCAGCGTGAAGATATCCTCGCGCTGGGTGCGCACCACAAGGCCCATCTCTTTGCCCAAAGCCGCGAGCTGATCCGAAAGCTCGGCAATCGGCAGACGGCTCTTTTCCAGGTCGATCAGCATCGCCATGGTGAAGAATTCCTGCATGACGGTCTGGCTGATGTCGAGGATGTTGACGTCGTTTTCGGCAAGACAGGTGCAGACCTTTGCAATGATGCCGGTGGTGTCTTTTCCGGTGACGGTTACGATGGCTTTCATGTCGGTTCCTCCGTTGGGTATAGATAGATATATTATAATTCGCGCGCGTGCGCTTTGTCAAGGGAAAGCAGCGAAGAAAGGAAGAAAGGCGTTGGAAAAAAGAAAAGCCGCCCGGCGGGCGGCTCAACTGTTGACTGTTGACTGTTGACTGTCGACTGTTTGATTATTGATGATCGACAATTTCCACACCTCTGTCGGCGCAGTCGCAGACGAAGACGCTTTTGAAATTGCGGCGCAGGGCGCGGGCGGCCTCCTCGGCGTCGTCCTCGCTCTCAAAGATGCCGAACACGCTCGGTCCGCTGCCGCTCATGCAGGCGCACTCCGCGCAGTGGCGGCGCAAAACGCCCTTGATCACGACCCGCTCCGGCACGTCGATGAACTGCTCGAACACGTTGTCGATCCGGCGGAAAACGCCGTCAAGGTCGGCTTCCATGATACTGCGGAACATGCCCGCCTTGTCCAGATGGCGCACGCGCTCCGCCGTGTCGAAGGCTTTGTAGGCCGCGCCGGTGGAAACCGTGCAGTCCGGCGTGACGATCACGAGCTTGCCCAGCGGCAGCGGCGGCAGATAGGACAGCACCGTGCCGGTATGCTGGGCCAGCATGAGTCCGCCGAGCGCGCAGAACGGCACGTCGGAGCCGAGCATGGAACCCAGCCGGATCAGGTCGCGGTCGGAAAGATGCGCGCCGCACAGACGGTTGAGCCCCACCAGCACCGCCGCCGCGTCGGCCGAGCCGCCGGCAAGTCCCGCCGCCTGCGGAATGTGCTTTTCAATGGCGATTGACAGTCCCGTAAACGGCAGGCCGGTCTCTTCAAAAAAGACGCGGGCAGCCTTGTGGGCGAGATTCCCCTCCCCCTGCGGAACCGCCGGGTCGGAGCAGGTCACGGTGATCGCACCGGAATCGTTTTGTTCCAGCGTGACAAGGTCATGGAGCGACACCGACTGCATCACCATGAACAGGTCATGGTAGCCGTTGGGCAGCGCGGAAAGAATGTCGAGCATCAGGTTGAGCTTGGCGTTGGCCCTGAGTGTGAGTTTCATGTTGGGTTACCTCCCCCGGGGATGAATTCGGAATTCGGAATGCGGAATTCCGAATTAGAACGGACCCGGCGTACCTGCGTCGGGTCCGTGATCGTTTGCTTATTCGGATGCTTCGGCGGCGGCCGCGTTGCGCTTGGCGTTCAGCTCATCCAGGATGCGGGTGTGTTCATCGTCGGGCAGCGCGTACTTCCACGTCGGGATGGCGGCAAGCAGCATGCCGATGGCGGGCGGAATGGAGATCAGGAAGAACATCGCCGCGGCGTATTTGCCGTCGTTGTAGGTCTTGAAGTCCGCGCCCTTCACAAGCGCGTTGTTCAGCAGCGCCACATTCTTGCCGGAGAACTTGACGATGGCATAGACGGCGCCGGAGATCAGCGACGCGATACCGGCGGAAAGCTTGGTGATGAAGCTCTGGCCGGAGAAGAACACGCCGTCGGGACGGATGCCGTTCGTGTATTCCTCATAGTCCACGCAGTCCGCAATCATGACCGACTGCAGCACGTTCAGCGAGCCCATGGATGCGCCGGCCATGAAGAACAGGACGCTCATGACGCTCATGCCGACCCAGGTCAGCACGTCGCCCTTGGAAATCAGGAAGAAGATGAAGATGAGAGCGAATGGCACGGCGCCGACCAGGGTGAAGAAGTTGTAAAGGTTCTTCTTCTCATGCTTCTTGATCAGCTTGGGCACGCACAGCGGGAAGAAGATCATGCCGCCGAACAGGCCGATGACGAGGATGACCACCTTCAGCACGAGCGCCACGTTCAGCGCGCCGTCAATAAACAGGGTGGCGCCGATATCGTTGTTGAAGAAGTAATACATGACCAGCGTCATGGCAACGATGCCGAGCAGCTGGATCGGGCTTCTCAGAATGCCGGAAATGAGAATCTGACGGAACGGCCGGTTGCCGAACATGATCTTGAAGTTTTCCTTGATGGAATAGGTCTTCGTGTTCTGCGGAGCCACTCTTTCCTTGACGGAAATGCCGGCAAACTGGAAGAGGATCGAGGCGAAGACCGTCATCACGACCGCAAGCGTGATATAGGCCATGCGCAGCGAGTGCGCGTGATCCATGCCCTGGTTGCGGTACATGCCCTGGAAAGCGGGCGCGATCATGGTGAACAGCGTGCCGATCATGCCGAAGTTGGCCACCGCACGGGCAAGGGTGAGCGCCTTGGCGCGGTCGTGCTGGTTTTCGGTCATCAGCGAGGTGACGCCCCACAGCGGGATGTCGCCGATGGTGTAGGTCATGCCCCAAAGGACGTAGGAGATGGCGGCCCAGGCGACGATCAGAACGGCCTTGACGCCGGTCTTCTTGACAAAGCCGAGCTCGCTCTGGAATTCCTGCAGAATCGTTTCGGCCAGCGCGGTGTCGGTGACGGGCTCTTTGTCGGCGGCCTTATAGATCATCACCTTGTTCTTGATGATGTTGCCTTCTTCGTCCATGAGGGTTTTGCCCTCGGCGTCCTTCTGCAGCTCCCAGGTTCCGCCGGCGGGTACGAAGAGATAGGTTTCGCCTTCATAGTCCAGCTCCTTGGTGAGGTCGCTTTCCACATAGGCGACGTAGGCGGCCGGATCCTGCAGCGCAACCTCATGCAGCTCGTTCGGTTCCGCGTACATCCCGTTGAGGAACGGCAGGATCGTCGTGATCATAATCACGGCGGGAACGAAGAGCAGATAGGGCTTGCATTTGCCCCACTTGGTGCGGGTCTTGTCCACGATGGTGCCCATCATCGGGTCGTTGATCGCATCCCAGACACGCGCGAGCGCGAAGATCAGGGAATAGGCCATCGCAGGAATGAAGATGACGCTCTGGAAATAGAACGCAAGGCCGGTGCCGATAATGTTATAGATAATATTCTGGCCGGCAAGGCCGGTCAGATAGCCGGTCAATTCCTTGCGCGTGTAGGTCGTTCCGAGCGGCTTGGGTTGTTTACTCATGCGGAATCCCCTTTTCCTGTAAATAATGCGCATTTTCATGCTTCTTTCATTATAAAGGATAAAAAGCGAATAGTCAAATACAAGATTTTCGGGAATAATTGTAAAAAATGCACAAAGAAAAGGAAAAGGGAAATTGAGAATGGAGAATTAAAAACAAAAACCCGGCCGGGGTCCCTGTCCCCTGTGCACTGCGCACTGTTCCCTGTTTCCTGTCCCCTGTTCCCTGTCCCCTGTCCCCTGTTCCCTGTCCCCTGTTTCCTGTTCCCTGTTCCCTGTTCCCTGCGCCCTGTCATCCCTCCTATTGCTTTTTCCGCGCAAATCTGCTATGATATAAAAATGAGGTGATTGCATGAAACGAACGCTCGCTTTGCTGCTTGCGCTGCTGCTTTCGGGCTGCGGCTGCTTTGCCGCGTCTGCGGAGGAGCCCGAACCGCATGAGCATGCGTTCGGCGCATGGTACGCCGTTACCGAAGCGACCTGCACCGCCGAGGGCGAAGAGCGCCGCGACTGCGCGGACTGCGACGCGTTTGAAACGCGAACTGTCGATCCCCTGCCGCACGCGTTCGGCGCATGGTACGCCGTCACCGAAGCGACCTGCACCGCCGGGGGCGAGGAACGCCGCGACTGCGCGGACTGCGACGC
>JAEEUW010000042.1 GCA_016290665.1 Clostridiaceae bacterium | reverse complement strand
TGCCGTGGTTCTTCTATGACCTGAGCGACACCGACCAGAAGGCCATCGTCCGCGTGCTGCGCCTGCGCACCGCCGTGGAAGACAAGGCGGCCGGCGTGCTGCAGGACGACGTCTACTGCGAGGCCTGCGAGGCGCTGCAGAGTATGGAACAATGGCTGGGGAAGGAGAAGCGCGCAAAGCTGAAAAAGCGCGACGCGGCGGACGCGAAGGACCGCCGGACCGGGAACAGGCAGATCCGCCGCGAAAACGAGGAGATCGAGATTGCCGCCTTCCTGCGCCGCGAGCTGGACCGCTACCGCACGCCGTTCGGCGATGCGGTGTGCGCTCTTTGCGAACGGATGACGCAGGACGGGGAAAAAGCCGGCCTCACGGCGCTGGCGCACGCGCTGCCGCGGGGCACGACCAAAGAGGACCGCGCCCTGCGCGCCGACGCGCTGCATATGGCGCAGGCCTGGGAGCGCACCCACGTGGCAGGCGCCGCCCTGCCGGAAGAGCCCTCCGCCGAAGCCTATGAGGCGCTGTTCGACCTGCCCGGGGACACGCCGGAGCAGCGGCGCGAAAAGCGCCGGCTGATCAAAGAGGGCAGCCGCGAGCGGAATCGTTACGGCAAGGTGATGAAGCCGCTGCTCTGGGCCGAACGCAACCTGATGCTGCGTGACGCCTATGACGACCTTGCGTCGTTCACCGAGGCATACCCGCAGGCAAAGGACCGGCTGGACGCCGCGCGTCTGGCGCAGAAGCAAAACGCCGAAGAGGCGGCCGCCCGCCGTAAGCGCGAAGCAAACGAACGGCGCGAAAAAGCAAAGTCGAAGCTCGGATAACACCAAACCCGCATCACGGCGATGCGGGTTCTTTTTGCACGCCCGCCGCCGCATATTTCCCGCTTTTTTGCAAACACTATCGGCGAAACCGTTTGGAAAGGAGCAACAATATGAAAGCAACCGGAATCGTGCGGCGGATCGACGACCTCGGGCGCGTGGTGATCCCCAAGGAGATCCGGCGCACGATGCGCATCCGCGAGGGCGACCCGCTGGAGATTTATACCGACGCCGACGGAGAGGTGATCTTCAAAAAGTATTCGCCGATCGGCGAGCTCGGCCCCTACACGCAGCAATACGCCGACGTGCTTTCGCGCACCACGGGGCTGCCGGCGCTGCTGTGCGACCGCGACCGCGTCATCGCCGCGGCGGGCGTGCCGAAAAAAGAGGTGCTCGGCCGCGCCATCACGCCCGAGCTGGAAGCACGGATGGAGGCGCGCGCCCCGCACACGGCAGGGGAGGGCGACGCTTTGCTGCCGTTTGAGGGCTGTCCGCGCGCGCTGGCCGCCATGTTTCCGATCATCGGCGGCGGCGACGTGATGGGCGCGGTCATGGTCCTGCAGGACGAAACGTCTGCGCCGCCCACGCCCACGCAGCAAAAGCTGGTCCAGATCGCGGCCGGCTTTCTCGGCAAACAGATGGAGGAATAATCGTAGCGCCGCCCAATGGGCGGCCTGTTTTTGTCGTGCGCCCCGGCGGGTCATAGTCCGACCGCTGCGGGGCGCGTTGATTTTTGCCGTGAACGGTGCGTCGCGGAAAAAGAGCACGGGCTGCCACATAGGGCAGCCCCTACGCGACATAAACTATACGTATCCGTAGCGCCACCCTCCCCGCGTGGCGCGGAGGGCAAGACCGAAACCTTTTTGTTTCCGTTAATTCATACAGCGCGTTTCTGCCTCTTCGTTGAATCATCCTATTTGTTAGGATATACGTAAAAGAAAGCAGCCTTGCCTTCCCCGCCGGCGGGGAAGGTGGATTCGTGCCACAGGCACGAAGACGGATGAGGTGGTCTTCACACTTCGTTCACACGGCGGGAATAACGCTGCAAAATGCCCGAATCCGTGCGGCGCGCCTTGTCTAAAATGCACAAAGCAGAGGCCGAAATTATGGATTGTTGATGCATAGATTTTTTTGTGCTTTTATTGTATGATATTTGTGAATAAATAGATACCTTGAAGGAGGAATCTCTATGAAACAACACACGAACAAAAACCTGCGGCGCGGTCTGGCCGTGCTTTTGAGCGTGGTGATGGCCTTGAGCTGCTTCACCGCGGCGTTTGGCGTGATCTCGTTCGCGGCGGATGGGGACGGTCTGACATTGCTTGGTCAGTATTTTTCCACGACCAATCCGTGGTACGACGCCGTGACGGATAACAGCAGCGGCCTCGGCTGGGTTCATGATGAATCCCCTATTTCTCAGTCGGATGCATCCAGTTATGTCAAAACTTATCTAACAATTAACAATACTAACATTTTTAATCAAGTCACTGCTGACACCGGCCTGACGGTTTCTTATGTCTACACGCCGTTACAGAGTGAAAATTATCGTCATATCCTCTCTTTTGGCCTGAATGACGCAAGCAACAAGGAAAAGCACCTCTATATTTCGGCGAACCCCTCACATATTGGCAGCAGTTCGAAAATCCCGGTGATCGGTTATTTCAGTGGCGACGAACATATCAACGCCTATCCGCAAAATGGTCCCGCGTTCCAGGTTGGCAGAACCTATGACATTACGATCTCCATCACCAAGACGAAGATCGACTATTACATTGACGGTATACATTACGATGCTGCCTGTGATGACGATAGCGAGACTTATCTGACGCAATTCTTGAATGAGGTTTCGACTTATCAGAACAATTATATCGGCCGTTCCCGCTGGAATGACACAGATCTTAATGCCTACATCTATAACCTTTGCATCTGGAAGGGCACGGCAAAGAGCGCCTATGATACCAAAGTTGCCGACGCTGAATCGTACTTCAACAGCACGCTTGAATCCAGCACGGATCCGCTGACAAGGAGCGATCCGTTTATGGCGGAGATCCGTATGCCGAACGAAGCGATCGGGCACGATTTCTATTCCAACATCATCTATGCAAAGAACGAAACGCAGTTTACGGACGCCAAGGATAAGTTCTACATGAAGAACAAAATTGTCACGCCGTCCACGCAGGTCGTGCTGGTTTATGATGGAACCAATGAGACGAGTTCTCCCATCGAGATTGAAACGCTTGCAAACGGCAGCCATGAGCAGGTGATTCATGCTGTCAAATCCAACGGTACAATCATGGGATTACAATCCAACTGGATCGGTTACATGGACGGCGGCGGAGATTCACGTTGGAACAACTTTGCCGGCCAAAACCTCAACGATGGCGATCACTATCATTTTTCCTATCGAAACAGTGGTGACGTAGGTGTTGACCCGACAGAATGTAAAAATTTAAGAACCGGCGACGATGCGCAGCAGACAAATACACAGACGTCTCGCTTCTGGTATAACAAGCTGCATTACCTTGGCACCGGCAACACGGAAGACGGCTTTGATCGCGCTCAGAATATTTCCTTCCAGGAGTACGGTAGTTATCGCGAGTGGGGCAGTCGCCATTATGAAAACGCTGAGATCGGAACAACCTCCGATTACTACGTCATCAACTACAAGCCGGTTTACACCATCATGAATACCGGTGCAACGGCTGTGATCAATGGTGTTTCCGGCACATATAAGGCAATCGACGTCTTTAATGAGCTTCAGGCACACGGCAGTTGGTATACGGATGAATCCGTTGCGCAGGCAAAGGTTGCTCTTGCCATGGTTGCAAAAGCCGCGCCCGATACGTTCAGCTATGTCGGCGATAACATTTCAGCCGATACTGCTGCGCTGCACGGCGCAAGCTTTGCCGGCAACGCCGCGAAGACAGCCGCCCAGGCGTTCAGCCAGATCAACCTCGTGAAGAAGACGGGCGACGTAATCTTCCAGAAAGAAGACGGCACACCGATCATCACGATTCCCGGCATTAAGTACGGCGAGGGCGTTCCCGCCGGCAGTGTGCCCGGGATTCCGGCAAAAGCAAACGACACAACAAACCACTACACCAATCCCCATTGGGACAATGATTACAGCTGCATCAGCCAGCCGGAAACCATCGTAAAGGCAGCATATGATGCTACGCCGCATACGTTTGATTGGGTCGTTGATACACCGGCAACCTGCGGTACAGCGGGTGTGAAGCATGAGAAATGCACCGGCTGCGAAGTGACGCGGAGCTTGAACACCGAGATTCCGGCAACGGGTGAACACACCTACACGGCAGCAACCGTGAAAGAAGAAGCGCTGAAGAAGGGCGCAACCTGCACAGCTCCGGCAGAGTATTACTACTCCTGCTCGGTCTGCGGTGCTGTGGAAGCGAACGATGAGCATACCTTCACAGACGGCGATCCGATTGCGCATACCTACACAGCAGCAACCGTGAAGGAAGCAGCGCTGAAGAAGGGCGCAACCTGCACAGCTCCGGCAGAGTATTACTACTCCTGCTCTGTTTGCGGCGCAGTGGAAGCCAACGATGAGCATACCTTCACCAATGGCGATCCGATTGCGCACACTTATACGGCTGCAACCGTGAAAGCAGAAGCGCTGAAGAAAGCCGCAACCTGCACATCGGCGGCGGTGTATTACTACTCCTGCTCGGTTTGCGGCGCTGTGGAATCCGACGATGAGCATACCTTCACAGACGGCAATCCGATTGCGCACACCTACACGGCAGAAACCGTAAAGGCAGAAGCGCTGAAATCTGCGGCGACCTGCACATCGGCGGCGGTGTATTACTACTCCTGCTCGGTCTGCGGTGCTGTGGAAGCGAACGATGAGCATACCTTCACCAATGGCGATCCGATCGCTCACGCCTACGCCTACGCTTCCAATAACAACGGTACGCATGCGGTGACCTGCGCAAATTGCGATTACAGCGCAACCGAAAACTGCACCTTTACAGACACCCCGGGTGAAGGCAACGCAGTGATCCACACCTGCGACCTGTGTGGCTATTCCTACACTACAACACCCTCCACCGATCTTGCAGACTATACAATCTATGACGCCCTGTTTGCGAAGCTTCAGACGGTGAAAGCGAACCCGAACTTCAACAGCCTCAGCGAAGAGCTGATCACTGCGGTCAACGGTAAGGTTGCCCATCCGCTGTCGCGTGAACTGACTGCCGATCAGCAGCAGACGATCGACGACGAGGTTGCCGCGATCCGCGCCATTCTCGATCAGATCCTGTATTCCGACGGCCACGGCGGTTACACCAACGCGATTCAGGACAGCGCACTGATCCATTTCAACGTTACCTTCAACTGGCTCACCACCACGCTGACGAAAACGGTCGTCAAGGGCGAGGGCGTGATCGCTCCCAACGTGACGCAGATGTACGGCGTGAACGGTCACGAAAAGCACTATGTGTTTGACAAGTGGATCAGCAATACCGTTCCTGCAAATGAGGAAGCCGAACTTGCAGCTCCGGCAGTCAACCTCAATGCAATTACGGAGGATACGGTTGTGAGAGGCTACTACCGCGCCGAAGACCACACCGGCACCTGGACGCTGCATCCGGCAACCTGCGAACAGGCCTCCCAGCTGGAGATCACCTGCACCACCTGCGGCGTTCACTTCACCAAGAACGGCGAGCAGGGAGCGCTCGGCCACGATTGGGACGACGGCAGGGTCATCACGGAAGGGAACTGCGCGCATCCGGGCGTCATGCTCTATACCTGCAAGCGTGATGCTTCCCATACCAAGAACGAAGTGATTCCGCAGACCGCACACGTTGACGCGAACCGCGACGAGATCTGCGACGTCTGCCATAATCCGATGCCGGGCCACCAGCACACCGACTGGAACGGCGACGAGAAGTGCGACGTCTGCGGCGGCAAGACCGGCGTCCACCAGCACGTTGACGATAACCGTGACGGCGTCTGCGACGGCTGCGGCCGCAATATGGACGGCTCGTTCCGCTGCAATCTGTGCCCGTTCTGGGAGCAGTACCGCGGCATTCCCGTGGCCGGCTGGTTCCTGACTGCGTTCCACTTCTTCTATCATCTGATCTGCCAGATCGTTTCCTGGCGCTGACCGCACACAATAACAACAGCCCACCCGGGGCACACTCCGTAAGGAAGAGCCGCCCGCAAAGCGGCTCTTTTGCGCGACAACTGCATGAAGAATCCGCCCAAGGCGTCAGCCTTGGGCGGATTTTGTGCTTTGTTCTCACGAAAAACAGTTTGCTTTGCGGGTGCCGGACAATTTTGCCTTCAAAAACCGACGCTTCCTTGCGGCGTGCGCCCTTTCACGGTTGGCTTTGTTTTTTGCAATAAAAAAGAGCAGGGGGGGATCACGGCTCCTCCTGCTCCCTGAGCTTCATCCAGCCGGCGACAGCCAGCGCGTCGCAGCGCTCGTTCTCGGGGTGGCCGTCGTGTCCGCGGATCCACTGAAAGCGGACCTCATGCTGCTCCAAAAGATCCAGCAGCGCGTCCCACAGCTCGGGGTTGAGCGCCGGCTTTCTGTCTTTTTTGCGCCAGCCGTTCGCTTTCCAGCTTTTGGCCCAGCCTTTTTCAATGCTGTTCACCACATACTGCGAATCGGTTACCACGAGCACGCTGCAGGGCTCTTTGAGCGCACGCAGACCTTCGATCACGGCGGTCAGCTCCATGCGGTTGTTGGTGGTCTGCGCCTCGGCGCCGCTGAGCTCCTTTCGCTTGCCGTTGTAGTCGAGGATCGCGCCCCAGCCGCCGGCGCCGGGATTGCCCGAGCAGGCGCCGTCCGTATAGATTGTCACTTGTTTCATACTATCACCGAACAGATTTTAACATACCGGCCTGATTGATGCAAGAGAAAAGCGGCAATAATTTTGAATCAGGGAATATTTTTCCTGCCAGGGGGTCCGTTTTTGCCGCCTGTTCTTGACAGAACGGGCAAAACATAGTATGATATAATGACAAATTATATTGGTGTATTATTCGTACATAAAGATATTACTATAGTGTAAAGGAGTGTTGATGAATCTTTTATGAGCGAAAAAAGCAACAAGTCAAGGCTGGATAAAAGCATGAACGCGCTTTCAAAGCAGAGCCATAAACAGCAGCCGAAACCCAATTACGCCGCGGGCAGCAAACCGACGAAGTATAAACGGCCCAAGAAGAACCAGCCCGCCCAGAGCCTGCCGTTCCATTACCAGACGGGCGGCCGCCAGACCGGACGCCGCCAGAAGCAGCGCAGAGCGCCCAAGGCCCGGCCGCTGCGCATCTCCTTCCTCGGCGGCATCAACGAGGTCGGCAAGAATATGACCGTGTTCGAATATGAAAACGATATGATTATCGTCGACAGCGGTCTCGCGTTCCCCGATGAAGATATGCTCGGGATCGATCTGGTGATTCCCGATTTCACCTATATCAAAGAAAACGCCGACAAGCTGCGCGGCGTGGTGATTACCCACGGCCACGAGGACCACATCGGGTCGCTGGCTTATCTGCTGAAAGAAATCAACGTGCCGGTCTATGCCACGCGGCTGACGGTCGGCCTGATCAAGGGCAAGCTGGAAGAGCACAAGCTGCTTTCCTCCGCGCGGCTCAACGAGGTCTCGCCCGGCGAACACGTGACGCTCGGCGGCTTTGACGTGGAATTCATCCATGTGAACCATTCCATCCCCGACGCGGTCGGCTTTGCCATCCGCTGCGGCGCGGGCACCGTGATCCATACGGGCGATTTCAAAATCGACGCCACGCCGATCGACGGCGGCATGATCGACCTTGCCCGCTTCGGTCAGCTCGGACGGGAAGGCGTGCTGTGCATGCTGGCCGATTCCACCAACGCGGAGCGCCCGGGCTTCACCCAGAGCGAGCGCAAGGTGGGCGAATCGTTTGAGCGCCTGTTCAAAAACGCGGGCGACCGGCGGATCATCATCGCCACGTTCGCTTCGAACATCCATCGCGTGCAGCAGATCATCGACGTGGCGCAGAAGGAGGGCCGCAAGGTCGCGCTTTCGGGGCGCAGCCTTGAAAACGTGGTTGCGGTCGGCCGCGAACTGGGCTATCTCAAGGTGCCCGACGAGGTGCTGATCCCGCTGGATCTGATTCACCGCTACACGCCGAAGGAGCTGGTGCTGATTACCACCGGCAGCCAGGGCGAGCCGATGTCCGCCCTGACGCGTATGGCGCTTTCCGACCACCGCAAGGTCATGATTACGCCGAACGATTACGTCATCATCTCGGCCACGCCGATTCCCGGCAACGAAAAAACCGTGGGCCGCGTGGTCAACGAGCTGATGAAGCTCGGCGCCGAGGTGGTCTATGAACGTATGTATGAGGTCCACGTTTCGGGCCACGCCTGTCAGGAGGAGCTCAAGCTCATGCTCGCGCTGATCAGGCCGAAGTTCTTCATTCCCGTCCACGGCGAGCAAAAGCACCTGCAAAAGCACGCGGCGCTGGCCAGAGCGGTCGGCATGGAGCCGCAGAATATCCTGATCGTCGATAACGGCGTGCAGGTGGAGCTGACGCCCGACAAGCTCAAAAAGAACGGCAGCGTGCCCGCCGGACAGGTCTTTGTGGACGGCAGCGGCGTGGGCGACGTCGGCTCGGTGGTCATCCGCGACCGCAAGCATCTGGCCGAGGACGGCATCATTATCATCGCCGCCGGCATCGACCACACGACCGGCTATCTGACCAGCGGACCCGACGTGGTCACGCGCGGATTCGTCTATGTGAAGGAATCGGAAGACCTGATCGACGAAGTGAAGCGCACCGCGGAAAAAACGCTGATCAAATGCTACGACCGCAACATCCGCGAATACAGCGCGATCAAGAACCGCCTGCGCGACGACGTTTCGCGGCTGGTCTATGAACGCACCAAACGCAGTCCCATGATATTACCGCTGTTTCTGGAGATTGACTGATGAAAAAGCTATGGAAAAGCATGGACGTCGCCCTTCTGACGTTTTTGGCGGGTCTGGTGTTCGCCGGGCTCTGCCTGCGCTACAGCAAAGTGCTCGCCTGCGTCATGGCGGGTGTGTTCGTCGCGCTCTTCCTTGCCGCGTTCCTCTATCACAAGCGGATCAAGCAGCGCCTGCTTTACCAGATCGGCACGGTTGCCGACGAGCTCGATTATGAAAAGGGCAAGGCTTTCAGTACGCTGCGCGTGGCCTGCTGCGTCACCGACAGCGCCGGCGGTATCCTCTGGCTCAACGAGGCGTTTGAACGCGCGTTCGGCATCGACAAAAAGACCGGATCGTGCAGTCTGAAGCAGCTGCTGCGGCGCGACAGCCTGGAAAAGCTCTTTGAGGGCAGCGGCTTCCGCATCCGCGTGGGCGACCAGTTCTTCGCCGTCTATTCGAGCGAAGTGCCGCTGGAAGACGACACGCTGTATCTGCTCTATTTCTTTGACGAGACGGCCCTGCGCCAGACCGAACGCGCCTATTACGATTCGCGCCCGAGCGTGATGCTCACGGTGGTCGACAACGCCGACGAGCTGCTGCAGACGTTCAAAGAGAGCGAATGCGCCGCCATCTCCTCCATGATCGAACAGATGATCGACGACTGGGCCGCGTCCTACGGCGCTTTGTGCCGCCGGGTCGCCACCGACCGGATGCTGATTGTGGTGGAGGAAAAGGCACTGCAGCGCATGATCGCCGACAAGTTCAGCATCCTCGACCGCGTGCGCGACTTCACCTACGACGGCAAGCAGACCGATCTGACGCTTTCCATCGGCGTGGGCCGCGAAAACGGCTTTCTGGAATCCAACAACGCCGCGCGCCAGTCGCTCGACATGGCCCAGAGCCGCGGCGGCGATCAGGCCGCCATCCGCCACGAGGCGCAGTATCAGTTCTACGGCGGCGTTTCGGCGGGCTTTGAGCGCAAGAACAAGGCCAAGACCCGCCTGATCGCCAAGACCATCGCCTCCATCGTGCAGGAGAGCGACCAGATCTTCATCATGGGTCACCGCTTTTCCGATTACGACGCCATCGGCTCGGCCATCGGCCTTTACAAGATTGCGCAGTTCTACGGCAAAAAGGCGCAGATCGTGGTCGACAGAGCTACCACGCTGTCGCTGCCGCTGGTGGAGGTCTTCGAGCAGGGCGGCTATCCCGACGCCTTCATTTCCCCGGAAAAGGCGCTGCTCACGGCAGGGGAGCACAGCCTGCTGTTCGTGACCGACACCCACAAGCAGGACTTCACCGAATGTCCGCCGCTGGTGGACCGCGCCGGGCAGGTGATCGTAATCGACCACCACCGCAAGTCGGTGCAGTTTATTGAAAACACCGTGGTGTTCTACCACATTCCGAACGCCTCCTCCGCCAGCGAAATGGTGACGGAGCTGGCGCAGTATATGGACAAAAAGCCGATTCTCGACCCGGTTTCCGCGCTGGCGCTTTTTGCCGGCATCATGCTCGACACGCGCAACTTCGTGCTGCGCGCCGGCGTGCGAACCTTTGAGGCGGCGGCCTATCTCCGCTCGCGCGGGGCCAACACCGTGGAAGGCAAAAAGCTGTTTTCCACCGATATGGACATTTTCCGCGCGCGCAACAAGATCATCGATTCCGCCGTGCGCTACCGCGAGGTCTGCGCCATCTCCACGCTGACCCAGGAATGCGCCAACGAACGGCTGATTACGTCGCAGGCGGCGGACGAGATGCTCGGTATCGAAAACGTCAAGGCCTCGTTCGTGCTGTTCCGTCTGGGCGGCGCCTATCACGTTTCGGCGCGCTCGTTCGGCGAAATGAACGTGCAGCTCGTGATGGAGGCGCTGGGCGGCGGCGGTCACCAGACCATGGCCGCGGCGCAGCTGGGTCCGCTCAAGTTTGACGAAGCGATGCAGAAACTCAAACAGGCGATCGATTCGATTCTGGATATTTCAACAAGGGGGTCATAACCATGAAAGTGATTCTGAAGCAGGACGTCAAAGGCCTCGGCAAAAAAGGCCAGCTCGTCAACGCCTCCGACGGCTACGCCCGGAACTTCCTGTTCCCGAAGGGCCTTGCCGCCGAAGCGAACGCGCAGGCGATGAGCGAGCTGAAGAACAAGGAAGACGCCGAGCGCTACCGCATCAAGACCGAGACCGCCGCCGCCAAAGCGGCCGCCGAAAAGATGGAAGGCAAAACGATCCGCATTTCCGCCAAGGCGGGCCAGAACGGCAAGCTGTTTGGCTCCGTGACGGCAAAGGAGATTGCCGAAACGCTGAAAACCGTCTTCGACGTGAACGTGGACAAGCGCAAGATCACCGTGGAAGAGATCAAACAATTCGGGACTTATGAATTTGAAGTGAAGCTGTATCCCGGTGTCAGCACACAGCTTTATGTAATGGTTGGTGAATAATATGCCGAACAATCAGACGATCGTCTCGCTCGACGACGTTCAGCTGCCCTACAGCCTTGAAGCGGAGCAGGCCGTTCTCGGCTGCGTGCTGACGGAGCCGGACTGCATCACGCAGGTGCTGATTCTGCTCAAAAGCGACCACTTCTATCTACCGCAGCACAAGGCCATTTTCAATATCATGCAGGAGATCGACGCCCTCGGGGGCAAAGTCGATCCGCTTGTGGTGCTGGAAAAGCTGAAGACCGCCAACGTCTATGACGACGCCGGCGGCAAGAACTATCTCTATCAGCTGGCGCAGTCCGTGCCCTCCACCCAGAACGTGGAAAGCTATTGCCGGATCGTCAAGGAAAAGTATTACATCCGCACGCTGATCAACGTCTCGAAGCAGATCATTGAAGACGCCTCCGGCGCCGAAAACGAAGCCGACCTGCTGCTCGATTCCGCGGAGCAGAAGATCTATGACATCCGTCAGGGCAAGGTGACCCACGGCCCCACGCTGATCCGCGACATTATCGTCAACGAGGTCTATGACAAGCTGCAAAAGCTCTCTTCGGCCGACAGCGACCAGTATAAGGGCTACACCACGGGCTTCACCGATCTGGACCGCAGCATCACCGGCCTCAACAAATCGGACCTTGTCATCATCGGCGCCCGCCCGGCCATGGGTAAAACGAGCCTTGCGCTCAACATGGCGCGCAACACCGCCATGATGGGCAAAAAGAAGGTCGTGTTCTTTTCCCTGGAAATGACCAAGGAGCAGCTCGCGCAGCGCGTGCTGGCCACCGAGGCGCGGGTGGAAAGCACCAAGATGCGCACCGGTAACATCACGCCCGACGAATGGGCGCGGCTGGCCACGGCCACCTCTCTGCTTTCCAACTGCGAGCTCTATTTCGACGACACGTCCAACATGACGGTGCCCGAAATGAAATCGCGCATCCGCCGTCTGCGCGACGTGGACGCCGTGTTCGTCGATTACCTGCAGCTGATGAAAAGCGGCCAGCGCGTGGAAAACCGCGTGCAGGAGGTCTCCGAAATCACCCGCAACCTCAAGCTGATGGCCAAGGACCTCAACGTCCCCGTGGTGGTGCTGGCCCAGCTTTCGCGTACGACCGAGGGGCGCGGCCGCTCCCACAAGCCGCAGCTTTCCGACCTGCGTGAATCCGGCTCCATCGAGCAGGACGCCGATATCGTCATCATGCTCTACCGCAAGGAATACTACACCGACGATGGCGACGACGTTCCCGAAGAGGACAAGCCCGCCATCAACGAGGCGGAGTTCATCATCGCCAAAAACCGCCACGGTCCGACCAACACCGTGAAGGTTGCCTGGAACAGCGACTATACGCTGTTCTCCAACCTGGAGACGATGCGCAATGACATGTAAGGCGCTGGAAACCATCGCGCGCTACGACATGCTGCGGGGCGCGGCGTCGGTCTGCGTCGGGGTTTCCGGCGGGGTCGATTCCGTGAGCCTGCTGCATCTTCTGGTGCAGCTCCGGCCGCAGTTCGGCTATACGCTGCAGGTCGTCCACGTCAACCACGGTCTGCGCGGCGCGCAGGCCGACGCGGACGCGCGGTTTGTGGAGGACCTGTGCAGCCGTTACGGCGTGCCCTGCGCCGTGGTGAACGCCGACGTGCCCGCGCTGTGCCGCGCACAGGGCGTCGGCGCGGAGGAGGCCGGCCGCATGGCCCGCTATGCCGCCTTTGCGGCAACGGGCTGCGACCGCATCGCCGTGGCGCACACGCGCTCGGACCGGATCGAAACCTCGCTGTTCCATCTGGCGCGCGGCACGGGGCTGAAGGGCGCCGCCGGCATTCCGCCGGTGCGCGGCAGGGTAATCCGTCCGCTGATCGACTGCACCCGCGCCGAGGTCGAAGCTTACGCGCGCGAAAACGGCCTTCGCTTTGTCACCGACGCAACCAACGCCGCCGACGACTATACCCGCAACGCGCTGCGCCACCGGGTGCTGGAGCCGCTGCGCGGGATCCTTCCCGGGTTTGAAGCGAGCTGGGCGCGGTTTCTCGATCTTGCCGCCGCGCGGCAGGACTATATGGCGCAGCAGGCGGAAAAGGCGCTTCTTGACGCGCGGCTGCCCGGCGGCTGGAACGCCGCAGTCCTCGCTTCGCTGCACGACGCGCTGCTTTCGGAATGTACGGCGCAGCTGCTTTCCGGATGGATGACAAAGCCGCCGGAGGCGCGCCACGTTGCGCTTTGCGCCGCGGCGGTCAAGGCCGGCGCCGGCCGCGTTTCGCTGACGTCCGACCGCTTTTTCCGCGTCAAAAACGGCCTTGTTTCGCTGGAAACGAAACAGCCGGAACACTTTGAGCCCTACTGCGTTCCGGCGCGGGACGGCGTATTTCGGACCCCCTGGGGCGTCTATCGGCTGCGCGAAGCGGCAAACGACGACCCGACGCCCGCCTGTTTGCGGCTGGACGCCGAAAAGCTGCAGGGCGACCTGGTTTTGCGCACCCGTCTGCCCGGCGACCGGTTCGCCGCGCCGAAGCGGCAGGGGAGCAAATCGTTCAAAAAACTGTTCAACGAAGCCGGACTTTCCCCCGAGGCGCGCGCAAAAACGGCTGTGCTTTGCTGCGGCGGCAACGTCGCCTGGGTCGAAGGCTTCGGCGCCGACCGCGCATTCTGCGCGGACGAAGAGACAAAAACCATGCTTATCGTACAAAAGGAGGAGCTTTCATGAGCATGCTAAAGGATATTCAAAAGGTGTTTTTCAGCAAGGAAGAGCTGGAGGCGATCGCGCGGCGGCTGGGCAGCCAGATCAGCCGAGATTATGAGAACCGCAATCTGCTGATCGTCAGCGTGCTCAAGGGCTCCGTCATCTTCATGGCGGATCTGATGCGCAACATCACGATTCCCTGCAAGATCGATTTCATCACCGCGTCCAGCTACCACGCGGGCACCGAAAGCTCCGGCAACGTTTCCGTGACCGACGACCTTTCGGTCAAGGACGTGCACGGCTACGATATCCTGATCGTGGAGGACATCCTCGACACCGGGCGCACGCTCCAGAAGCTGTCGGATATCTTTGCCAGAAAGGGCGCGAATTCCGTCACCATCTGCACGCTGCTTGACAAACCGGAGCGCCGCGATAAGAGCGTGAAGATCAAGCCGACCTACATCGGCGCCACCGTGGAAAACGAATTCGTGGTCGGCTACGGCCTCGACTACGACCAGAAATACCGCAATTTACCCTTCATCGGCATTCTCAAGCCGGAGGTTTACGATAACACGAACGCACAGGAGGAAACACATTGATGAACGATAAACGCAAGTGGGGCAATCTGCTCTATCTGATTGTTCCGATTCTCCTGATCGCCAGCATCGCCATGTTCTCTTCGGGCCGCGGCGAAAAGAAAGCGACCTATTCGGAGATCATGGATCTGTTCCGCAGCCACAAGGTTACGGAGTACACCGTGAATTTCAGCTCGGGCGCGCTGCTCTATAAGGTGCAGGGCGACAACACCGTGCAAAAATACGCGCTGCCCAGCGTGGACTTGTTCATCCGGGACATCCACGAAGACGTGGTGCAGTATAACGAGGAGCACCCCGAGGCGAAGATCAGCTATGACTACAAGGCCGGCAGCAACAACTCCTTCTGGTTCTCCATGCTGCCCATGCTTGTGATGGGCGCCCTCTTCGTGTTCGCCATGTTCTATTTCTACCGCAAGATGGGCCAGAGCATCACCATGGAAAACAACCGCACGCTCTCGTTCGGCAAGGCGCGCGTCACCGACGCGAAGGACACCAAAAAGAAGGCGACCTTCAAGGACGTGGCCGGCTGCGACGAAGAAAAGGAAGAGCTGCAGGAGATCGTGGAATTCCTGAAGGATCCCGCGCGGTTCAGCGCGCTCGGCGCCCGCATTCCCAAGGGCGTGCTGCTCGTGGGCCCGCCGGGCACCGGCAAAACGCTGCTGGCGCGCGCCGTGGCCGGCGAAGCGAACGTGCCGTTCCTTTCCATTTCCGGCTCCGATTTTGTTGAAATGTACGTCGGCGTCGGCGCGTCGCGCGTGCGTGACCTGTTCGCTCAGGCCAAGAAGCTGGCGCCCTCCATCCTGTTCATTGACGAGATCGACGCCGTCGGCCGCCACCGCGGCGCCGGCATGGGCGGCGGCCACGACGAACGCGAGCAGACGCTCAACCAGATGCTGGTGGAGATGGACGGCTTTGACGCCAACGAAAGCGTCATCATCATTGCCGCCACGAACCGCCCCGACATTCTGGACCCGGCGCTGCTGCGTCCCGGCCGGTTCGACCGCCAGATCACCGTCAACTATCCCGACATCAAGGGCCGCGAGGAGATCCTCAAGGTCCACGCCAAAGGCAAGCCCCTCGGCCCGGACGTCAAGCTGCACGTGATTGCGGCATCCACCGCCGGGTTCACGGGCGCCGACCTTGAAAACCTGCTCAACGAAGCGGCGCTGCTTTCCGCCCGCCGCGGCAAAAAGGCCATTACCATGGCCGAAATCGAAGAGGCGACCATCAAGGTCGTTGTGGGCACCGAAAAGCGCTCCCACAAGATTTCCGACAAGGAAAAGCGGCTGACCGCCTATCATGAGGCCGGCCACGCCGTTGCCACGTTCCATCTGGAAAGCCAGGATCCCGTCCATCAGGTCTCCATCATCCCGCGCGGGATGGCGGGCGGCTACACCATGTCGCTGCCGACCGAAGACAAATCCTACCGCTCCAGAGCCGGCATGCTCGACGACATCGTGGTGCTGCTGGGCGGCCGCGTCAGCGAAGCGCTGATCCTCGGCGATATCTCCACCGGCGCGTCCAACGATCTGGAGCGCGCCACGCAGATCGCCCGCGACATGGTCACCCGCTACGGCATGAGCGACGTGATCGGCCCGCTGTCGCTGGAATCCGGCACCCACGAGATCTTCCTCGGCCGCGATTATTCCAACGCCCGCGCCTATTCCGAAACCGTGGCCGCACAGGTGGACGAGGAGGTCAAGCGCATCATCAACGACGGCTATGCCCGCTGCGACGCGATTCTTTCCTGTCACGAAGATCAGCTCCACACGCTGGCAAAGTATCTGATCGAGCATGAAAAGATCGACGGCGAAGCCTTCAAGCGGCTGATGGAGACCGGCTCCGCGGAGCTTCCGCAGCAGCCCGAACCGGCGCCCGAAGCGCCCGCGTCCGAACCCGCCGCCCCGACCGAAGAAGCCTGATTCCGACTGAACTTCCGAAAGAAAGGAAACCGTTATGCTCTATTATATCAAGATGCTGATCATCGCCCTCATCAGCGGCATGTTCACGGCGCTGCCCGTTTCCTTCGGCGCCCACTATGCCTTTCTGTCGTCCGTCTTGTCGTTCACCAACGACAAGGCGCTGCTGGGCTTTTACTACGCCGTAATTGCGACGGCGTTTTCGCTGGTCGTGTTCGGCTATCTGCGCCGCATCTACCGCAAGGCGCTGGTATATTCCGTGTTCACCAAAAAGGGCGGCGATCCCGCTTCCAAAAAGAGCTACCGCCGCATCCTTCTGAACCTGCTGATCTCGCTGATTCCGGCGCTCGTCATGTTCGTCCCGATTCCGAACGTGGGCCCGGTGATCGACATCTTCACCAATCTTCTGCAGGAAAACTATCTGCTGGTCACCGCGTCGTGCTGCGTCGGCTCCGGCCTGTTTCTGTTCATCGCCGTGTGGTACACAAGCCGCCGTTACGCCGAAACGGTCCGCTCGTCGGGCCCGCTGGCGGTGCTGCGCTTTGCGGTTTATCAGCTTCTGGGCTTTCTTCTGCCCGGCGTGTCCAACGTGGCCGTGGGCGGCACCGGCCTGCTGATCTGCGACGTGGATCCCAGAGTCATCGTGCGTGAGGTGCTGCTCTATCTTGCGCCCTCCATGTTCATCATCAACGTGACGCGCATCGTGCGCTACATCATCGGCGGCATTGTGCTGAACCCCGTCATGATCGCGCTGGCCGCCGTGGGCGCCGCGCTCGGCAGCCTGCTGATGATCCATCTGATCAGCAAGTACAACGTGCGCAGGCACTTTGTGTTCTTCGCCGTCTATTCCATCGTGTTCGGTCTGTTTATTGCGGTTTCCGCATTCGTCTTTTAAAAGAAGAGGGGATTATGGCAGATAAGAAAAAAACGGCGGCCGGGAAGAAATCCGCCGCCAAAAAGAAGCCCGCCGCCAAAAAGAGCGGCGGCGCAAAAGCCAAAAAGAACGCCAAACCCGCAGTCAGCTATTACGAGAGCCACCGCAAGCTGCTCATGCTGATCTATCTTGTGCTGTCGCTCGTGTTCCTGTGCGTCGCGTTTATCCCGGGTTTCAACGTCTGGGCCCGCATCCGCGGCGTGTTCTTTGCGTTCTTCGGCGTTTCGTTTTACGTGTTCAACGTCTGTATGTTCGTCATCGGCGTGCGCATGGCCACCGATTCGCTGCGGCGTTCGCTTCTGGTGACGTCGCTGGCCGGCGTGTTCCTCACGGCGGTCTGCAGCTCCATCCTCCATCTGGCCGCGTTCTCCGTGGCGGACGGCACCTACGGCGACCAGCTGCGGCAGGCCATGACCGACGGCTATTCCATCGCCTTCGACGGCTTCCAGATGACCGGCGGCATCCTCGGCGCTCTGCTGGGCGGCGCGCTGCTGCACACCTGCGGCAAGGCGGCCGGCTTTGTCATCGTGTTTGCGCTGCTGATTCTCGCGGTCATCCTTTATCTTAACATCAGCGTGGATACCGTCAGCGATTCCGTTTCCAGCGCAATCACCAAAAGCAAGGAGAAGATTGACGCGACGCACGAAAGCAACCGTCAGAAGCGCACCGTCCGCCGCGAACAGCGCGAGCTGGAGCGCCGGCAGAAGCTGGAAGCGCAGCGCGTGATTTCTGAGGAGGAGCGGCTGCGCATCGAACAGGAAAAGCGCCACGCGATGTTCGACTTCACCAAAACCGAGGTCGACCTGCAGGACGACCGTCCGCCGCGCGATTACCGCGCCCCGAAGCCCTATACGCCGCAGAACCGGCTGTTCACCTTCGTGGAGCCCGCGGAGGGCGCCGATCTGCCCGCTGAGCCAGAACCGGCGCCGGCGCCCGAACCGGAGCCGCCCGCCGCGCCCGCGGTGCTGCCCGAGGGCTTTGAGGAGGTCGACGCGGCCGAGCCGCAGGACGAGGCCTCCCGCCTGGTGGACGAAGCGGTCAAGGAAGCGAACCGCAACGCCAAAAAGAACCAGAAGGAAGTGCTGGCCTTCCCCGAAGACAAAAAGCGCCGCAGCAAGAAAGACTACGTGCTGCCGCCGATCCGCTGCCTCAGGGAGCCGGATTTCAGCAAGGGCGGCGACATTTCCGCCGAAATCCGTCAGACCTCGCAAAAGCTGGTCGATACGCTCAAGAGCTTCGGCGTGGAAACCACGCTGATCGGCGTCAGCCGCGGCCCCTCGGTCACGCGCTATGAGCTGCAGCCCGCCCCGGGCGTCAAGATCAGCAAGATCACGTCCCTCGCGGACGACATTGCGCTGAACCTCGCGTCCTCCGGCGTCCGCATCGAAGCGCCGATTCCGAACAAATCCGCGGTCGGCATCGAGGTGCCCAACCAGACGCGCGCCAGCGTCACCCTGCGCGAGATCATCGCCTCGTCCGAATTCCAGTCCAGCCGCAGCAAGCTCAACGTGGCGCTCGGCAAGGACATCACCGGCCACGTCAACTGCACCGACCTTGCCAAGATGCCGCACCTTCTGATTGCCGGCACCACCGGCTCCGGTAAGTCCGTGTGCCTCAACTGCATGGTCTGCTCCATCCTCTATAACGCCTCGCCCGATGACGTCAAGCTGTTGATGATCGACCCGAAGCAGGTGGAATTCTCCGTCTATAACGGCATCCCGCATCTGCTCGTGCCCGTGATCTCCGACGTGCGCAAGGCCGCCGGCTCGCTCGCGTGGGCCGTGGGCGAAATGGAAAACCGCTATAAGCTCTTCTCCCAGTGCGGGGTACGCGACATCAAGGGCTTCAACAAATACATCATCGGCCGCCCCGAATACGAGCACATGCCGCAGATCGTGATCTTCATCGACGAGCTGAACGATCTGATGATGATTTCGCCCAAGGAAGTGGAAGATTCCATCTGCCGTCTGGCGCAGAAGGCGCGCGCCGCGGGCATGCACCTCGTGGTCGCCACCCAGCGTCCCTCGGTCGACGTCATCACGGGCATCATCAAGGCGAACATTCCCTCGCGTTTGTCGCTTTCGGTGTCCAGCCAGGTCGACTCGCGCACGATTCTCGACGCCGTGGGCGCCGAAAAGCTGCTCGGCAACGGCGATATGCTCTTCAGCCCGATCGGCAACAGCAAGCCCGTGCGCATTCAGGGCGCCTACGTCTCGGAGGAAGAGATCGAAAACATCGTCGATTTCATCAAGACGCAGGCCGAGGTGGAATATGACGACGAGATCATGGAAGAGATCGAGCGTCAGGCGACCGCCGAAAAGAAAAAGAACGCCCTCGCCTCTGCGGGCGACGACGCGGAAGACGGTGGCGACGTCATGATCGACGCGGCCATCGAAGTGGTTGTGGAAACCCAGCAGGCGTCCACCACGCTGCTGCAGCGCAAGCTGCGGCTG
>JAEEUW010000125.1 GCA_016290665.1 Clostridiaceae bacterium | reverse complement strand
AGCAGCAGATCGCCCTGCTTTGTGCGGCAGGCGTCCACGCGCTGGATCCCCTTGCGGATGCTGTTCCAGCGGATGAACGAAGAAGCAAAGGTCCTGTCCGCGTCGCTCGGGCTGTAGCGCTCCAGCTTCCAGCGTTTTTCCCTGTCGGGCGCATAAAGGGCGTATTCCAGCTTGTCGTTGATAAAATAGAAAGACACTTCATAGACAAAGTCAATTGCGGGCTGAATCAGCGTTTCGCCTCGCTCCGGCGGCAGCCGCAGCAGCGATTTCCTGTTGAGAAAGCGAAGGCCGATGGAGTCCGCGCCGTTTTTTGGCTTGGTGACATAGGTTTCGCATTCAGGCAGCCGGCCGAGCCGGTCGACGCTGTCCACTGTCGGGATCACGGGAAAGCCCGCCGCGGTCAGATCGAGCAGATACTGCTTGCCGCACATATCCGCCTTGCCGCAGAACTCGTTGAACGTGCAAAGCCCCTTTTGCTTCACACGCTGCACAAAGGCGTCGTAGATTTCCTGATACCCGAGCACGCTGCCGGTGTTGCGGAACACGATCAGGTCCGCGTCGTCTTCAAAGGCGGCGGCGTTCTTCGGGTGGCAGAGCGCAAGGTCAAACGAATCATTGAGCGCGCCGGTGAGGAAGATATCCTCCTCGCCGTAGTTTCTGCCCTTGGCGGGATAGTTGAGATCAGTGAGATAAAGGATTTTTTTCATTGGGGAACCTCTTAGTTGAAAATGATTGGCACGTTGCCCTGCAGACTAAGGCGCAGCAGACCGACAACGACCAGATGGGCGGGATAATAAAGATAGAAAAACCATTTCATGCCCTTCCATTTGCCGCGTTCGCCGTTGTATTGCGCAAGGATCGGAACGGTCAGGAAGGTGAACATCTGCAAAGCGCCGTAAAGCTTGTCCAAAAAGAGAAAGTAAACGGCGGCATAGAGAAACGACCACAGCACGATATCCGCCGCCTGCTTTTTGAAATTGCCGCGGTGCAGATACAGGAAGACCGGACACATCACGGCAATACAGGACCAGTCTGACGGGAAAGACACCAGACAGACGACCGGGATGGCGGCATATTTTGCCCAGGCCGGCAAACGCTCGTTCTTCAGGATGGCGACCAGAACAACGGCCCACGCCAGCGACCACATCACGCTCGTCTGGTTGAACACACCGGTTTTGAGCGGCAGCAGCGGAATGCCGAAGGCAAAGTTATAGGCAAAATGGGAAACGAACGCAAACAGGAACAGTCTTCCGATGTATTTTTTGATGTCACGCGTGTAGTGGCAGCCCTCCGCGATAAAGAACCACATGATGGGCGCCGTCAGTCTGCCGATAATATGCAGCAGCGCCACATACCACACCGCCTGTGTGCCCGGGAAGAACATCCAGGTCAGATGGTCGACCGTCATGGCAAGGATGGCGATCAGCTTGATCTGATTGCCGTTGAGACGTTGTTTCACGGCGTTTGCACCTTCTTTTCTTCACGCAGGTCTTTCAGATAGCGCACGTCGCAGGCAAAATGCGGCGTCGACGCGGGCGGCTGCGCCACCCGGCAAAACCCGTATTTTTCATAGAACCGCTGCGCCGCGGTCATGTTGGAAAGCGTTTCAAGATAACACCGGTCATAGTGCTGCGCAGCAAACGAGAGCGCAAGCCGCATCAGCCGGTGCGCCACGCCCGTGCCGCGCGTCTGGGGCAGACAGTACATCTTTTGCAGCTCGCAGACTCCCGGCGTGCCCGGCAGCGGGCCGATCCCGACGCCGCCGACTACGGTATCGTCGGCGTCCACCGCGACCCAGTAGCAGCTGTTCGGCGCAGAGTAGACCTCGGAATAGCGGTCGAGATCGGGGTCCGCCCAGGCAGTGCCGGCGTGGTTTGCGCCGAACTCGATGAGGCAGGTGCGGATCAGCGCTTCCACGCCCGCGTTGTCGCGCGGCTCAACGGGCCGGATCGTTACGGTCACGGCGTCTCTCCCCTTTCCAGCGTTTCGCGCACGATCAGCGTGTGGCTCACGCCGAACAGCACCGCCGCGGCAACGAGCGCCCAGTGGCGCAGCAGAACGCCGCAGCACAAGAACAGCAGGGCGGGCACAATGGCAAGGCCATACAGCACCCAACCGCCCTTTTTCGCCTGCGTCCAAAGCAGCGTATAGACCGCCAGCAGCGCCAGCGACGAAAGCAGCCAGACGACCATGGCGCCGGAGGAGGCAAAGCCGAACTCGAGGCCGGGGGCCAGCGGCAGCACCATCAGCGCCATGCAGCTATAGCGGCCGACCTGTTCAAACAGGTTCAGCACTTTGCGGCGGCTCTGCATCGGCGGCAGGCCGCTTTTCTTTTGGCCGAGCGCGCTCATCACGATCAGATCGACGACAAACGCGGCGTTGACCAGATTGATCCAGCCGAAAGACATTTCCATTTCCCTCTTTCTTCAACAAAAGTCCGCCAAAGTGACGGGCTTTTCCATGATCATTCAGGAATCAGGCTGAGCGGTTGACATCTCAACAAGGATCGCGTCCTCGGGCGAAAAATAATCGTCCGTCGAGCTGCTGACGCCGGCGGCCAGATAGGCGCGCTCGAAGGGGATCTCGTCGAGATTGCTGAGGTAGACGAAGGTGGAATCGGCGGCGGCGTTGGGCATCCGGCCGGTGATCTCCAGCCGGTGTTTGTAGATGTGGCCCTCGCATTCCCAGGTGCCGTCGCTCAGCTTCGTATAGGTGCGGAACGAACCGCGGACGGTCTCTTCGCCCTTCGGCCCGCCGACGCAGCCCGCAAGCAGCAGCAGGACAAGCAGAAGGCACAGACCCTGCACAACACGTTTCATGATTGTTTTCCTTTCTGTTCGGAATCCTGTCTGATTCCGGGCTTCCTGTCCCCTGCTTACTGATAATGATGCGCTTCCTGCAGCATCATATCCTTGACCTTCATCAGCCGCGTGGTGGAGGAACGCTCGGCTTCGTCGAGCTTCATGGTGATATACTTGATCGTGTCCTCATACTGCGGGATCATCACGTGCTCGAGCGCATTGACGCGGCGGCGCGTTTTTTCAATCTCGCCGGCAAGCAACTGGCAGGTCTTTTCGATCTCGGCCAGCTTCAGCAGGTCGGGCATAATCTCGGAGAGCGCCAGCACGGCGTCGTCCAGATCGCAGGAGGTGAAGGCGTAGCCGTAGGAATAGATCTCGCCGTCCTTCGCGGCCTTCACTTCGGCGCGGAACTGCGGCACGATCACGCTCATGATGTTCTTCTCCTGCACGTCGAGCTCCATCTTCTGCGCGGGCATCATCAGCGCCACGGAAAGCGCCTCGTCGCTCATCACGCTGCGGGCCAGCGCCATGTGGCCGTTGGCGCGCTTGATGCCGGCCTCCACCTTGAGGCGCAGGGCCTTGTTTTCGCGCACCAGCTCCAAAAAGCGGCGCATTAGCTCGTCGCGCTTGTCCTTGAGCAGCTTGTGACCCCGTCTGGCGGTAACGAGCTTGCGTTTGAGGTTCGTCAGCTCCATCCGCGTCGGGTTGACGTTCATGACCGCCATGGTATCACCTACTTTTCAATATAGTATTGATCGAGGAACTTGTCGCTGATACGTTTCAGTTCGCTGCGCGGCAGGATGGAAAGCAGCTTCCAGCCGATGTCGAGCGTCTCTTCGATCGGCCGGTTGCAGTCGAAGCCCTGCGAAACGTAGATCTTTTCGAACGCGTCGGCAAACTTGGCATAGAGCTTATCCATATCGGTCAGGGCGGCTTCGCCGAGAATGACCATCAGCTCCTTGGCATCCTTGCCGCGGGCATAGGCCGAAAACAACTGGTTCATCGTGCCGGAATGGTCGGCGCGGGTCTTGCCCTCGCCGATGCCCTTATCCTTCAGACGCGACAGCGACGGCAGCACGTCGATCGGCGGCGTGATGCTCTTGCGGTGCAGCTCGCGCGACAGGATGATCTGGCCCTCGGTGATGTAGCCGGTGAGGTCCGGGATCGGGTGGGTCTTGTCGTCTTCCGGCAT
The DNA here is from genome assembly GCA_016290665.1 of Clostridiaceae bacterium. Taxonomy (GTDB): domain Bacteria; phylum Bacillota; class Clostridia; order Oscillospirales; family Acutalibacteraceae; genus UBA6857. Next base: position 246 of record JAEEUW010000125.1, on the reverse strand, counting down.
CGTCAGGATCGGGATCATCGTGATCGAGCCCGTCTTGCCGCGCTGGCGGCCCGCGCGCTCATAGATCGAGGCGAGGTCGGTATACATATAGCCGGGGTAGCCGCGGCGGCCGGGGACCTCTTTGCGGGCGGCGGACACTTCGCGCAGCGCGTCGGCGTAGTTCGTGATGTCGGTCAGGATGACCAGCACGTGCATATTCTTTTCGAACGCGAGATATTCCGCGGCGGTCAGCGCCATCTTCGGCGT